>NZ_VICE01000009.1 GCF_006546775.1 Marilutibacter aestuarii
CGCGGCCGTCGCCGCGACGGCCGGGGCGGGTACGGGCCGGCTTGTCAACGGGTACCGCTGGCCGCGGCGCATTGCCACAATCGACGCCCCGGACCCCGCGTCCCGCAATGCCAGAAATCGATGTCCGACAGCTCCAAGTCCAGCGCGACCCGCGTCGCCGCCCAGATCGCCGCCCGCATCGCCGACGAGATCGGTGCCCAGCCCGCCCAGGCCATCGCCGCCATCGGCCTGCTCGACGAAGGCGCCACCGTGCCCTTCATCGCCCGCTACCGAAAGGAAGTCACGGGCGGACTGGACGACATCCAGTTGCGCAACCTGGAAACGCGGCTGACCTACCTGCGCGAACTGGAGGACCGGCGCGCCGCGGTGCTGGCGAGCATCGAGGAGCAGGGCAAGCTCGACGACGCGTTGCGCGCCGAGATCGAGTCGGCCGACAGCAAGGCGCGCCTGGAGGACCTGTACCTGCCGTACAAGCCCAAGCGCCGCACCAAGGCCCAGATCGCCCGTGAAGCCGGCCTGGAGCCCCTGGCCGACGGCCTGCTCGACGATCCGACGCAGGTGCCCGAGGAGGCCGCGGCCGCCTACGTGGATGCCGACAAGGGCGTTGCCGATGCCAAGGCCGCACTGGACGGGGCGCGCGCGATCCTGATGGAGCGCTGGGCCGAGGATGCGACCCTGGTCGGCGGCCTGCGCGCCTGGTTGTCCGAGGTCGGCGTGATCCGCGCGCGCGTGGCCGAGGGCAAGGAGGCCGAAGGCGCCAAGTACCGCGACTACTTCGACCACGCCGAGAACCTCGCCGCGATCCCCTCGCACCGCCTGCTGGCGCTGTTCCGCGGGCGGCGCGAGGAATTCCTGTTCCTGGACCTCGACCCGGGCAGCGACGCCGAGGCCGGCCACGCCCAGGCCGAGGGCCGGGTCGCCCTGCACGCCGGCGTCCGCGCCCAGGGCCGGCCCGCCGACAAGTGGCTGCTCGACGGTTGCCGCCTGGCCTGGAAGGCCAAGCTGCACCTGCACCTGATGCTCGACCTGTTCGGCCAGGCCCGCGAGAAGGCCGAGGCCGAGGCCATCGACGTGTTCGGCGACAACCTCAAGGACCTGCTGCTGGCCGCGCCCGCGGGCCCGAAGGCCGTGCTCGGGCTCGACCCGGGCCTGCGCACCGGGGTCAAGGTCGCGGTGGTCGACCGCACCGGCAAGCTGGTCGACACCGCCACCATCTACCCGCACGAACCCCGGCGCCAGTGGGACGCCTCGCTGCACGTACTGCGCGCCCTGTGCGAGAAGCACGGCGTGGAGCTGGTCGCCATCGGCAACGGCACCGCCTCGCGCGAGACCGACAAGCTGGCCGGCGACCTGCTCAAGCTGCTGCCGGCGCAGGCGATGCAGAAGATCGTCGTCAGCGAGGCCGGGGCCTCGGTGTATTCGGCGTCCGAGTTTGCTTCGAAGGAGTTCCCCGACCTCGACGTCTCCCTGCGCGGCGCGGTGTCCATCGCGCGTCGCCTGCAGGACCCGCTCGCCGAACTGGTGAAGATCGAGCCCAAGGCCATCGGTGTCGGCCAGTACCAGCACGACGTCGACCAGTACCGGCTCGCCCGGGCGCTGGACGCGCGCGTGGAGGACTGCGTCAACGCCGTCGGCGTCGACGTCAACACGGCGTCGGCCGCCCTCCTCACCCGTGTGTCCGGGCTGTCGACGACGGTGGCCGAGAACATCGTCGTGTATCGCGACCAGAACGGGCCCTTCGCCAGCCGCAAGGCCCTGCTGAAGGTGCCGCGCCTGGGCGAGAAGACCTTCGAGCAGTGCGCCGGCTTCCTGCGCATCAGCGAGGGCGAGCAGCCGCTGGACGCCTCTTCCGTGCATCCGGAGGCCTACCCGGTGGTCGAGCGCATCCTCGCCCAGTGCGGCCGCGACGTGAAGCAGCTGATCGGCGACAGCGCCCTGCTGCGCGGCCTGAAGCCCGAGCAGTTCACCGACGAGACCTTCGGCGTGCCGACCGTGCGCGACATCCTCAAGGAGCTCGAGAAGCCCGGCCGCGACCCGCGCCCCGAGTTCAAGGCCGCCCGCTTCGCCGATGGCGTGGAGGACATCAAGGACCTGCGCGAAGGCATGGTGCTGGAAGGCGTGGTGAGCAATGTCGCCGCGTTCGGCGCCTTCGTCGACATCGGCGTCCACCAGGATGGGCTGGTGCACATCTCCGAGCTCGCCGACCGCTACGTCAAGGACCCGCGCGAGGTGGTGAAGGCCGGCGACGTGGTGAAGGTACGCGTGCTCGAGGTCGACGTGCCACGCAAGCGCATC
>NZ_VICE01000097.1 GCF_006546775.1 Marilutibacter aestuarii
CGCCTTGCCGCTCCTTGCGGGTCCGTTCGAGCGACCGCGCCGATTCCGCGGCGGCCTGCGCCGCGCGCTCGGCCTCGCCGGCGCGCGCCACGGCGCCCTGGGCGGCGTTGATCGCCGCACGCTTGGCCATCGCATGGTCGAGCACTTCGTTGCGGCTTTGGGGATCGCCGCCGGGTTCGACGCAGCCGACGATACCGGGATCGACCAGGCCGGCGTCGATCTGCGACTTCAGGCTCACCTCGTAGCGCTGGCCCAGATGCGCAAACACGGCATCGAACAGGGCACGGTGGCGACGGTACTCGCCCTGCGCCCGGCTGATCCGCTCGACGAAGTCGGGCCGCTCCGAGTCGGTGTAGCCCTCGACCTGCAGCAGGCCGCATATGGATGCGATCTCGCGTTCGTTCGCCTCAAGCGGATCGAGCAGGTTGCCCAGCATGCGCTGGCTCCCCATCAGGCCGTACTCGTGGACGAAGGCGTTCTGGCGGCGGAGCTCGCTCCAGTCCTTCTGCTGGTGGGTGGCGGCCACCAGCCGGTAGAACGGATCGATCACGGTGTCGCTGGCGAGCTGGCGGCGAATGCGCGCCAGTTCGTCCAGCTGCTTGCTGTTGAGGCCGCCGCTGGTGTCGGCGGTCTTCTCGAGGGTCTCGAGGAATTGCTGGCGGGCACGCAGCTCCTGGCGCTTCTTCAGCTCGCGCTCGCCCAGGTCGACCAGCAGGATACGTTTCATGACTGTTCTCTCTCATCGGGAACGGAGTGGTGGAAGCCGGCATGCCGCTCGGCGCCGGTGACGGGTGCCGGGGGGCCCACTGGCTTGCGGGACTGGCTGGAACTTCGATGGGTCGCCATGGGGTTCTCCTCGGCAGCATTGCGATGACACGGTCGCGACCCGGGGTCGCGTGGGGGCGGTCCTCAGGCTGGTAGGGCCGGGGAGCCGCGCGGGGATGGGGACACGGACGTCTCGTGCAGGTCGGGCTCGCTTCCGGTTTCCAGCGCGATGTCGCGGTCGATCCGCCGGTCGAGCAGGCGCAACGCCGCGAGCGCGTCGATTACGCCGTTCCCGCAGCCGCCCACGCCGGCGCGGCCGAACGGTCGCGCACTGCTCGCCAGCAGGTCGCGGGCTTCATGGCTGTCCAGCGGCCAGGCGCGTCGCTGTGCCCGCGACGCCAGCAGCGCGCAGGCGGCAGCGACGAAAGGCGCGGCGAAACTGGTGCCGGTGGCGCTCTGGTAGCCCTGCAGGCCGCATGTCGGGATGCCGCGGCCGGGTGCGCAGACCGCGACGTGGTCGCCGCGCGTGCTGAACGCGGCCGGCTCCAGCCCCCGGTCGATGGCGCCCACGGCGATCACGCCGTCGTGGGCCGCCGGATAGAAGCGTTCCGCCAGGCCCGAATTGCCGCTGGCGGCCACCAGGATCACGCCGCGTGCCAGGGCATACCGGATGACCTCCTCGTGCGGCAGCGGTGCGTCGGCCGACAACGCCGATTCGGGCGTGCCGAAACTCATGTTGATGACCTTAACGTTGAGATCGATCAGGC
>NZ_VICE01000098.1 GCF_006546775.1 Marilutibacter aestuarii
GCCATCCCCGCGGCGCCGAGCAGGAAGCGGCGACGCCCGGGGGCGGCGACGCGGCTCATGCGCGTGCCTCGCGCGCCTGGAGGGCGGCGTCGAGCGCGAACAGGGACTGCGAGGCCATGGCCTCCAGGTTGTGGCCGTGCCATTCGCGCTCGAAGTCAGTGGGCTCGACGCCCGTGGCGATGCAGTCCTCGATGCGGATGCGCGCCAGCGCAGCCGCGATCTCCGCCGCGGGCACGCGTGCATGCACCTCGATCGCGCGACGCTGCAGGCGGTCCAGGTAGTGGATTGCATCCTCGAGCACGGCGGCGGGGAAGCATCCCATGTGCCCGCCGACCACCGTGCCGCGTCCGAACCGGCGCATCGCCGCGATCGCCTGCCGCAGCATCGCGGGATCCGCGCGCGAGACGTAAACGATGTGGCCGACGATGTTGTCGCCGGCGCACACCAGGTCGGCCGTGGGCACGTCGACGCTGACATGGTCGGGTGTCCTGCCGGGGTTGTGGACGAAGCGCAGCTCGTGCGCGCCCCAGTGGAGCGTCATGGCGGCATCGAAGACGAGCTTGGGCGCGCGATAGGTCGCGTGGGCCGGTCGGTTCTGCATCTGGAAGCCCAGGCGGTGGTGCCGATGCGCGATCGTCATCGCATCCGGGAACAGGCGCATGGCCGCCAGGTGGTCGCTCATGTAATGGGTCGCGGCGATGATGCGGACGGTCTTGCCCATCTCCGCGCACAGCACCTGGCGCATGGCCAGGGCGTCTTCCATGCTGCCGAGCGCATCGACCAGCAGCACGTCGTCGCCATCGACGAACGCGGTGGCGACCGAAAGATGGCTGTCGCCGACGAAGACCAGGACGTCAGGGCGGATCGCTTGGTATTGCATCGGTGGGCTCGCTTGGATGCGTGTGCCCCATGGTTTCCGCTGCCGCGCGCGCCCGCAAACGACAAGAATTGCGCTTCGATCAAGAAAAACTAACTTGATAACATGCGCTATCGCCGCCCACTGCAGGCATGTCGTGAAGCCCCGTCCTCCCGCCCCCCTCAAGGCCTTGCGTGCGTTCGAGGCGGCCGCGCGCCACCGGAGCCTGCAGGCCGCGGCGGCCGAGCTGTTCGTGACGCCCGCGGCCGTGAGCCACCAGGTCAAGCGCCTGGAAGAGCACCTGGGCACGGCCCTCTTCCATCGGCGCCACCGCGGGGTCGAGTTGAGCGAGGCGGGTGCGCGCCTGGCGACGTCGCTCACGACGCTGTTCACCGAGCTCGAGCTCGCCGTCGATCGCGCTCGTGCCGAGGGCGACCGGCCCTTGCGCGTGAGCACGCTGGAGTCCTTGGCCGCGAAATGGCTGGCGCCCCGGCTGCATCGTTTCCAGCACGACCATCCGGAGTGCAGGGTGCGGGTCGAAACCGACGACGGGCCGGCCGATTTCCACCGCGATGGGGTCGACGTGGCGATACGCTACGGCCCTGGTGCCTATGACGGCCTGCAGGTCGAACGCCTGATGGACGCGCCGGTCTTCCCGGTCTGTGCCCGGGCGCGGGTCGAGGCCGGGCCGCACCGGCTGCGCCGGCCGGCGGACCTGCGCCACCATCCGCTGCTGCACGACGAGAGTGCCGCCGGGCGCCCGGGCGTCCCGGACTGGCAGGCCTGGCTGGAGGCGAGCGGCGAGGCGGGCGTCGATACCCGCCAGGGCACGGTGTTCGACAGCATCTACCTGGCGCAGGAGGCCGCGGCCGCCGGCCAGGGCGTGGCCCTCGGCGTGGGCCCACTGGTCACGCACGACCTCCGGGCCGGCCGGCTGGTGCGACCTTTCCCGCTGGCGCTGGCCAATGCCTACGCGTTCTGGATCGTGCGGCAGCCGCAGGCCCGACCCCACCCGTGCGCGGATGCGTTCTGCGCATGGCTGCGCGTGGAGGCCGGCGCCGGCTGAACGCGAGCACCGCCTCAGGTGCCGCGCCTGGCCCAGGCCGGGCGCCATGCTTTCGTCGCCCCGTCGCCCGTTTCATCGGCGCCCGCCCCGGTTCGTCGCACGCTGTCTTGCCGTGCGCGGCGCGGCCTCGCAAGGTGATGTGGACGGGCACCGCCCGCCCAATCGAGGACACCGTGCATGAAGACCCTGATCGCCCTGCTCGCCTGGTGCCTGCTGCTGGTGCTGTGCTGGCCGCTGGCCTTGCTCGCCCTGGTGCTGTGGCCCCTCGTCTGGCTGGTGTCGTTGCCGTTCCGGCTGGTCGGGGTCACCTTCTCGGCGCTGTTCGCGTTCCTGCATGCCGTGCTGACGCTGCCGGCGCGCCTGCTCGGCTGGCGGCCCGCGCCCGCGCAATGCGCCTGAACCCCGCTGGAGCAGACCCGATGAAGACCTTCGCAAGCCTGGTGTTGGCGTTGGCATGCGTGCCGGCATGGGCCGCCGCCCCCACCTCCGACGAAAGCGCGGACGTCGCGGTCGACGCGCTGTACGACACCGTGGCCGCGCTGGATGCGGCGATGTTCGACGCCTTCAACCGCTGCAGCACGCCGGAGCAGCTGCGCAGGCACGCCAGTTATTTCGCGCCGGACGTCGAGTTCTACCACGACACCGGCGGGGTGACCTGGTCGCGCGAGGCGATGCTTGCCAACACCCGCGAACATGCCTGTGGGCATTTCAGCCGCGAACTCGTCCCCGGGACGCTGCGCGTGTACCCCATCCATGGCTTCGGCGCCATCGAACAGGGCACCCATCGCTTCTGCCAGACCAGCACGGGGCGTTGCGACGGCGTCGCCGACTTCACCATCGTCTGGCGCCGGCTCGAAGGTCGCTGGCAGGTCACCCGCGTCCTGAGCTACGGGCATCTGGCCAGCCTCTAGTCCGGCACCCGCCGCGCCAGGGTTCACCCTGCGCCCACCCCGGGACGCATGCAAAGGGGAAGACCATGGTCCAGACCGCCCTGCAAGCCGCGCTCGTCCTGTCCGGCGCGGTGCTGGGCGCCATCGGCATGGTCCGGGGGCAGACCGCGCGGGTCGTCATCGGCGGCGCATTCCTGGTCATGGGGGCGGCGGCCTGGCAGCGCGCACGGCGGATACGACGCGCGGCGGGCGCCCTCGGCAACTGGGGAAAACGCGTCGTCCGAGGGGCGACAGGGTCGGCGGCGGCCTGCGCCCCGCGGCTCAGTGCCGCGCGTCGAACACGACCACTGCACCCCGTGCGGGCATTTCATCGCGCCGCGTCCCGGCCGCCGCGCCGGCCGCGGACCAGGGCTCCGATCCTGCACGGGAAGGGTCGGCGTAGCGGCCCTGCAGCGCGAAGGCATCGAAATGGAACGGCAGGCCTTCGCTGGCATGTTCATCGGCCGCGTCGGTGATGGCGAAATGCAGTTGAGGGGCCGAGGCACCCCCACTGAAGCCGACCTCGGCGATCTTGTCGCCCCGGGCCACGCGGTCGCCCTTCGCGACGACGATGCTGCCCGGCCGCAGGTGGGCGAAGTGGGCGAAACGGCCGTCGCCCAGATCGAGGACCACGGTGTTGCCGCTGCCCTCGCGACGCGCGCGTTCGCGATCGATGACGGCGTCCAGCCGGCTTCGCTCGTCGAGGTCGTCGCGTACGAACGCCACGCGCGCATCGCCGACGGCGAGGACGTCCTCGCCATGGCTGTAGGCCTGGCGGGCCAGCGTGGCCCCTTCGGGAAAGCGCCGCCCGTCGCCGTCGAGCTTGACCCAGTCGACCGCATGCCGGCCGGGCGTGCGCAGGCGGCCGTCGACCTGGTAGCCCACGCGGCGATGGCCGCGCGGCCATCGTGTATCGCTGACCGCGATCCAGGGTCCGCCCCGCAACGGCGGCGAAAGCGCGCTGCCGATGGCGTTCGATACGCGGATGGATGCGCCTTCGATGCGTTGCACGCTCACTTCGCCATCCGCATCGCGCCCACCAACCTCAATGCGGTGTTCGAGCGCGGGCGGAGGCATGTCGGCGGCATCGAACGCGATGTCGATGAAGACCACCGCCTCGCCCCCGGGCGGAACCGGCGTGCCCGGGGCACGCGGCTGTTGCGAACCGGAGCGGTCGAGCCGCGCTTCCAGGCCCTCGCCCGCATGCCGGGCCAGGACGCTATCGCCGGCCCGGATCTCGACGCCCAGTGGATCCAGCGCCTGCGCCGAGCGGTTGGCCAGGCGCAGTTCGTAGGACAGCACCTGGCGACCTTCCACGCTCGCCACGATCGGCGCTTGCGGGACGGACGGGGCGAGCGACTCGCCCCCTCCTGCCACCACGGCTCCGGCCAGCAGCAGTCCCGGCACCAGCAGCATCGCCGGGCGCCCCACCCCTGGCCAGGCGCCGGCGATCACGCCGCTTCGGCGTCCACCGCCGGGGCCGCGGACTTCTGGCTTTCGATCCAGCGGTCCACGCGCTTCTCCAGCAGGTCCAGCGGCATGGCGCCCCCGCCGAGGACCGCGTCGTGGAAGCCACGGATGTCGAAGCCTTCGCCCAGCTCGCTCTCCGCCTTCCGGCGCAGGTCCTGGATCTTGATCATGCCGATCTTGTAGGCCGTGGCCTGGCCCGGATTGACCAGGTAGCGGCGGATCTCGGAGCGGATGGCCGCGTCGGGCACCGAGCTGTTGGCACGGAAGTAGTCGTAGGCCTGCTGCTCGGTCCAGCCCTTGGCGTGCAGGCCGGTGTCGACGACCAGGCGGATCGCGCGCCACATCTCGGACATCAGGCGACCGTACTCGGCGTACCAGCTCTGGTAGGTACCCGGCATCTCCTTGGCCAACCACTCCGAGTACAGGCCCCAGCCCTCGGAGTACGCGGTGCTGCCGTACTGGGTGCGGAACTTCGGGATCCCGGTGAGCTCCTGCGCGATGGAGATCTGCATGTGGTGGCCTGGCAGTCCCTCGTGGTAGGCGATGACCTCCAGCTCGGTCTTGGGCATGGCGTTCATGTCGGACAGGTGCGCGTAGTAGATGCCCGGGCGCGACCCGTCCGGCGTGGCCGGGTAGTAGTGCTGGGCGGCGCCGTCCTGCTCGCGGAACGGTTCCACGCGCTTGACCACCAGGTCGGCCTTGGGCAGCAGGCCGAAGTAGTTGGGCAGGTGCTGCTTGATGTTGGCGATGTCGGCGGTGGCCTCGTCGATGTAGGCCTGGCGACCGGCGTCGGTGTTGGGGAACAGGCGCTCGGGATCGGCCTGGACGTGCTTGAAGAAGCCCTCGAGGTCGCCTTCGTAGCCGGCGGGCGCCCTGAGTGCCTCGAGCTCGCCGCGCAGTCGTGCGACTTCCTTCAGGCCGAGTTCGTGGATCTGCTCGGCGCTCATGTCGGTGGTGGTGTTCTGCTTGAGCTGGTAGGCGTAGTACGCCGCGCCGTCGGGCTGGGTGGTGCCCACGCCGGTGGCATCGTCGGCCGCCTTGGGCAGGTCGGCCTCGGCGAAGGCGATGATCCGCTCGTAGGCCGGCTTCACGTGCTCGAGCAGGGCCTTGCGCGCCTGGTCCTTGAGTTCGGCCGCGCGCTCGGCGCTGATCGTGCCGGCTTCGACCAGGGCATCGGCCTTGGCCTGCGCGTCGGCCCAAAGCGCACTGTCGGGCCCCTCGCCGAAGGGCGCGCCGGTGATGACCTTCTTCGACTGGTCGATCACGCCTTCGTAGGCGAACTTCGGCGGGCGGATGCCCTCGGCGGTGGCGGCGCGACCACGCTCGAGCAGCTGGTCGAACGCGACTTCCGACTTCTGCAGGCGAGAGACGTAGGCGAGGTAGTCCTTTTCGTCGTCGACCTTGTGGAAGTTGATCATGAACATCGGGAGGATGTTCTGGGCGCCGTTCATCTGGTCGAACGGATAGCCATGGGCGATGAAGGGAAGGCCGTCGCGCGCATCCTCGTACTGGCGCTTCCACAGGTCCCACGACAGCTGCGTCTCCGGGTCGAGCCGGTCGTAGTCGAACTTCGACTCCATGGCCTCGACCGAGGCCTTCATCCACGCCACGCGCTCGCGCGTGCCGGCCTCGGACAGGTCGTCGATCTGGTCGTTGAGGTCCTTGCGGCCCAGGAAGGTCAGCTGGATCGGGCTGAACTGCAGCTGCTCCTCGTACTGTTCGTCGAACCAGGCGTTCAGGCGACGGGATTCGTCCTGCACCTGCTCGGCGGTGGGCGCCGCCGCTTCGGTCGATGCCGTGGCGTCGCCGCCGGCGGGCTGCGGATTGCAGGCGGAGAGGCCAAGCGCCAGCGCGAGGGCCAGGGTGTTGCGGGCGGAGACAATGCGCACGGACGGATACTCCTTGTCGGTTGATGCCCCATTCTGGGTGGTGGAGCGGCCGCCTGCCCCCTGTGGATGGTCATGGGTGGCGCGGGTGTCGCCGGGGTTCCTCGCGGGCGTAGTACCGTGGAGGTCCCTGGCCCGACCGTCGCCGCCCCCCGCCCCGCCACGATGCCCGGACATCTCCCGCCGCCCGCACTGCGCCGCGTGCCCCTTCCGTGGGCCGCGCTGGGGTACCTGGCGATGCTGGTCGCGGTCATGGCTTTGTTCATGGGCCGCAAGTGGGAGACCTTTCACGCAGCTACGCTGGTCGCGCTGTTCCCCGGGTTCTATTCCCACGTCTCCAACCTGTGCATCGCCTACCTGCTGTACACGGGCATCGGCTATCCCTTCCTGATGGCGGGCGGGCGCCTGCGCGTCCTTGCCTGGGGTGGGCTGGGGCTGGTGGCCGCCAATCTCGCGTACGAGTCCTTCATCCCGGTGCTCAACACCCGCGACCCGATCGACGCCGCGTATGGGGTGGCCGGTACCGCGACGGGCCTGCTGGTGCTGTGGGTGCTCGACCGCTGGGGACTGGTTCCGGCTCCCGCGGGAGAGGACTGAGGTGCAGCGCGGCGGCGGCACTGCGACAATCTCTCGACGCGAGCGCGCACTGACACGCGTCGTTCAGCCGGCAGCCCCCACTCTCGACGGTTGCCACGCGCCACTTCCCAGCCAACCCGGGACACCATGACCGAAGCCGCCCCATCGATCGTCCACCTGCGCGACGTCCGCCTCGAGCGTGGCGGCCGCACCGTGCTGCGCGACATCAGCCTCGACGTGCCCAAGGGGCAGGTGATCGCCGTGCTGGGCCCCTCGGGCAGTGGCAAGTCGACCCTGCTCGCCGCCCTGACCGGCGAACTGGAGGCGGCGGCGGGCACCGTCGAAGTCTTCGGACGCCCCATCCCGCGCCGCAACCGCGACCTGCTCGAACTGCGCAAGGGCATCGGCGTGCTGCTGCAGGGCAATGGCCTGCTCACCGACCTGACCGCGGCCGAGAACGTGGGCCTGCCGCTGCGGGCGCATACGCGACTGCCGCGACCGGTCATCGACCGCCTGGTGCGCATGAAACTGCACGCCGTCGGCCTGCGCGCCGCCGCCGACGCCTTCCCGCGCGAGCTGTCGGGCGGCATGGCGCGCCGCGTCGCCCTGGCCCGGGCGCTGGCGCTCGACCCGCCGCTGATGATCTACGACGAGCCGCTGACCGGCCTGGACCCGATCGCCAGCGGCGTGGTGATGGCGCTGGTGCGCCGGCTCAACGATACGCTCGGCCTGACCAGCATCGTGGTGACCCACCATGTCCACGAGACCCTGCCCGTCGCCGACCACGCAATCGTGATCGCCAACGGCGGCATCGTCTTTTCCGGCAGCCCCGACGCCCTGTCCGCCAGTCCCGACCCGCTCGTGCAGCAGTTCCTGAAGGGCGAGCCCGACGGACCGATCGGCTTCGACGCCGCACCGCGCACGGAGGCCGCATGACCCCCCGCCCAAGCCGCATGTCCCCACCGACCTGCCCGTCGCACGGTCCCGTCCCCATGGAGGGCTGCTGATGGCCTTCGTCGAAGCCACCCGCTCGCTGGGTCGCGCCGGCCTGTTTTCGCTCGCGGTCCTGCGCGCGTCGCGGCCGTCGGCCGACCTGTTTCGCGAGTTCGTGCGCGAAATCTACAAGATTGGCGCCCGTTCGCTTCCCATCATCGCCGTTGGCGGCGCGTTCGTCGGACTTAGCGTCACGTTGCTGGGCTATCGCGCCCTCGACACCTACGGCGCCGCCAACCAGGTCAGCGCGATGCTGGGCCTGGGGCTGTACCGCGAGCTGGGCCCGGTGCTCACCGCGCTGCTGTTCATTGGCCGCGCCGGCAGCTCGATCGCCGCCGAACTGGGCCTGATGCGCGCCACCGACCAGATCACCGCCCTGGGCCTGATGGCGATCGACCCCGTCGGCAAGGCCGTCGCGCCCCGCTTCTGGGCGGCAGTGCTGTGCGTGCCGCTGCTGACCGCGTTCTTCTGCAGCCTGGCGATCTCGGCCAGCTACTTCGAGGCGGTGCACGTGATCGGCATCGACTCGGGCGTCTTCTGGCAGGTGCTCAAGGACAGCGTCGATTTCGGCAAGGACTTCGGCATGGCCTTCGTCAAGGCGGCGGTGTTCGGCGCGGTCGCCGCGCTGGTCGCGGCCTACGTGGGCTTCCACGCCGAGCCCACGATCGAAGGCACCTCGGTGGCGACCACCCGCGCGGTGGTGAACGCCTCGCTGCTGGTGCTGATGTTCAACTTCGTCATGTCCGCCCTCCTCTTCCGCTGAGCGTCCCTTCGCGCAGCCGTCCACACCCGTGAGTATCCGTCCATGAGCAGTCGTGCCCCCCGAATCGAATTCGCCGTCGGCGCCTTCCTGTTGCTGGCCCTGGCTTCGCTGCTGGTGCTGGCGATCGCCTCCACCAATGGCAGCTTCGGCTTCGGCGGCAGCACCTATTCGGTGACCGCCCGCTTCACCAACCTGGGCCCGTTGCGCCCCAATGCGCCGGTCAAGATCGGCGGCGTGGCGATCGGCAAGGTCAAGTCGATCGGCCTGGACCCGGTCAAGCTGGACTCGGTCGTCACCCTGGCCATCGACAGCCGCTACGACGACCTGCCGGCTGACACCAGCGCCGCGATCCTCACCAGCGGCCTGCTCGGCGAGAGCTATGTCGGTCTGGCCCCCGGCGGCGACCCGGACCCCCTGAAGGAGGGCGACGAGATCTTCCTGACCCAGTCCTCGGTCGACATCATCCAGATGGTGGGCAAGTACATGTTCAGCGGCGGTGCGGGTACGCCCGGCGAAGATGCCGCTACGGGTGCCGGGGAAACGCCGCCCGCCGACGACGGCGCCGACGACGTGCCCGACTACCTGAAGTAGCCTCCTTCTCCGAGCCCTCCCCCCACAGGAGTTGCCCATGAATCGCTTTGCCCGACCGCTGTCCCTGTTGTTGATCGCCACGGCCGCGGCTTTCGCCGCGCCGACCGCGGCGCTTGCCCAGGCCCAGGCCGTGAACCAGGCACCGGCTGGCTCGCCCAGCAAGCTGGTGCTCGACAACAGCACCCGCATCCTCAACACGCTGGAATCCCGCCGCGCGGAGTTCACCGCCGACCGCGGCAAGCTGCGCGCGTTCATGGCCAGCGAGTTCAACACGATCTTCGACCGCGACTATGCCGCCCGCCTGGTGCTGGGCACGCATGGGCGCGGCGCGTCCGACGCCGACGTCAAGCTGTTCGCGGACGCGCTCGCCGACAGCCTGATGGGCCGCTACGGTGCCTCGCTGCTCGACTTCAACACGCGCCTGCAGGTGCGGGTGAAGTCGGAAACGCCGATCCGCGGCGGCGCCATCGTCAAAGTCTCCAGCGAATACCTGCGCCAGGGGGGCGAACCCGTGCCGGTCGACTACCTGATGCGCCAGAACGGCGGCCAGTGGAAGGTGTTCGACGTCATGGTCGAAGGCGTCAGCTTCGTGCAGACCTTCCGCAACCAGTTCGACACGCCGCTGCGCCAGAAGTCGATCCCGCAAGTGGCGGCCGACCTGAAGGCCGGCAACCTCAAGGCGGCGGCGAACTGAGCATGGCCGGCACGGGGCCCCTCGCCGGCAGCGCGCGCCGCGAAGGCGACGCGCTGGTGTTCGCCGGGACCCTGGACCGCGATGCCTGCGCCGGCGTCTGGGCGCAGGCCAGCGGGCTGCTCGACGGCGTCACCCGTTTCGACCTGGCGCACGTCGCGCGCATCGACAGCGCCGGCCTGGCGCTGCTGGCGGAACTGGCCGACCGCGCCGGAGCGGTTACCATCCAGGGCAGCCCCGAAGGCCTGGCCGAGCTTCGCAGCGCCTATCGACTCGACGCACGGCTGGCCTACGGCGGCTGACCCCACTTTCCAATACACAGTGTTCCGGTCGCCAACGCAGGATCGCGTGGCCGGCGCCTCCGCCCCGGACGTACACTGCCCCCATGCGATTCCCCCACTCGCACCCCCGCCCCATCCGCCTGCTGATGTGCCTGCTCGCCGGCCTGGTGGCCCTGCCGGCCCTGGATGCCAGTGCCCAGATCATCACCCGCCCGCTTTCGGCCCGCGAACAGGCGGCCTACCAGCGATGCATGGAAGCGGCCGACAACGCGCCCTCGGCATTCCAGCGCTGCCTCAACGAGGCCACTGGTGATGCGCAGGGCGAGACCGACCCGACGCAACCGGCGATTCCCGCGCCGGTGGCGCCCCCGGCGGAGCCGGTCGAGCCCACGGAACCCGTGGAAACGCCGCAGCCGGCCGACACCGCGCCCGTCGAACCCGTGCCGCCATCGGCCCCGGTCGGCGTCGAAGGCGAAGGGGGCACGCCAACCCAGGCCGAGATCGACTACCTCGACATCTATGGCGACCCGTACGACCCCGTCGCCGACCCCACCCTGCCCACTCCGGCCGAAGTGGCCCCCAGCTACGACCCCTGGGAGCGCTACAACCGCAAGATGCACCGCTTCAACAACGCCGTGGACCGCAGCGTCGCGCGCCCGCTGGCGCGCGGCTACGTCAAGGTCGTGCCGCGCCCCGTGCGCCTGGGCGTAAGCAATTTCTTCAACAACCTCGGCCAGCCGGTGGCCGCGGTGAACGCACTGCTGCAGGGCAAGCCGAAGCAGGCCGGGCAGTCGATGGGACGCTTCCTGCTCAACAGCACGCTGGGCATCGCGGGCATCTTCGACCCGGCCAGCGACGCCAAGCTGCCCAACCGCAGCGAGGACTTCGGCCAGACCCTCGGCGTGTGGGGGTGGAAACGCTCGCGCTACGTCGAGCTGCCGCTCTTCGGCCCGCGCACCCTGCGCGACAGCCTGGGCATGGTCGGCGACGCGCCATTGAGCCCGCTGCGCCAGGTCGAGGTCGACAGCGTGCGCATCCCCCTGCAGGGCCTCCAGCTGGTCGACGTGCGCGCCCAGCTGCTGGCCACCGACAGCCTGCGCGAGGGTGCCGAGGACGATTACACCCTGGTGCGCGATGCCTGGATGCAGCGCCGCAGCTACCAGATCTTCGGCGACCGCCAGCTCGAGGAGGACGACTCGCTGCCGGACTACCTGCGCGAGGAGAACAATCCCACCGTGCCGGTGGATGCGATGCCGGTGTTGCCGGCCGACGGCGGCGGCGGCTGACGTCCCGGCCGTGGGGGTGATGCATGACGCCGACGCCTGCTAAGGTGTCGCCGTCCCGGCGCGCCTGACCCGTCGAGCGCCCCAAGGATCGAACCCACCAGAGAAGGACTTCGCGATGCCCCGTTCGCCATCCCCCCTCGGCCTGCTAGGCCGTGCTTCCGCCCTCATGGCCCTCGCCGCGGCGTCGACCGCCTGCGCGTCCACGCCCGACGAGGTCGTCCCGCCCTCGACGATCCGCGGCCAGTACATCTTCCAGGACGGTTCGCACCTGATTCGCCCCTGCGGCAACCAGGCCCCGCTGTGGGTGGTCGGCTCCGAAGAGGTGCTCGAGCCACTGCGCACGCGGTCCACCGCGCATTCGATGGCGCTGGGCGTGCCCAACCAGGGCGTGTATGCCGAGATCACCGGCACGCTGGAATCCAGCGATGCGCCGGGCTACGCGCAGAAGCTCCGTGCGGTCGAGGCCACACGCCTCGACGACCACCTGCCCGACACCTGCGCGGTGCCCAACGCCGCGACCGGCTGATCAGTCCGCGTCGCCGGAGTCCCGCCCCGCTGCGGGACCATCGGCCTGGGGGAGACTGGCCTGGGATTCGGCCTCCACGTCATCGGCCGGCAGCAGCTTCCTGCCGCGTGCGCCCATGGCTTCCAGGCGCCGTGCCCGTTCCATCACCGATTGTGGCGATTCGGTCAGGCGCCTGCGCGCGCCGTCGTAACTCTCGCGTGCCTGACGCAGGCGTTCGTCGACCTTGTCGAAGTCGGCCAGGAAGCCATTCAGCGCATCGATCAGCAGGCCACCGCTGCGGCTGATCTGCATGGCCTGCTTCTGCACGCGGTCGCGCGTCCACAGCCGGTCGACCACGCGCAGGACCGCCATCAGCGTGTTGGGCGAGGCCAGGACCACGCGGCGGTCGAAGGCGAACGCCTGCAGTTCGGCGTCGGCACCCAATGCCGCCGACAGGGCGCCCTCGATCGGCACGAAGGCGACCGTCACCTCCAGCGTGTCCTCGCCCATCGCGCGCGGATAGTCGCGCTCGGCGAGGTCCTTGACGTGCTGCCGCAGCGCGACCGCGTGCCGCCGCAGCGCGTCCTGCTGGTCCAGCGGCTCCTCCGCGTTCATGGCTTCCTGCCAGGCGATCAGGTTGACCTTGCTGTCGACCACGATGCGCCGATCGTCGGGCAGCCGCACGACGATGTCCGGCCGCAGCATGCGCCCATCGGCATCGCTCGTGCTGTGTTGCCGCTCGTAGTGCTCGCCTTCCTGCAGCCCCGAGCCACGCAGCACGCTCTCGAGCATCAGTTCGCCCCAGTCGCCCCGGACCTTGGCGTTGCCGCGCAGCGCGCGGGTCAGTTCGAGCGCCCGCTGCGCCATGTCCTGGTTGAGTGACTTCAGTTCGTTGACCGCGCCCGCCAGCGATGCACGCTCCTTCGCTTCCTCCGCGTACAGCACGTCGACGCGCTGCCGGAACTCACCGATCCGGTCGGCGAACGGCTTGAGCAGGACCTCGATGTCGCTGCGCGAGCGTTCGGCACTGCTCTTCACCGTGTCCGAGAAGGTCTTGCCGGCCAGCTCGGTGAAGGCGGCGGACAACTTCTGCTGGGCCTGCTCGAGGAACTGCTTCATTTCGACGTTGGCGCGCTCCCCGTGTTCGAGGTGGGCACGGGCGCGGGCCAGTTCCGTTTCCATTTCGCTGCGCGCCTGGCGCAGGCGCATGGACTCGTCCTCCAGGGCAGCGACCTGGGCCAGGGCGTCCCCGGTCCGCGCGTTCGCGGCCTGGAGTTCGATTTCCCGCGACGCCAGGCGCTCCTGCAGGCGTGCGGCTTCGGCAGCCAAGCCCTGGCGCGCTTCGCGCTCGCTCCCCAGTTCCTCGAGCAGGCGTGCCTGCGACGGATCCTGCGCGGCGTCGGGCCGGCGCAGCAACAGCGCCACCAGCAGGCCCACGGCGACCAGCACGGCCAGCAGCAGGATCAGGACGAGGACTTGGATGTCGGGCATGTGGCCAGTGTAGCGGCCCCCGTCGCGCGCACCGAGACTGGACGGTGATTCGCTCGTCGCGCAGGCGTATGGTCTGCACCACGCCCCCCGGGGCCCCACGACACCGACAAGGAGACGACGAGATGACCACCCACACCGGAAGCTGCCATTGCGGCGCGGTGACGTACGAGGTCGACGGCGATATCGACAGCGGCCTGGACTGCAACTGTTCGATCTGCCGGCGCAAGGGCGCGCTGCTGTGGTTCGTCCCGCGCGAAGCGCTGCGCATCCACCAGGGCGAGGACGCGCTGCGCGCGTACACCTTCAACAAGCACGTCATCCAGCACCGGTTCTGCGGGACTTGCGGCATGCATCCGTTCGGCGAGGGCACCGACCCGAAGGGCAACGCGATGGCGGCGATCAACCTGCGCTGCCTGGACGGCGTCGACCTGTCAGCGATCCCGGTCCACCACTTCGACGGCGCGGCGCTCTGAGCAACCACCTGGGGCCGGTCCGCCGGCCCCGGTCCCGGCGACGCGGGATCAGTCCCCGAGCAAGGCCAGCAGGCCCTTTCGCCGGGTCGGCTTGAGCGCGCGGAAATGCTCGAGCAGCGCGGCCTCGTCGGCGTTCCCGGCGACGGCGGCCGGATAGTCGGGCGGTGTCTCGGCGACATGGCGGCCCGCGCCATCAGGACGGCCGGTCCCGTCGATCAGGTAGTCCAGGCTCAGGCCATAGCGCGCGACCAGCCGCCGGATCTCGGAGAGGTTCTCCAGGCGCGGCTGCGCCCGACCGCTTTCCCATTTGGAAACGGTCGCCTTCGAAACGTTGAGTTCGAATCCGATCTGCTCCTGGGACCATCCATGGACGTCCCGGAAGCGTTTGAACCGGGCGCCAAAGTGCTCCATGCCCGCATTCTCGGCAGATCCCGGACGCCTGTCGTTTCCCTTTGTTGACAATGGTGGTTTCCTTATGGAAACATCAGGCTTGGCTTCGAGGAACGAACGCGATGCACGGACGGCATGCCACCGGGAACGTCCCGCGCTGCCGCTCCGCCCGGCCGGCGCCCCCGGCCATTGGGCGTCCGGGCACGCCGCACGAGACCTGCCGCCACGCCCGCTCCCGCGGACGGGCGGCAACACGAAACCGGCACGAGGCCGGCCACCCGGCGCACGGCGTCTGCGCCGGACGTCTGCAGGGCAACGGACGCACAGGGGAACGGGACGCCCCACCACCCTCAAGAAAAGGATTTTGGACCATGACCATGAACCATCGACTCCCCTCCACCCTCCTGGCCTTCCTGGGCCTTGCATTCGCCGCCGGGGAAGCCCCCGCCGGCGGCGTGGTGGTCTGCAACAACTGCACCTCGGTCGCGCAGGTAGCCAAGCAGGGCGGCACCGGCCTGGTGATCGTGTCGGATTTCGCCCGCAAGAAGCTCTGGGGCTACAACAACGAGTACGACCGCGAGACGGGTCGACTCCTGCCCATCCCGACTCCGATTCCCGGTGTCATCCACCACAGCAACAACCTGACCCTGTCCGCGGTGTCGCCCGCGTCGGCCGACATCGTGCTGCGCCAGGACGACCCACGCAGCAACGCCTTCCCCTTTCCCGCCGGTTTCGAAGGCTGGAGCGCGTACGAAGTGGCCACTGACACCAACATGCGCGCCCAGTTCGGCCGCGCGCTCGCGGCCAGCTACGCGGGCGCGACGACCAGCTCCAATACCTGGAACAACCTCGCCACGTCGCTCAAGTCGCTCGCGGTCGACTGGATGGCCGGCAAGCTCAACTTCGACTTCATCACCATCACCGTCCACTGGAGCGACGGCAGCATCACGCCCATGGTGATCCACAAGGGCAACGTCACGATGGCAGAGCCCATCGAGGGACAGAGCTTCGATGCCGACGGCAACCGGATCCCCGATTCGGGCGTCACCCAGGACGGCAGTGACTACGTTGGCAATTACCGTTTCCATTCCGATGCCAATCTCGAGAACTGGCTCTACGCCGCCAGTCGCTATGGCGTTCCCATCAACGGGACGCCGAGCAGGCGCATGAGCTGCAGCTGGGACGGACAGACGCTCCGCTGTCACTACTACTGATCCCGCTTCGGCCCCGTACGCGCGAACAGGAGGTTCAGCATGGGCGACACGCGTATCCCGCAACTCCGACCGGGCACGGCCTGGGTGGCCACGCTGCTGTTGGCCGGCTCGTTCGGGCCGGCCGTCGCAGGCGGCCTGGTGGTCTGCAACGACTGCAGCGATCCAGCCGGCGCTGCCGGTAAAGGGGGTGCCGGCACGGTCCTGGTCTCCGATTTCCAGGGCCGCAAGCTCTGGGCCTTCGAGAACCGCTTCGACAGCACGGCGCAACGCTACCGGTCGCAGCCGCGACCGGTCCCCGCTTCGATCGCAGAGGCCTTCGCACGCATCGCCAACATCACCGATGCCGCGCAGGCCGTCATCACCGCGAGACAGGGCGTGGCCGGCCCCGGGATGGCCTTCCCCGATGGCTTCGAGGATGCCAACGCCGCGCTCGTCGCCGCCGACAGCGACCTACAAGAGCTGTTGGGGACGGCCCTCGCCCGTCGCTTCGCAGGCGCGGGCCCCGGCTCGGCCACCCTCAACGACCTGGCCTTCGAGCTCACGGCCCTGGGACTGGAGGTCACGGGTCGGTCGATCGGACTGGACGGCGTCACCATCAACCTAGTCTGGCGGGACGGAAGCCGGACGCTGATGAAGCTGCGTCGTGATGCGATCACCCGGGCCGAGTATGTCAGCGGTGCGAGCGAGGATGCCGATGGCAACAAACTGCCGGACAGCAGTATTGCCAGCGATGGGGGCAGCTATGTCGGCGAGTACCGGTTCAGCGACCGCGCACTGATCGACGACTGGCTGCACGCCGCCGCGCAGTTCGGAATCCCGATAGCGGGCACGCCTGGACCGCGCATGTCCTGCATATGGGAAAACCACGCCCTGGCCTGCCATTTCCACTGAAAGCCTTCGGTGCGGGGGTGGTCCTATTCGCCCCAACGCCACACTCCCGGGACCACCCCCCACCACCACCCCCATCCGTCGAAATACCAGGGGAGCATCCGTCGCCTTCGCCTCCTCCGCTCCACTGGCGCCAGCGACGTTGGCCGCGAATGATGCGTGACCCGTGGCACGCATCGTTCGCGGTCTTTTTTTTTCCATCGCAGGATGGGTTGCGCGAAAGAAAGCCCATCCTGCGTCCATGTGTCGCGGTTGCTGGCGACGGTGGGTATCGCCTTCGGCTCGACCCACCCTACGGCGGCGTCGCAGCCGCACCCCATCCGGCGGCCCGACAAGCCGTCATCCCAGCGAACGCTGGGATCCAGCTTTTGTTCTCAACCGTGCCGCCTATCGTTGCCCCGGGGCAGTTGGCCGGCACAGGGCGTGGCGCTACGAACCGCGTCATACCGAGGCCCCGGGTGCACGTCGCTTGCCCGGGCTGCGCGGGGTGATGCCGTCGCCGCTGCCGCTGCCGCTGCCGCTGCCGTTGATCTTGATCTTGATCTTGATCTTGATCTTCGCGACTTTGAGGCCGCCGAGCACCGCAGGCCATGGCGGCCGGAGAGGCGCCCTTGTCCGGGCGAAGCGAGTTTGGGCGCCGTGCCGCCATGGACGAGGCGCACAGGGGACCGGTGCGGCGAAGCCGG
>NZ_VICE01000099.1 GCF_006546775.1 Marilutibacter aestuarii
GGAGCGGCGGGCGCGGTCGATGTCGTAGCCCCCGGCGCCGCGGCCGCTTCGGCGGGTGTCCGCGCGCCTTCGCTGGCCGCGACCGGCGCCGGTGCACCCGCGCTGGACGGGGATTCGGACGGAGTCACGGGCGCAGTCTGGTCGGCGGTCCGGGACGGGGACGGCGGTGACTCGCGGGGCGCCGGCTGGGGGATGCTTCTTTCGCGCACGGCGACCGGCTCGCTCGCCTGCAAGGCCGGCGCCTCGATCGCGGGGGCCGGCCGGGTATCCAGCTCGGGACGTCGCACCGGCGTGGGAATCTCGCGTGCCTGCACCGGCACCGCGTCGCCCTGCAGGCTCGGCGCTGCCGCGACCGCGCGCTCCTGCACCTCGAGCACGGGAGGCGTCGGGGCGGTCTCGGGCACGGGCACCTCGCGCGGGCGCACCGCGGGCTGATCGCTGACCAGTTCCGGGGCGTCCAGCGCCGGTGCGACCACCGGCGTGGGCGGCGGCAGGAACACGGCACCGGTCGTGTCCGGCGCCGGCTCGCTGACCATCACGCGCTGCTCGACCGTCGGCGCCGGCGGACGCGGCGTGGGCACTTCGCGCTCAACGACCACGGTGCTGGGCGCGGTGAGCTCGGGGACGGCCGCGCTCGCGTCGAGCGGTGGCAGTACCGGCGCGGGCCGCGGGGATGGTGCCTGGGGCTCGACTTCCGCGGTCGCAGTTGGCGGGGTCGCCTCGACCGGCAGCGGGGAAGGCGTGGGCGCCGGCGCCTCGACCGGCTCGGGCACCGGCGTCTCCGGCCCACCCCCCGGCGTCTCTGGCGTGCCCTCGCCGACATACTCCACTTGCACGACCAGTTCCTCGCCCTCGGCGGCCGGCGGTGCCACGCGCGCGGGTGCGAACAGCAGCCAGAGCAGCATCGAGGCGAAGAAGGCGTTGAGCAGGAAGGACAGCACGCCCGACGCGATGCGAAGTCCGCGGTCGCCAGCGGGCTCGTTGGACAGGTCCTGGCGCAGGACCGCCTTGAACGCCTGCCACCTCCCCAGGTCGCGAAACGGCCCCCGGGGCGGCGGCACGGGCGGGCGGGCGCGCAACAGGGCGACCATGGCTGCGGCTGGCGCACCGCTGACCTCGCCGCGCGCCTCGCGCATGGCGTCGAACCACTGCGACCAGCCCGGCGGATACTCTCCCGGTGGATGCGCGCGTCGGTGGGTCAGCCGCAGCCTGCGCTGGACGGCATCGATGAGATCAGCGGCCGAAAACATGCCGCCCGGCGCTCAGGCCGCCGGATCGCGGCTGATGTACGGCGCGGTGCCGGTGTCGTGGTCGGTCGCGTCGCGCACCGCCGTCACGCCGGGCACCTTCGACAGCAGCGTGGTCTCGATGCCCTGCTTGAGGGTGACATCGGCCATGCCGCAGCCATGGCAACCGCCACCGAAGCGCAGGTAGACGACGCCGTCGGCCGTGACTTCCTGTACCTCGACGTGGCCGCGGTGCTGGGCCAGCTGCGGATTGATCTCCTGCTCCACGATCCAGCGAACGCGCTCGACCAGGGAGGCGGACCCGTCCGGCGCCTCGCCCTTGATCCGCGGCGCGCGGATCTGCAACTGGCCACCCGTGGCGCGGGTTTCAAAATCGATCTCCGCCCCGTCGAGGTACTGCGTGCTCGCGCTGTCCAGCCAGAGCGTGAAGCCTTCGCAGTCGACCGCCCACTCGTCGCCGGCCAGGTCGCCCGGTTCGGCGAACTCCAGGCGCACGTCGGCGCTTGGCGTGCCGGGCCTGACGGCGGACAGGCGAACGCCGAGCCCCGGCAGGGCCTCGCGTTCGATCAGCTTGCGGAAGTGGGACTGCGCGGATTCGGAAATCTGGATCATGGCGGTATTCTAACGGGATGCACGCGCCATCGCGCCGCCTCCCCGCCTACTGGGGCAGGATGCTTGCGGACCGTTCATCTGGACGCGTCCGACCGCCGCCCCACCCTGCAAGGACCGTCCGCCATGAACGACCTCATCCCCCTCGCCCAGGCCCATTGCGTACCGCGCAGCGGCAAGGAGCACCGGCTCAGCCAGGCGCGCATCCGCGAACTGATGCCGCAGTTGCCGGGCTGGTCGCTGGCCGAGAACGAACACGCCCTGTGCAAGACCTTCACCTTCGACAACTACCATCAGACGATGGCCTTCGTTAACGCGCTCGCCTTCATCGCGCACCGCGAGGACCACCACCCCGACCTCGGCGTGCACTACGACCGTTGCGTGGTGCGCTTTTCCACCCATGACGTGGGCGGCCTGAGCGAGAACGACTTCATCTGCGCCGCGAAGGCCGAGGCCCTGGCGGCCTGACCCCGACCCCGGAGCACGACATGCATCGACACACGCCGCACCTGGTCCTCGCCGTCGCCGCCGGGCTCGCACTCGTCGGCTGCCAGCCCGCCGACACCGGCGCGCCGGTCGTCCGTTCGACCGAGGTGATGGCGGTGCACACCCCGCCGCCGGACTATCCGCTCGACCTGTCGTGCAATGACATCGGCGGCAAGGTCACGATGAAGGTCGTCGTCGGCCCCGAGGGCAGGCCCACCGAGATCGTCGTGCTCTCCGGCAGTGGCGCCGAAGCGCTGGACCGCGCCGCCCGGGATGGCGTCCAGGCCTGGGAGTTCAAGCCGGCCACGCGCAACGGCGCGCCCGTCCCGCAGACCATCCAGGTGCCGATGAACTTCACGCCCACGCCGGATTCGGAACTCTGCCAGGCTCGCGAGCAGCGTGCGCCGAACGAATTGTGATTCGCTCGCGGATCAACCCGCGAGCGCGTCCAGCACGGCCGACAACTCAGCCGGCAGCGGCGCGTTGAGCAGGTAGGGCACGCGCCCGTCGTCGAGGCTGAATTCCAGCGTCGAGGCGTGCAGGAACATGCGCTTGAGGCCGGCCTGCTCCCGCAGGCGGCGGTTGACGTCCTCGTCGCCGTACTTCGCGTCGCCGGCGACCGCGTGGCCGATGTGCTGGGCATGGACCCGGATCTGGTGGGTACGCCCGGTCTCGATGCGCACCTCGCAGAACGAGTGCCCGCCGCGTCGTTCGATCACGCTGAAGTGGCTGAGCGAAGGCTTCCCGGCAGGGTTCACCTGCACGTGGCGTTCGCCGCCCTGCCGCAGTCCCACGTGCAGCGGCGCGTCCACGCTCATGACGCCATCGGGCATGCGTCCGACCAGCAGGGCCAGGTAGCGTTTGGCGATGCGCTGGCCCTTGACCGACGGATCCTCTCGCATCAACGCCTGCAACTCGGTCAGCGCCGATCGCTTCTTGGCCACGACGAGCAGGCCGGAGGTGTCGCGGTCGAGCCGGTGCACCAGTTCCAGCGACTGCCCGGGACGGAGCGCGCGCAAGGTTTCGATGGCGCCATGGCTGATGCCGCTGCCGCCATGACTGGCCACGCCGGAGGGCTTGTTGAGCGCCAGCAGGCGCGCGTCCTCGAACACGATCGCCGCTTCCATCGCGGCCAGGAAACCCTTGGGCGGCGGGGTCGTCTCACCCTGCTCTGCGACCCGGATCGGGGGAACCCGCACCTCGTCGCCCGCCTCCAGCTTGCGGTCGGCCTTCGCCCGGCCCTTGTTCACCCGTACCTGGCCCGAGCGAACAATCTTGTAAATCAATGACTTGGGGACGCCTTTCAACTGTCCCAGCAGGAAATTGTCCAGGCGCTGGCCGGCACGGTCTTCGGGGACGCGCACGATACGTGCGCCGGCGCGGGCTTCTGGGGCGTCTGGAAGGCTCATTTTCGGGGCTTATCTGATACACTCGCGACGCGAGCTAAGGTTTTGATTTCGCAGGAAGTCGACCCGCCAGTTCCAATCCCGTCGCGGCATGTACGCGACGCCTGGAACCCGCGGAGACACAGGGCCGAAAGCCCGGCCTGCGAATCCGTCCGCGTCTGACCCCTGTCCTCGGGACAGCCATGTTAGCAAGTGCGGCCGGCGGAACCTGCGTTCGCCGGACGGGTCAAACCGTCAAGATGAACAAACCACCGCGTGGCGCGACGGCTCCGGCCCGACCGCCATCGGTCCCTGCCCCGATGATGCCCGCATCGCCGGGGCTCCAACTGGAAAGCAACAACAAGCGCTCCCGCGGCGTGCCGTGGTGTCGTAGCGCTGGAAATTGAAAGCCTTGCCGGCGCGCGCCACGGGCGTAGCGACGGCAGGGCCGCAGTGTCCAGAGGCGAAACGCCATGGCGTTCCGCGCGGTCGAAGCGCGCGAGGACGCAACAATGAAGCGAATGCTGATCAACGCAACGCAGGCAGAAGAACTGCGTGTCGCGATCGTGGACGGGCAGAACCTGTACGACATCGACATCGAACAGCCAGCCCAGGAACAGAAGAAGTCCAACATCTACAAGGGCAAGATCACCCGACTCGAGCCCTCCCTCGAAGCCGCGTTCGTCGAATACGGCTCCGAGCGCCACGGTTTCCTGCCGCTGAAGGAAATCTCACGCGACTACTACCAGTCCGGCGTCGACCACAACAAGGCCTCGATCCGCGAGCTGCTGAAGGAAGGCCAGGAGGTCGTCGTCCAGGTCGAGAAGGAGGAGCGCGGCAACAAGGGCGCGGCCCTGACCACGTTCATCTCCCTGGCCGGCCGTTACATGGTGCTGATGCCGAACTCGCCGACCGCGGGCGGCGTCTCCCGCCGCATCGAGGGCGAGGACCGTGCCGAGCTCAAGCGCGCGATGGACGCGCTGCAGATCCCCGACGACATGGGCGTGATCATCCGCACCGCCGGCGTGGGCCGCGACGCCGAAGAGCTGCAGTGGGACCTGGACTACCTGGTCAGCGTCTGGACCTCGATCACCGGCGCGGCGCTGAGCAAGCCCTCGCCGTTCCTGATCTACCAGGAGTCGCGCCTGATCATCCGCGCGCTGCGCGACTACATGCGCCCGGACATCGGCGAGATCCTGGTCGACACCGACGAGATGTACGCCGAGGCGCGCGAGTTCGTCGAGCAGGTCATGCCGCACAACCTGCGCAAGCTCAAGCACTACACCGACGATACCCCCCTCTTCAACCGTTTCCAGATCGAGTCGCAGATCGAGAGCGCCTACGAGCGCGAAGTGCGCCTGCCGTCCGGCGGCGCCCTGGTGATCGACCAGACCGAGGCCCTGACCGCGGTCGACGTGAACTCCGCGCGTGCCACCAAGGGCGGCGACATCGAGGAGACCGCGTTCAACACCAACCTGGAAGCCGCCGAGGAAGTCGCGCGCCAGATGCGCCTGCGCGACCTGGGCGGGCTGGTGGTGATCGACTTCATCGACATGTCCTCCAACCGCCACCAGCGCGAGGTGGAGAACCGCCTGGCCCAGGCGCTCAAGCAGGACCGCGCCCGCGTCCAGGTCGGCCGCATCTCGCGCTTCGGCCTGCTCGAGATGAGCCGCCAGCGCCTGCGCCCGTCGCTGGGCGAGTCCAGCCAGATCGTATGCCCGCGCTGCGAAGGCCACGGTCGCATGCGCAGCGTCGAGTCGCTGTCGCTGTCGATCCTGCGCCTGGCCGAAGAGCACGCCATGAAGGACAACACCGGGCAGGTCCTGGTGCAGGCGCCGACCGAGATCGCGACCTTCCTGCTGAACGAGAAGCGCCGCGCGCTGAGCGAGATCGAGCAGCGCCACGACGCGCCGATCGTCATCGTCGCCGACGAACAGCTGCAGACGCCCCACTTCGAAGTCACCCGCATCCGCGAGAACGAGCTCGACGAGGAAAGCAACAAGCCCAGCTACCGTCGCGGCACCCCGCGCAAGCTGCCGACGCATGCGCTGACCAAGGCCCACCTCAACATCCCGGCGGCACCGGCCGTGACCAAGGTCAAGCCGACCCGTCCCGCGCCGCTGCGCGAGCCGGCGCCCGAAGCGGAACCCGCGCCGGTCGCGGCCGCGCCGGTGGCCGCCCCGACCCATTCGGTCGGCGTGGTCGAACGCATCCTGCGCTTCTTCCGTGGCGGCACCTCGGACGAAGCGCCCAAGCCGGCACGCAAGAAAGCCGATGCGACTTCCGGGCGCAATGAGCGCGGCAGCGAACGCGGCGAAGGCCGTGGCGAGTCGCGCGGCGGCAATCGCCGTGATGGTCGCGATGGCCGCAAGGCCTCGAACCGTCGCGACGACGCGCGCCGCGGCAACGGCCAGAAGGACGCCGGTCGCGACGCCACGCGCGAAGCCGCCAAGGGCAACGCGTCTCGCGAGGGCAAGCAGGAAGCCAGGCCCACCGAGGCCAAGGGCGAGGCACGCCAGGGCGAGGCCCGCGGCCGTCGCTCGCGCGGTGGTCGCCAGGCCCGCCAGGAGTCGGCCGCCACCGACGCCGTCGACACCCGCACGCAGAACGCGCCTGAGATCGCCGAGGCCAAGCCCGCCGCCAGGCCCCGGCCCGAGGCCCCGGCCGCTGCCGCGATCGCGTCGGCCCCGGTCGCGGAACCCGCGATCGAGACCGCGCAGGCCGCTGATGCGGTCGCACCGAGCCAGGATGCGACTGCCACCAACGCGGCCCAGGGCGAGGCCCGGTCCGCGCCGCAGCACGATCCGAACGCCGCGCAGGATGGCAGCGAGGGCGGTGCACGCCGTCGTCGCGGCCGCCGGGGCGGTCGTCGCCGTCGCCGCAGCGGTGGCGCCGGTGAAGGCAACGACGCGGGCGAGACGGTGGCGAACGCCGACGATTCGACCGCGGACCACGCCTCCGGGGCGCGCCACGACGAGGCTGGCACCGAGTCGCGAGCCGTGGACGCCGCGGCGGAAGCGCCGGCTTCGGGTCCCACCGCCAGCGCGACGACCGAGGAAACGCCGGCGGTCACGCTCGACGTCAGCCGCTCGCAGCCCGAGTTCGACTTCGACGACCTCCCCGCCCCCGCCGTCAAGCCAGCCGCGCGCGCGGACGAGGCCCAGGCTGGCAACTCGCGCGACGATGTCGCCGCGGCTGCAACGCCTGAAGCGCCCCGTGCGGCGCCGGCCACGGCGCAGGCAACTCCCGTCGCAACCGATGCCGGCGGACTGACCCAACCGGCGTTCGAAGTGGCTGCCGAGATGGCTGCTCCCGCCAGCGAAGCAAGCCGCCCGGAAAAGGCCGAGGTCGCGTCCAGCGACGTGGTGCCCCGCGAGGTCGTGGCAGCCGAGCCGGACGTGACGCCCGCAGGCGAGCCCGCGAGCGCAGCCGCTGTGAGCGACGCACCGGTACCCCGCTCCGCGCCCGCACCGGTCGAAGCGGCGAGCAGCGCCGAAGCCGGCGACGTCGCCGAGGCCCAGGTCGCCCGCGAAGCCGCGCCCGCACCCGCCGACGTGGCCGCGACGGCGGTGGCCGCAATGCCCCGCACCGCGTCCCTCTTCGATACGCCGGCCACGACCGGCGAGACGACCGCCAGCGGCGACGCCGAGGAAGAAGAGGAAGCCGTCGCGACGCAGGACGATGCACGGGAGCCGGGCGAGGCCGACAAGCGTCACGCCTGAGCCGCACGCGGGGCGCCCTGGCGCCCCGCTTCGAAACAAGCGAGCAGGCCGCCTCCGGGCGGCCTTTTTCGTGCGCGCGGCGTTGCCCGGGGGCGTCGCGCGGGACGCCTAACCCAGCAGGGCCGGGTCGCTGAGCCCGTGGCGGTCGGCCAGCCGCGCCAGCGCGATGGCGTCCTCGACGCCCAGCTTGGCGAACAGGCGCCGCTTGTGCGTGCTGACGGTCTTGGGGCTCAGGCTCAGGCGCCGCGAGATTTCCTCCTGGCGGATGCCCTGCACGAGCAGCATCGCCACCTCCAGTTCGCGCGCCGAAAGCGCCTCGAACGGCGAGCGGTCGCCGTCGATGCTGGAGAAGGCCAAGTGCTGGGCGACGCTGCTCGCCAGGTAGCGCTTGCCGCGGTAGACGTCGCGGACGGCGTTGAGCAGTTCGCTGGCATCGCCGCCCTTGCCCACGTAGCCACAGGCGCCGCTGTCGAGCAGGCGGCGCGGCATGGGTCCGTCCTCGAGGACGGACACGATGATCACCCGCGGGCCGCCGGAGCGGACGATGCGCTCGGTCACCTCCAGCCCGCTCATGCCCGGCAGGTGCAGGTCACACAGCACCACGTCGGGCGACAGCCGCCGGATCTCGGGCAGTCCGGCGTCGCCGCTCTCGCTTTCGCCGACCACTTCGATGTCGGTCTCGCCGGCGAGGATCATGCGCATGCCGGCGCGCACGAGCGCATGGTCGTCGATGAGGTACACCCGGATCGTCATCCTTGCACCACCTGCCATGAGGCATTTCGTTCCTTGACTCCGCGGGAGGCTACGCGCAGCCCCCGGGACGCGCAACTTCATGACCCCTGGCCTACGCCGCCGGGCCGCGGCTGCGGCACACTGCGCGCAGACCCACAGGGGAACACCGCATGTCGATCCGCCCTACCACCCTCGCCCTGCTCGGCCTCGCGCTGGCGGCCTGTGCCCACGCCCCCGCCGACATGCCGGCGCCCCCGCCGGGCAGCCTCGCCGACGCCTGGCGCCAGGACGTCGCCGCGATCTCGGCCGCCGACGACGGCGACGGGCGCCGGCAGGCCGTCGAGCGTCGCCTCTCGGCGATCGGCCTCGACTGGCGACCCGCCCCCTTCGTCCGCGAAGACGAGCGCGGCACCAACCTGCTGGCACCGGTCGCAGGTGCGGCCGACGCGCCTTTGCTGCTGCTCGGCGCCCATTTCGACCGCGTTGACACGGGGCGCGGCGCGACCGACAACGCCAGCGGCACCGCCGTCGTGCTGGCCCTGGCCGAGCGCCTGCGCGAGCGCCCGCTGGCCCGGCACCGCGTCGCGGTCGCCCTGTGGGACCTGGAGGAGCGCGGTCTGGTCGGCGCGCACGCCTATGTCGAACAGGCGGGCGAACGCCCGGCCCTCTACGTCAATTTCGACGTCTTCGGCTGGGGCGACACGATCTGGATGATGAGCCCCGAGGCGGAGAGCGCCATCGCCCGCGCCACGCGCGACGGTGCCCGGGCGGCGGGCATCGGGCTGTCGGTGGGCGAGCAATACCCGCCAACCGACCACCAGGCGTTCCTGAAGGCCGGTTGGCCGGCGGTGTCCTATTCGCTGGTCGGCGCGTCCGAGATCGAAGGCATCCTGTCGATGTATGCAGGCAAGCCGCCGGCGACCGCCCCGCGGGTGATGGACGTGATCCACAGCCAGCACGACACCGTCGAGAAGGTCGACGCCGAAGCCGCCGCGCGGGCATTGGACGCGATCGAGGACGCCCTGCGTCGCTGGGACGCGATGGCGGGCTGAGCGCCGACCCTCAGGGCTGGCGGGTCGCGGTATCGCCGGGACCGCAGCCATCGCAGCCGCCGCAGGCGGCCTTGCCCGCGGCGACGCGCGTCGGCGCGATCCACCGACCCAGGCGCACGGACCAGGCCGGCCGTCCCGCCCGCAGCAGGGGTACCGCGCACGCGACACGCAGGCGTCGCATCGGTCCGGGCAGTTGCCGGTTCAACACGTGGATGGCGCTGGCGAGCACCGCCAGCGCGATCGCCACGTACTGCGCGAACAGCGACGCCTCCATCATCCGGCCCCCAGCGCAACGGCGACCTGGTACGTCACGAAGGCCGCCAGGTAGGCCAGGCCGAACAGGTAGCCGGCGCTGATGGCGACCTGCTTCCACGAGCCGGTCTCGCGCTTGATGGTGGCCAGCGTCGAGATGCACTGCGGCGCGTAGATGAACCACACCAGCAGCGACAGCGCGGTCGCCAGCGACCAGCCGTCGCTGATGATCGGCTTGAGCGCCTCGATCGCGGCGTCGTCGTCGGTTACCGACAACGCGTACACGGTCGCCAGCGAGGACACGGCCACCTCGCGCGCCGCCATGCCCGGGATCAGGGCGATGCAGATCTGCCAGTTGAAGCCCAGTGGCGCGAACACCGCCGTCATCGCATGGCCGATGCGGCCGGCCAGGCTGTAGTCGATGGCGGGGCCGATGGCGCCCTCCGGCGGCGCCGGATAGCTCGCGAGGAACCACAGCAGGACGGTCAGGGCCAGGATGATGCCGCCCACCCGCCGCAGGAAGATCCAGGCGCGCTCCCACAGCCCGATCAGGAGATCGCGCGGATGCGGGATGCGGTAGGACGGCAGTTCCAGCATCAGCGCGTGCTCGCTCTTGTCGCGACGCCACTTCTTCATCACCCAGGACACCACCAGTGCGCTGAAGATGCCGGCCATGTAGAGCGCGAACAGCACTAGGCCCTGCAGGTTGAACCAGCCCACGTCCTGCGCCGGGATGAAGGCACCGATCAGCAGCGCGTAGACCGGCAGGCGCGCCGAGCAGGTCATCAGCGGGGCGACCATGATCGTCGCCAGGCGATCGCGCGGGTCCTGGATCGAGCGCGTCGCCATGATGCCGGGGATGGCGCAGGCGAAGCTCGACAGCAGCGGGATGAAGGACCGGCCCGACAGCCCCGCGGACGCCATCAACCGGTCCAGCAGGAAGGCCGCGCGCGGCAGGTAGCCCGACTCTTCGAGGGCGAGGATGAAGGCGAACAGGATCAGGATCTGCGGCAGGAACACGATCACCCCGCCGAGGCCGGCGATGATGCCGTCGGTCAGCAGGCTGTTGACCGGTCCTGCCGGCAGCGCGCCGGCGGTCCAGCCGCCAAGCGCGCCGGTGGCCGCATCGATCGCGTCCGCCAGCGGTGTTGCCCAGGCGTAGACCGCCTGGAAGATGAGGAACATCACCGTGGCCAGGGCGGCCAGGCCGAACACCGGGTGCAGCAACCAGCGATCGAGCGCGTCGTCGATGCTCGCCGTGCGCCGCGGCATGCTCACCGCGAGCGCCAGCAGGCGCCGGGTCTCGGCGTGCAGGGCCTCGGCGTCCTCGGCCGCGCCGTCGGGCATGCGCTGCTTCGGCGGCTGCGCGGTGGCGCTCATGCCGTCGAGCCGGGCGACCAGCTCACGGGCACCGTCTCGGCGCACCGCCACCGTCGGCACGACCGGTACGCCGAGCTCGCGCTCGAGCGCCTCGAGATCGACGCGGACCCCGCGGCGCTCGGCCGCGTCCATCATGTTGACCGCCAGCACCATCGGCTTGCCCAGCTCGCGCACTTCCAGGGCGAAGCGCAGGTGCAGGCGCAGGTTGGTCGCGTCGACGACGCAGATCACAACGTCCGGGGCGGCCTCGCCCGGGTAGAAGCCGCGGCAGACGTCCCGGGTCACCGCCTCGTCGAGGCTGGCGGCATGGAAGCTGTAGGCGCCCGGCAGGTCCAGGATGGCGTAGCGGCGGCCCGACGGCGCGCTGAACGCGCCTTCCTTGCGTTCCACGGTCACGCCGCTGTAGTTGGCGACCTTCTGCCGGCTGCCGGTCAGCTGGTTGAACAGCGCCGTCTTCCCGCAGTTCGGGTTGCCGACCAGGGCCAGGCGCATGGAGTCGGCCGCGCTCATGCCGCCTCTCCGACGGCAGCGGTGGACACGCGCACGCGCGCCGCCTCGCTGCGACGCAGGGCGAAGCGCGTGTAGCCCACCTGCACCAGCAGCGGCTCGGCCGAGAACGGCCCGGCGGCCATCAGTTCCACGCGCTCGCCGGCGACGAAGCCCAACTCGCGCAGGCGACGGGCGATGGCGTCGTTGGGCAGCGCGTCCTCCACGCATTCGACCGTGGCCGCGGTGCGACGCGGCAGTTCAGACAGCTTCAAATGAGCACCCGGGAGCAAATACGAATTGTTCTCAATAATAGCATCCGAGCGCCTGTCGCGGACGTGCCCGGATGTGGCCGCTTCGTCCCCGTCCCCGGCCTCCGGCTATCATGGAGGGCTCACGGACACGACAGGTATGGTGCGCGGATGAATCCACCCTTGCTGAGCCGGACGGAGGGCGCCGTGGCGCGCTTGCGGCTTAACCGGCCCGACCTCCACAACGCCTTCGACGCCGGCTTGATCGCGGCCCTGACCGAGGCGCTGGAGGGGCTCGGGCGCGACCCGTCGGTACGGGTGGTGGTGCTGGAGGCCGAAGGGGCGTCGTTCTCGGCCGGCGCGGACCTGAACTGGATGCGAGGCATGGCCGCCGCCGGCGAGGCGGAGAACCGCGAGGACTCGCTCGCCCTGGCGCGCCTGATGCGTACCCTGGACGAACTGCCCAGGCCCACCGTGGCCCGCGTCCATGGCGCCGCCTTCGGCGGTGGCGTCGGCCTGGTGGCGTGCTGCGACATCGCCATCGGCGCCCGCGGCGCGAAGTTCGGACTCACCGAAAGCAAGCTTGGCCTGCTGCCCGCGGTCATCTCGCCGTACGTGGTCGAGGCGATCGGTGCGCGCCAGGCCCGGCGCTGGTTCGCCACCGCGGAGATCTTCGACGCCGACCAGGCCGCGCGGATGGGCCTGCTGCACGAGGTCGTGGCGCCCGATGCGCTGGACACGGCGATCGACCGCCAGGTGGAGCTCCTGCTCAAGGCCGGCCCGATCGCCTCTGCGTCGGCGAAGGCGCTGGTCCGGCAGGTCGCTTCCCATGCCGACCGCGACCGCCACGACGCCGACAACGCGGCCCTGATCGCCCGCCTGCGGGTCTCGCCCGAAGGCCAGGAGGGACTGTCGGCCTTCCTCGACAAGCGCAGGCCGCAGTGGGCCTGAGCGCCACGCCGCGATCACGTCCATGAGCGCCCGGATGATCGCCCCGCGCGGCTGGACAGCCCGCCCGCCCCTCTCCCCGTACAACGACGCTTCCGTGGGTCCTGGCGTCGTCCGTCCCGCCATCGAAGAGACCGCATGATGCCGCCCAAGTCCCCCCAGCCGATGTTCGACACCGTCCTGATCGCCAACCGGGGCGAGATCGCCTGCCGGGTGATCCGCACCTGCCGCAGGCTCGGCATCCGCACCGTCGCGGTGTTCTCCGAGGCCGATGCCGATGCGCAGCACGTACGCCAGGCCGACGAAGCGCATTGCATCGGCGGCCCGCGGCCCGCCGACAGCTACCTGCGGGGCGACGCGATCCTGGAGGTCGCGCGCCGGACCGGCGCCCAGGCCATCCATCCCGGCTACGGCTTCCTCAGCGAGAACGCCGAGTTCGCCGACGCGGTTGAAGCCGCCGGCATCGCCTTCATCGGCCCCCGCGCCGCCTCGATGCGCAAGATGGGCAGCAAGGCCGGCGCCAAGGACCTGATGCAGGCGGCCGGCGTGCCGGTGGTACCGGGCTACACCGGAGAGGACCAGTCCGCAGACCTTCTGCAAGCCGAGGCCGACCGGATCGGCTATCCGCTGATGATCAAGGCCGCGCACGGCGGCGGCGGCAAGGGCATGCGCATCGTCCGTGCCGCCGCGGAGTTCATTTCCAACCTCGAGAGCTGCCAGCGCGAGGCCCGCAACGCCTTCGGCAAGGATCGGGTACTGCTGGAACGCTACGTCGAGAAGCCGCGCCACATCGAGATCCAGGTCTTCGGCGACCGCCATGGCGCGGCGATGCACCTCAACGAGCGTGAATGCTCGGCCCAGCGCCGCTACCAGAAGGTCCTGGAAGAATCACCCTCGCCCTTCCTCACCCCCGAGCTGCGCCAGGCCATGGGCCAGGCCGCGGTGCAGGCCGCACTGGCGATCGATTACGTCAACGCCGGCACGGTCGAGTTCATCGTCGGCCAGGACGGCCAGTTCTATTTCATGGAGATCAACACCCGCCTGCAGGTGGAGCACCCGGTCACCGAGATGGTCACCGGGCTGGACCTGGTCGAGTGGCAGCTGCGCGTCGCCGCCGGCGAGGCGCTGCCGCTGGCGCAGGACGCGGTCCGCCAGAATGGCCACGCGATCGAGGTCAGGCTCTACGCCGAAGACCCCGAAGCGGGCTTCCTGCCGGGCTCGGGGCGCCTGGAGCGCCTGCGCCTGCCGGCCCCCGATGCGCACGTGCGCATCGACTCGGGCGTGGTGGAAGGCGACACCGTCACCATCCACTACGACCCGATGATCGCCAAGCTGATCGTCTGGGACCTGGACCGGCCGCGTGCACTCGCGCGCCTGCGCGATGCGCTCGCCGCGTGCGCGATCGAGGGCCCGAAGTCCAACATCGCCTTCCTCGAGCGCCTGGCCCGCCATCCGGCGGTGGTCGATGGCACGATCGACACCGGCTATCTGGACCGTCACCTGGAGGAGTTCACCGCCGTCGACGAGGCGGTCGACGCACGGATGCTGCTGGCCGCCGCCGCGGCACGCCTGATGGCCCAGGAGCGCCAGAGCCGCGAACAGGCACTCGCCTCGCATGATCCGGGTTCCCCGTGGGCCATCAGCGACGGCTGGCGGCTCGGCCACGGCGGTCGCCGCAGCCTGGCCTTCCTGCACCGCGATGAGCGGCTCGAACTGCATGCGCAGGGCAGCGGCGGCGACTACCGAATCGAATACGACGGCCGTGCCCATGACGTCCGTGGCGCCCGGCCGCTGGCCGATGGCGTCCTCGGTTTGCGTATCGATGGTCAGGGCCTGCGCGTTTCGGTGAACGTCGATGGACCGATGTGGGTGGTCCACGACGGTCGCCAGCGGCTGCGACTGCAGTCCGTGGCGATGTATCGCCGCGAAGGGGGCAGCGACAGTGCGGCCGCCGACAACGTCCTCGCGCCGATGCCCGGGCGCGTGGTGGTGGTGAAATCGGCGGTGGGCGACGCGGTGGTCTCGGGACAGGAGCTGATGGTGATCGAAGCGATGAAGATGGAACTGAGCCTCAAGGCTCCCCGCGACGGCACCATCGCCCGTATCTCCGCCGCCGAGGGCGAATTCGTCGAGGCCGACGCGGTCCTCGTCGCCCTGGAGGTGGCGTGAGCCGCCCTCGCGCCGCCCTGCTGGGCGCCGGCGCGGCGGTCCTGCTGCTGGTGCTTGCGGGATGTGGCCAGGACGGGGTGGACCCCGGCAAGGCCGCGGCGACCGGACCCGTCGAGACGGGCGCCGACGACGATTGCCGCGCCATCGCGATGGCACGGGCCCTGCCCGCGGCGACCATGATCGCGGGGCGGCCGCTGGCCTGGACTCAGTGCTCGGTCCAGGAAGTGGTCGCCAGTTATGGCAAGGAGGACGCCGATGGCAATGGCGACGACAGCTGCCGCATCGAGATCTCGGACTCGCGCTACCCGATCCCGGAGAGCGCCCGCGCGCTCGGCATGCAGGAAACCCTGGAGAACACGCGCGAGCTGATCCGCGAGATGGCGCGCGCCAACGTCGAGATGCTCGTCGAGTCGCGCAAGGCGCTGGAGGCCGAACCGGTCATGCTGCGCGTGCGCGGCGGTCCGTCGACGCTGCCGGTGGTCGGCAGCACGGCCACGGGCGACGCCTACGTGATTTCGGTGCCTGCGTCCGCGGACGTAGAGGTTGGCAACGAGCCCCTGCTCTCGCTGGTCAATGACCGCTACGTGCTCACGATCGAGTGCGACGCACCGGTGCGGGACCACGACCAGGCCCTGGCGCTGTACGCACCCTACGTGCGCGCGCTGAACCTGGGGGTGCTGCCGTGACGCCGGCGGTGCGCATCGTCGAGGTCGGCCCGCGCGACGGCCTCCAGAACGAAAAGGTGCAGGTCGCGACCGCCGACAAGATCGCCCTGATCGACCGCCTGTCCGCGACCGGGCTGCGCAGCATCGAGGCCACCAGCTTCGTCAGCCCGCGCTGGGTCCCGCAGCTCGCCGACGCGACCGAAGTCTACGCCGGGATCGCGCGCCGCGAGGGCGTCCATTACCCGGTCCTCGTCCCGAACGAAAAGGGCTACGAGCGCGCCCGCGAGGTCGGCGTCGAAGAGATCGCGGTGTTCACCGCGGCCTCGGAGGCGTTCAACCGCAAGAACATCAACGCCTCCATCGACGAATCGCTGGCGCGTTTCGCGCCGGTGCTCGAGCGCGCGCGCGACGACGGCGTGCGCGTGCGCGGCTACGTATCCACCGTGCTCGGGTGCCCCTACCAGGGCGAGGTGCCGCTGGCCGACGTGGTCCGCGTGGCGCGACAGCTGCATGCGATGGGCTGCTACGAGGTCTCGCTGGGCGACACGATCGGCGTGGGCACCCCTGGCAAGGCACGCGAGATGCTCCTCGCGGTCGCCAGCGAAGTGCCGTTGCCGGCACTCGCGGTGCATTTCCACGACACCTACGGACAGGCGCTGTCGAACATCCTCGCCTGCCTGGAGGCGGGCGTCGCCGTGGTCGACGCCTCGGTCTCCGGGGCCGGCGGCTGTCCCTACGCGAAGGGCGCCAGCGGCAACGTCGCCACCGAGGACGTGGTCTACATGCTCCATGGACTGGGCATCGAGACCGGGGTAGACCTCGACGCACTGGCCGCGACCGGGCGCTGGCTCGCGGGACGGCTGGGCCGGGAGACCGGCAGCAAGGTCGGGCGCGCCCTGGACGGCGGAGCCGGCTGATGAGCCGCCACTCGAGCGCCTCGTCGCCTGTCGGCACCCCCCGCATGGCGGGCGCCGGCACGGTGGATGCGCTCGACCTGGCGATGTCGCGCGACGACGTCCCCGACGACATCCGCTCCCTGCTGGCCGAGGCGCGCGACGCCCTGCAGGCCTCGCTCGAGAGCGCCGAGCATGCACGGCAGCGCTACGACGCCCTCTTCGACGCGGTGCCCGACCCGGTCAGCATCATCGACCACGACGGCATCGTGCTCGACCTCAACAAGGCGGGCATCGCCGCCTACCGCCGCAGCCGCGGCGAGATCATCGGCCGGCCCATCCATGTCCTCAACCCCGAACTGCCGCGCGACCACCTCGTGCCGGTCCTGGAGACACTGGACCGGGGCGAGACCTACGTCATCGAAGTCACCAACATGCGCGCCGACGGCACACGGTTCCCGGTCGAGGTCCACTCGGCGGCGATGCAGTACGACGGCCGCCCGGCGCTGGTCGCGGTCGCGCGCGACCTCAGCGGCCGTCGCGACGCGGAACTGCGCTACCGCGAGCTGGTGGAGACCCTGGACCAGGGCATCCTCGTGCAGGACGCCGCAGGCCATTACCTGTTCGCCAACGCCACCGCGATGCGGATCTTCGGCATCGGCAAGGGCCGCCAGCTCGAAGACGAGCTGCAACCCCAGCACTGGCGCATCATCGACGAACACGGCCGCGAGATCTCAGCCAGCCAGTTGCCGGCGCAGCGGGCCCTGCACTGGGGGCGCACGATCGAAAGCACCCTGCTGGGCTTCTACCACCGCGAGCGGCGCCACCTGACCTGGCTGTCGGTCACCTCGGTGCCGCACTATCCGGCCGGCGGCGACCGCCCGCGCCAGGTGCTGTCGCTGTTCACCGACGTCACCGCGCTCAAGCGCGACAGCGCCCTGTTCGACCGCGCGCAATCGCTGGCGCAGATCGGCGGCTGGGAGTGGGACACCGGCCGCAACCACTTGTACCTGACCGACGAAGCCCAGCGCATCATCGGCAACCACCCCGCGCCCCAGGACATGGACGGCCTGCTGGACTGCCTGCGCGACCGCGACCGCGCCCGCCTGCAGGAGGCCATCGCACGCGCGCTGGCGACCGGCTACGGCATCGACCTGGAACTTGAGGGCGTGCGCGGCAGCGGGCAGTCCTTCTGGATCCGGGTGATCGGCGAAGCGATCGTCGGCTCCGCGCACAGCGCCCGCCTCACCGGTACCCTGCAGGACATCACCGACCGCCGTCATGCCGAGGAATCCCTGCGCCAGCAGGCCCGCACCGACCCGCTCACCGGCCTGCTCAACCGCGACGCGATCCTGCAGGAGCTCGACGGCTGGCTGGAGGACGCGAGCGACGCGCAGATCGCCGTGCTCTACATCGACCTGGACCGCTTCAAGGTCGTCAACGACGTGCTCGGCCATGCCGCGGGCGACCGCCTGCTCGCCACGGCGGCCAAGCGCATCGAGCGCGCGGTCGACGTCGAGGGCCTGCTGGCGCGCTTCGGCGGCGACGAGTTCCTCGTCGTGTGCATGCTCCACGACGATCCCGACCGGCCGGAGCGGCTGGCCGACGCGATCCTCGCCAGCTTCGCCGAGAACTTCCGGGTCGACGGCGAGGAGTTCAGCATTACCGCCAGCATCGGCATCGCCCGCTCGCCGCGGGATGGCATGGGGTCGCCGCAGCTCATCCAGAGCGCGGACGTGGCGATGTACGACAGCAAGCGCCGCGGGCGCAATGGGCGCCAGAGCTTCACGCCCGAACTGGCCGAGCAGCAGTTGCAGCGACTGCAGCTGGAAACCCACCTGCGACGCGCGGTGCGCAACGACGAGTTCCACCTGGTGTACCAGCCGCAGGTCGACCTCGCGAGCGGCCGCCTGAGCGGCGCGGAAGCCCTGATCCGATGGCGCAACCGTTCGCTGGGCGAGATGCGTCCCGACCGCTTCATCGACCACGCGGAGACGACCGGCGACATCGTCGGCATCGGCCGCTGGGTGCTCCGGGAGGCCTGCCGCCAGCTGCGCAACTGGCGACAGGACGGGCTGGCGATCGAACGCATCGCGGTCAACGTTTCCTATCGCCAGTTCCTCAGCCAGGACCTCATCCAGAGCGTGCGCGAAGCCCTGGGCGAGACCGGGCTGGAAGGGCGCATGCTCGAGCTGGAGTTCACCGAGCGCGTGCTGATCGAGGACGAGCCCGACACGCGCCGCGCCTTCGACGAACTGCGCGCCATGGGCGTGGCCCTGTCCATCGACGACTTCGGTGAAGGCTACAGTGCCCTCAACTACCTGCGCCGCCTGCCGATCACCGGCCTGAAACTCAGCCAGCTTTTCGTGCAGGGGATCCCCGACAACGAGTCCGACGTCGCGGTCTGCCAGGCGGTCACCGGCATCGCCAACAGCCTGGGGCTCGGCGTGGTCGCCGAGGGCATCGAGCAGGTCACCCAGCGCGATTACCTGCTGTCGATGGGGATCACCACCGGCCAGGGCTTCCTCTATGCCCCGGGCCTGTTGCCCAACGAACTCCTGCAGCGGTACCCGCGCCTGGCCGTCCGCTAGCCTTGGCATCGGGCCGCGTGGACCTCATCGTCTGCGCCGCATGCTGCCGAGCACGTCCAGGCCCTCGCCTACGACCTCGTCGCACGCATGCATGAGTGGGCCGGACAGGCGGCGCTCGACGTGTACATGGACGAGCCAGGACGCCAACAGCATCAGGGACAGGGTGCCCCAGAACAACAGGTGCGGGTCGAGCACGGGCCCGGCCAGGTTGAAGATCATGTAGCCAATGTTCTGGTGCAGCAGGTAGAGCGGATAGGTCAAGGCTCCCGCGAGCAACCAGCGCCGCCTCGCCAGGGGACCGGTCCAGCGCAGTGCGACCATGGCCATCACCGCGAAGTAGGACATGATGATCGCCACCACGGCGCCACGGTTCATCCGGGTGTCGTAGCGCTGCTCGAACAGCGGCAGGCCGCCGAGCGCGTCGCGCAGGGCCATGCCCAGGCACGCGGCCAGCATGCCCCAGCGCGCCGCGCTCGCGCCCGAGGACCAGACCAGGTAGCACACGGCGCCGGCGATGAAATACGGTGCGTAGTCGGCGATCAGCAGCAAGCGCAGCATCGGCAGGGGCATCGGCAGGAACGCCAGCACGATCGTCGCCGCCAGCCATCCCAGCAGCAGGGCCTGGACCCGGCCGATCAGCCCGAGCATCAACACCAGCGAGACCATCGCGTAGAACTGGATCTCCACGAAGAGCGACCAGTAGACGCCGTCGATGGATGCCACGCGCACGAAACCGTTCAACATCGTCATGTTGACCAGGTACTGCACGAAGGTCGCCGAGAAGTGCGGCGCGCCGATCAGCAGGATCGCAAGGAAGGTCAGTGAACAGCAGACCCAGAACGCCGGGTAGAGACGGGCGATCCGGGACACCACGAATTTCCTCAGGCTGCCATTGGCGGCCGTCATCAGGATCACGAAGCCGCTGATCATGAAGAACAGCTCGACGCCCATGAAACCGTACTTGGCGATCGACTCCAGCAAGGGGTAGGCCAGGGTCGTGCGGTCGCCACCGGCAAAGCCCCGGAAGGCGTAGTGGTAGAACACCACGGCCATGGCCGCGACGAAGCGCAGCAGGTCGATCTCGTTCACGCGCAGCGCGGGACGCGCTTGGGCAAGGCTTTGTTCCCCCACGGTCGACGATGACCCTCGGCTCCGGACTCACGAATGACAAACGCAACCCGCGCGGACACCGGGCCACCGGCGGGCACCGGGGCCGCCCGGGGCTCCCGGCGGGTCCCCGTGGGCCTTAGAATGGTCGGCTCATCCGCGTGGAAACCATCGTCATGCAGCTTGCCTCCTCCCTCGCCATCATCACCGGCGGCGTGTCCGGCCTCGGCCTCGCTGTCGCCGAGCACCTGGTCGCCCACGGCGGCAAGGTCGCCCTGTTCGACGTCAACGACGAAAAAGGGGCCGCGGCCGTGGCCGCGCTCGGCGAGGCGAACGCACGCTACTTCAAGACCGACGTCACCTCCGAGGATGGCGTGGCCACGAACGTCGCCGCGGCGCGCGATTTCCTCGGCGGGCTGAACACCGTGGTCAACTGCGCCGGCATCCTGGGTGCCGGCCGCGTCCTCGGCCGCGAGGCGCCGATGCCGCTAGGCAACTTCCAGGCCACCGTGATGGTCAACCTGGTGGGCAGCTTCAACGTGGCCAAGGCCGCCGCCCACCTGATGCAGCACAACGACGCCGGCACCGACGGCGAGCGCGGCGTGATCGTGAACACGGCCTCGGTCGCGGCGTACGAGGGCCAGATCGGCCAGGCGGCCTACTCCGCCTCCAAGGGCGGCGTGGTCGGCATGACCCTGCCGATGGCGCGCGAACTGGCCCGCTTCGGCATCCGCGTCATGACCATCGCCCCGGGCGTGTTCTGGACCCCGATGGTCGACGGCATGCCCGACTCGGTGCAGGAGTCGCTCGCCGCCTCGATCCCCTTCCCCTCCCGCCTGGGCCAACCGAAGGAGTTCGCCGACCTGGTCGCCTACATCCTCGGCAACACCTACCTCAACGGCGAGACCATCCGCCTGGACGGCGCGACGCGGTTGGCGCCGAAATAGGGAATGGAGAATGGAGAAAGGGGAATGGTTCAAGGCCCCTGCTCCATTCCCCATTCCCCATTCCCCATTCCCCATTCCCCATTCCCCATTTCCAACCAACATGAAAGCCAGCGATATCAAGAAGGGCAACGTCGTCGAGCACAACAACGGCGTGTACCAGATCCGCGACATCGAGCGCAGCTCGCCGCAGGGACGCGGGGGCAACGTGCGCTTCCGCTTCACCATGTACAGCGTGCCGGGTGGCAACAAGACCGATGCCAGTTTCGATGCCGACGACGACCTCAAGGAAGTCGAGCTGAGCCGCCGGCAGGCCACCTATTCGTACCGGGACGGCGATGCCTTCGTGTTCCTCGACGACGAGGACTACAGCCCCTACATGCTCGATGCGAACGTGGTCGGCGACGACGCGGGCTACATCGTCCAGGACCTGGCCGGCTGCTACGTCCAGCTGATCGACGACGCGCCGGTCGGCCTGCAGTTGCCGCAGACCGTGGTGATGGAGGTCGTGGACACGCCGCCCGAGCTCAAGGGCGGGACCGCGACGAAGCGGCCCAAGCCCGCGCGCCTGTCCACCGGCCTGGAAATCATGGTGCCCGAGTACATCAGCAACGGCGAGCGCGTGCAGGTGAACACCACGACCGGCGAGTTTTCCGGCCGCGCCGACTGACCGTGTCGCAGGGGGTGCGGCGGCAAGCCCCACCCCCATCGGCGCCACCATCGCACCGCCTCGCTAGCGTGCGCTTGCCCGCATGCGCGCCAGCCATTTGCCCGCCATCCGCGCCATCGACGCATCCGACGACGCGTCGCTCGCGATCGCCTGGATGTCGCGCCACGCCAACGCCAATGACTCGTCGCTGACGACGAACCTTTCGTCGTTCGTGGTCCTCACCACGTAGCGCACGTCGTAATGCCAATGCCCCGGCACGTCGCCGCGCGCGGGGATCCAGTGACGGTCGAGGTCGAACGGCGCCTCCTCCACCACCAGGCCGGCGAGGCCGGACTCCTCCTGGGCTTCGCGCAGGGCGACGCGGGCGAGGTCGCGATCGCCGTCCGCGTGGCCGCCCAGCTGCAGCCAGCGCCCGAGCTTGCGATGGTGGGTCAGCAGTACCCGTTCGCCGCTCGCGTCCACCAACCAGGCCGAACCGGTGAAATGGCCGGCGAGCCGGGCGCGCACGAAGGGGTCCGCGGAGTCGCCGAGGAGCCCGGCGAACTGCGTCGCCACCGCCTGTTCATCCGGCCAGCGACGGGCGTACTCGGCGAAAACGGCCGCCGGATCCTGCGATGCCAGCGGCGGCGTCGCGGTCGGCCAAGGGGGGGATTGGTCTGCCATTGCGTTCTGGAGCACGGGGGAAACGCAGTGGAGTATGCGCAAATCCCGCATGCTGCGCCCTCCCTTGCCCACTATTTCTTCACTGGGTTATGGTGGCCCGCCGCACGACTCGCCGTGCGTGCGATCGACGCCACGCGGGCGTGATTCTTCCTTGGGGAACCGGATGCCGAACAACGCAGATGCACGGGGCCGTCCGGCCGCCTACGTCCATGCCGTGGACGCCCGCGCCAGGGGCGCTGGTCGACTGCGCCGCAACGCCACGGCCGCCCGCGCATGACGTCCATGACCCGGCCGCCCAGCCTGTTACAGGCGTTCCTGCCCCTGTTCTTCCTCGCCGCGCTGCTGGCCTGGGCCGTGCATGTCTACGGCGCCGACGCGTCCTATGGCGCCAACCAGGTCTCGCTCATGCTCGCCGCCGGCATCGCCGCCCTGGTCGGGCTGCGCAACGGTCTTGGCTGGGGCGAAATGCAGGAGAGCCTGGTCCATGGCATCTCGCTGGCGATCGTGCCGATCTTCATACTGCTCGCCGTAGGCGCACTGATCGGCACCTGGATCCTCAGCGGCACCGTCCCGACCCTGATCGTGTACGGCCTCAAGTTGCTGCACCCCTCCTTCTTCTATCCCGCCGCCTGCCTGATCTGCGCCATCGTCGCCCTGGCGATCGGCAGTTCGTGGACGGTCGCGGGCACGCTGGGCGTGGCCCTGATCGGCGTCGCCAGCGGCCTGCACATGTCGCCCGCGATCACCGCCGGCGCGGTCATCTCCGGCGCCTACTTCGGCGACAAGATGTCGCCCCTGTCGGACACGACCAACATCGCGCCCGCCGCCGCGGGCAGCGAGCTGTTCGCCCACATCCGCCACATGGTCTGGACCACCGGTCCCAGCATCGTGCTGGCCCTGCTCCTGTTCACCGCCGTGGGCCTGGGCAGCACGCCCGCACCGGGCACCGAGGGCGGCTTCGGCGACCTGCCGGCCATCCTCGGCGGCCAGTTCAACCTGGGCCTGCACCTGCTGATCCCGCTGCTGGTGGTGTTCGTGCTGGCCATGCTCAAGTTCCCCGCCTACCCCACCATCATGATCGGGGCGCTGCTCGGCGGCGTGTTCGCCGTGCTCTTCCAGCCCGAGCTGGTGGTCAAGCTGGCCGGCAAGGAGGGCCTGTCGCAGCCGATGGCGCTGATGACCGGCGTCTGGAGCGCGCTGGCGGACGGCTACAAGGCCGACACCGGCAACGCGGCGGTGGACGAACTGCTCAGTCGCGGTGGCATGAGCAGCATGCTCAACACGATCTGGCTGATCTTCTGCGCGATGGGCTTCGGCGCGATCATGGAGAAGACGGGCTTGCTGGAGCGCATGGTCCGCAGCGTGCTCAAGGCCGCCAGGTCGACCGGCGCGCTGATCACCGCCACCCTGGCCACCGCCATCGGCGCCAACGCCGTCGCCGCCGACCAGTACATGTCGATCGTGCTCACCGGGCGCCTGTACCGTCCCGAGTACGAGCGCCGCGGCCTGGCCCCGGTCAACCTGTCGCGCGCGCTCGAGGACGCCGGCACGATCACCTCGCCGCTGGTGCCATGGAACACCTGCGGCGCCTACATGGCCGCCACGCTCGGCGTCGCCACACTGGATTACCTGCCCTTCGCGTTCTTCAACCTCATCAATCCGATCGTGGCGGCGTTGCTGGCCTACGCGGGCTTCAAGATCCTGCGCACCACGCCCACGCCGAACATCGTGACCCACCCCTGACCCACCGCCTCACGGCCCGAACCGAATACCGACACTGCATATGGAAAAGACTTCGATCCACGGCATGTGGTCCTCCCGCATGGCATTCATCCTCGCGGCCACCGGGTCGGCCGTGGGCCTGGGCAACATCTGGCGGTTCCCGTACATGGCCTCCGACAACGGTGGCGGCGCCTTCGTGCTCGTGTACCTGGCCTGCATCGCCCTGGTCGGCCTGCCGATCCTGATGTCGGAAGTGCTGCTGGGCCGCCACGGCCGCCGCAGCCCGGTCAACGCCCTGACCGACCTGGTCCGGGACCTCGGCGCCTCGAAGGGCTGGATCAGCATCGGCTGGATCGGCATGGTCGCCGGCGTGCTCATCCTGAGCTTCTACAGCGTGGTCGCCGGCTGGACGCTGCATTACAGCTGGCTGTACTTCTCGCAGTTGTTCGGCGCGGCCCCGATCACGGACCCCGGCGCCACCTTCAGCGGCCTGCTGGGCAACCCGCTGGAGCTCTCCGCGTGGCACGCGGTGTTCATGGTGCTGACCGTGGCGGTGGTCGCGCTGGGCGTGGAGAAGGGCCTGGAGCGCGCCGTCCGCTTCCTGATGCCGGCACTGTTCATCCTGCTGCTGACCCTGGTCATCTACGGCATCACCACCGGCCACCTGGGCGAGGCCGCGGCCTTCCTGTTCAAACCCGACTGGTCCCAGATCAGCGGCCGCACCTTCATCGATGCGATGGGCCAGGCCTTCTTCACCCTGAGCCTGGGCATGTGCACGATGATGACCTACGGCGCCTACCTGCCCAAGGGCGTGTCCATCCCCCAGGTCGGCGTGACCGTGGCCCTGGCCGACACCGGCGTGGCGCTGCTGGCCGGCCTGGCGATATTCCCGATCGTCATCTCCTTCGGCATCGACCCCCAGGGCGGCGGCCCCGGCCTGATCTTCACCTCGCTGCCGCATGCCTTCAACGCCATGCCCTTCGGCATCGCGTACGGCCTGCTGTTCTTCGCCCTGCTGTCGGTCGCGGCCTGGACCTCCTCCATCTCGCTGATGGAGCCGGCCACCGCCTACCTCGTCGAGCGCGTCGGCATGGCCCGACGCAAGGCTGCGCTGCTGATCGCGGGCATCTGCTGGATCGTCGGCCTGGCCACGGTGTTCTCGTTCAACATCTGGTCCAGCGTCCGCGTGCCGGAGGGCATGGGCGTGATCAGCAACAAGAACGTCATGGACATGATCGAGTTCGTCTCGAACAACCTGATGTTGCCGCTGGGCGGCCTGCTGATTGCGCTGTTCGCCGGCTGGGTGGTCAAGAAGAGCCTGCTCAAGGACGAACTCGACACCCTGTCGCCGGGCGTGCTGGCCCTGTGGCGCTGGGTGGTCCGCGTCGTCGCGCCGCTGCTGGTGCTGGCGGTGCTGATCAGTCCGTTCATCCTCGACTGAACGACTTCGCCGCATTTGCGTTGTTGGCCTACTCCCGGGGGGCCAACAACGCCTAAACTTGGGGCATGAGCGCACTCCCCTACGACCCCGAACGCCTGTCCCATTGCGCGGGCGAACTCATCGTCAACATCCGCGAGCTCGCCGCGCGGGGCTGGACCCCGGCCACGAGCAGCAACTTCTCGATGCGGATGGACGAACGGCACGCCGCCATCACCGTCTCGGGCGGCGACAAGGGCCGCCTGACCGAGGACGGCATCATGGTCGTCGACCTCGAGGGCCGACCGGTCGCGACCGACCGCCGGTCATCGGCCGAGACCCTGCTGCACACGCGCCTGTACCAGCGCTTCGGCGAGGTCGGCTGCGTGCTGCATACCCATTCGCTGGTGCAGACCGTCGCCTCGCGCCTGTACGCCGGCGCCGGCCATGTCCACCTGGAGGGCTACGAGCTGCTCAAGGCCTTCGCCGGCAACAGCACCCATGAAATGGCCATCGAACTGCCGGTCCTGCCCAACAGCCAGGACATGACCGTGCTCGCGGCCCAGGTCGATGCCCTCCTGGATGCCCAGTGCATGTGGGGCTATCTGATCGACGGGCATGGGCTGTACGCCTGGGGCCGCGACATGGCCGAGGCCCGGCGCCACCTGGAGGCGTTCGAATTCCTGCTCGCCTGCGAACTCGAAACGAGGAAACTGAAATGAGCCGCCTGCGCATCTTCGGCGACGCCGATCCCGCCACCCCGCGACTGTCGACCGACGACCCGGCGCGAATGGCCACCGAGCTGTCGCGCATCGGCGTGGCCTTCGAGCGCTGGGAAGCCCGGCAGCCCGTCGCCCCCGGCGACAGCCCCGAAGCGATCATGGAAGCCTATCGCGGCGACATCGACCGGCTGGTCGCCGAACGCGGCTTCCGCTCGGTCGACGTCGTCAGCATCGCGCCCGACCACCCGGAGCGCGAGGCGATGCGCGCCAAGTTCCTGGACGAGCACTTCCACAAGGAAGACGAGGTACGTTTCTTCGTCGCCGGCTCGGGCCTGTTCACCCTGCACGTCGACGACGCGGTCTACGAAATCCTCTGCGAGGCCGGCGACCTGATCGCGGTGCCCGACGGCACCACGCACTGGTTCGACATGGGGCCCTCGCCCAGCTTCGTGGCCATCCGCTTCTTCACCGAGCCCGATGGCTGGGTGGGCCACTTCACGGGCACCGACATCGCCCAGCGATTCCCCCGCTACGAGAAGGGCCAGGCCCTGTGAGCGCCGCCAGCGGCGGACCCGCCAGGCCGAAGGCCATCCTGACCGACATCGAGGGCACCACCAGCAGCATCTCCTTCGTCAAGGACGTGCTGTTCCCGTATGCGCGCCGTGCCCTTCCCGCCTTCGTGCAGACCCGCGGGCAGGAACCGGCGGTCCGCAAGTGGCTCGACGCGGTGGCCACCGAGAACGGGGGCATGTGCAGCGACCGCATGGTCTCGGAGGTGCTCCAGGGCTGGATCGACCAGGACCGCAAGCACACCGCGCTCAAGGCGCTCCAGGGCATGATCTGGGCCGACGGCTACCGCAGCGCGGACTTCACCGCGCACATCTATCCCGACGCCGCCGGATCGCTCAAGCGCTGGCATGCCGAGGGGATCCCGCTGTACGTCTACTCTTCCGGCAGCGTGCCGGCCCAGCGCCTGTTCTTCGGGCACAGCGATGCGGGCGACATGACCGCGATGTTCTCGGGCTGGTTCGACACCGAGATCGGCGGCAAGCGCGAAGCGGACAGCTACCGGCGCATCGTCGAGACCATGGGCCTGCCGGCCGCGGACGTGCTGTTCCTGTCGGACGTCGTCGCCGAGCTCGACGCCGCCCGTGAAGCGGGGCTCGGCACGGTACTGGTCGATCGCCTGGAGGACTATCCCAGTCCGCGTACGGGCGAGGCCACGCATGGCCACGCCCGGGTCGAACGTTTCGACGCGCTCACGCTCGCCTGACGCCCCTCGCCGCGGGGCGTCCCGACGCTGTCTCAGTGCAGCGTCTCGCCCCGGGCCATCATCGCCACGAATTTCTCCGCGCGCGCCCGCCGGGTTTCCGGCTTCTTCGCGGTATGCACGCGCCAGCAGAAGGCATAGCGGTTCGCCCGGTCCAGCGTCTCGAAGAATGCCCGCGCCTTCGCATTGCGGGCCAGGGCCTCCGCCAGCGCTTCGGGCACCTCCATGCGACTGGACGACGCGTAGGCGGCGTCCCAGCGCCCGTCCAGTCTGGCGGCGTCGACTTCGCGCTGGCCGCCGGGGCGCATGCGACCGGCGGCGACCAAGGCTTCGGCCTTGGCCACGTTGACCTTCGACCACAGGCTCCGCGGACGTCGCGGGGTGAAGCGCTGCAGGAAGAACTGTGCGTCGAGTCCCCGCTTCAGGCCGTCGATCCAGCCATGGCAGAGTGCGACGTCCAGGGCCTGGGCATAGCTGATGCTGCGGGCGCCGCCATCCTTCTTGGCGATCTTCAACCAGATTCCGGGCGAGCCTTCGTGCGTTTCCAGCCAACGCTCCCACGCCGCTTCCGTGGCGAAGCGCCTGACCGGCAGCTCGGTGGGCAGCGCGCTCATTCGACGCCCGCCTCGCGTTCGACCAGCGTATAGGCCGTCGCGGCCCGCAGCTCGCCGCGCCAGCGGTCATGGGTCCGGACCTCGATCCGGTGCTCGCCGGTGGCGAGGTCGGTCGGCAGGCTGCCCCGCCACAGGTGCTGGGACGGCTTGGCTTCCGGCGCACGGTCGTAGGCACGCAGCGCTTCGGCGGCATCGTCGGCGAGGTTGGTGGCCAGCACCCGGGGATCGGCCTGCACGACCCGCGCCATCGGCTTCCATTCGCCGGCGTCGATACGGTATTCGACGCGGCTGTCGGCATCGCCCATGTAGACGTTGGCATACACCGCGAAACCCGGCCAGGCGCCACGCCGCAACACGCGTGGTGCGTGCAGCGACATGCCGGCCTGCTCGCCGCTCGCATCGCGCGCGGGCAGCCAGGCCAGCCGGTAGTCGCCGCGCGCATCGACGTCCATGCGCGCGTGACCGTTCGGGGTCCCGTCGCTCATCGTCGCATCCGGAATCCCTTCGGCATCGGCGACGCCGGACCAGAATGCGCCACAGGCGGCGCCGACGTTGTATTCGTGGAGCGGCTGCCGCCCGTGCCATCCGGTCGAGGGCCCGTGCCAGGCATGCTGCTGCACGTGGCCATGCCCGCTCAGCAGCAGCACGCGGGGAAAGGGTTCGAGCAGGCGGAACAGCCGCTCGCGATCCTCGTGCCGGAAGCTCTCCCGCCCCTTGCCCGTATCGAAGAACGGGATGTGAACCCCGAGCACGAGCAGGCGGTCGCGTCGCGCGGTCGCCAGGTAGGCTTCGATGAAGCGGAACTGGTCCTCGCGCAGGCCGCCGACATACGAAGGCGAGCCCCCGGGCATGTGCACCACGTCGTCAAAGAGCAGGAAGCTCGCCTGCGGCGTCTCCCAGGCGAAGGTGTCGGGACCGAAGTGGTGGCGGAAGGTCGCCAGCGAGGCGGCGTCGTCGACCGCACCCGCATCGAGGTCGTGGTTGCCCGCCACGTGCAGCCAGGGCACGCCCAGGCGCGCGGTCTGGGCGATCATCGCCGGGTACAGCGACAGGTCGTCGTTGACGATGTCGCCCAGGCTCAGGCCGAGGTCGGCAACCGCGTCGCCTGTCCCGCTCGCGGCGAGGATCGGCTCGACGATATCGCGCGCATAGTAATCGACGTCGACCGCCGACTTGGGTTGGGGATCGGCGATGATGCGGATCGCGAACGACGCGTCGCCCCGCCGGGCGTCGTCGCTCCAGAGGGCGAAGTCGCCGCAACCGGCGCCCATCGCGTCAGGCGCCCGCCAGAAGTCCGGCAGACCGTTCGCGGCGTCGGGGACCCGGTACCCGGGCGGCTTGACGATGAAGCGCGGACGATCGGCCCGGGCCGCCAACCGGTAGCGCCCATCGTCGCCGGTCTCCACGATGTCCACGCCGTCGGACACGCGCACGCCGGCGACGCCCGGCTCGCCCGGGTCATGGCGGCCATCGCGATCGTCGTCTTGATACACGACGCCGCCGGGGCACGCGGGCGCGGCCCGAACCTGGCCCGGCATTGCCAGCAAGGCGGCAAGCACGAACGGCAATGCGAACGAAGCAGACATCCATGCGTCCCGGTCGGATAGACCCGGCGATTATGCCCGTGCCCGGCCGGTGTCGCTCAACGGATCTGGTGGCGTTGCTTGAGCACGTCGACCACGTCGTCGAGCGAGAGCCCGCGCGCGCGCAGCAGCACCAGCAGGTGGTAGAGCAGGTCGGCCGATTCGTTGCACAGCGCCGCCTCGTCCTGGGCCACCGCGGCCAGCGCGGTCTCCACTGCTTCTTCGCCGACCTTCTGCGCGATCGAACGCGTCCCGGCGTCGAACAGGCGCGTGGTGTAGCTGGCCTCGGGACGGTCCTGCTGGCGCTGGGCCACGACCTGGCCGAGCTCGCCGAGGAAGTCGCCCGGGGCCTGCCTGAAACAGCTGCGCGTGCCCAGGTGGCAGGTCGGGCCACGCGGATTGACCAGGGCCAGCAGCGTGTCGTTGTCGCAATCGGCTTCCAGCGACACCAGGTCCAGGGTATTGCCGGACTGCTCGCCCTTCATCCACAAGCGCTTGCGCGTACGGCTGTAGAAGGTCACGCGGCGGCTCTCGAGCGTCGCCGCCAGCGCTTCGCGGTCCATGTACCCGACCATCAGGACGCGGAGCGTGGTCGCGTCCTGCACCACGACCGGCAGCAAGCCGGCCTGCTTGTCCCAGTCGAGCGCCCTGGATTCAGTCAACATGCCGCACCTCGATGCCGTTGCGTTTGAGTTCGCGCTTCAATGCCGGGATGGCGATGGCGCCGGTATGGAAGACACTGGCCGCGAGCGCGCCGTCCACGTCGGCCTCGTCGAAGGCCTCGACGAAGTGCCCGACCGTACCCGCGCCACCCGACGCGACCAGCGGCACGCGGCACAGTCGGCGCGCCTGCAGCAACTGTTCGATGTCGTAGCCCTGGCGGACGCCGTCGCTGCCCATGCAGTTGAGCACGATTTCACCGGCACCGCGTTCCTGCGCTTCGACGATCCAGTCGAGCGTGCGCCGCGCCAGTGCCCGGGTGCGCGCCGGGTCGCCGGTGTACTGGCGCACGCGCCACTCGCCATCCTCGTCGCGCAGGCTGTCGACGCCGACCACCACGCACTGGATGCCGAACTCCGCCGCGAGCTCGCCCAGCAGTCCGGGCCGCTCCAGCGCAGGCGTGTTGACCGATATCTTGTCCGCCCCGGCATGCAGCACGGTGCGTGCATCGCCAACGCTGCGGATGCCACCCGCCACGCAGAACGGGATGTCGATCGCACGCGCCACCCGTTCGACCCAGTCGCGGCCCACGCAACGTCCTTCGGGGCTGGCGGTGATGTCGTAGAAGACCAGCTCGTCGGCGCCCTCGTCGCGATAGCGCAGCGCCAGCTCGACGATGTCGCCCATGTCCACGTGGTCGCGGAAACGGATGCCCTTGACGACCCGGCCATCGCGCACGTCCAGGCAGGGGATGATGCGACGGCTCAGCATGCGGGGACTTCCAGCGCGAGCGCGTCCGCAAGCTCGAAGCGGCCCTCGAGCAGCGCCTTGCCCAGTACCGCGCCGGCGCAACCGGCCTCGCACGCGGCCTGGATGTCGGCGACGTCGCGGATGCCGCCGGACGCCTGCAGGCGCAGGCGTGGCGCCAGCGCGAGCACCTCGCGGTACAGCGACAGGTTGGGTCCGGCCAGGGTGCCGTCGCGGTCGATGTCGGTGCACAGCAGGTGGCGGATGCCGGCGGTGGAGTAGATGCCCAGCAGTTCGGCCAGGGTCAGCTCGCTGCGCTCGGTCCAGCCGGCAACGGGCAGGCGCCACTGGCCGTCGGCATCGCGACGCGTATCCAGGGCCACGGTCAGGCGTTCGGCGCCATGCGCGGTGGCCCACTCGATGACGCGTTGGGGCTCGCGCACCGCCAGCGAACCGACCACGACGCGGTCGGCACCGGCATCCAGGATCGCCTGCACGTCGGCGGCACGCCGCACTCCGCCCCCGGTCTGCACCTTGAGCGGGGTGCAGGCCTTGATCGATTCCACCAGCGCGGCCAGTCCGTAGCCGCCCGCGCGCGCCGCGTCCAGGTCGACCAGGTGCAGCCATTGCGCGCCCGCCTCGGCATACCGCCTGGCGGCCGCGAGGGGCTCGACGGGATAGCGGGTCTCGCGGGCGTAATCGCCCTGGTGCAGGCGCACCACGCGACCTTCCCGCACGTCGATCGCGGGCAATACGGTGAACGCACTCATGTCGCCTCCAGGGCGATGAAATTCTCGAGGATCCTCGCGCCGACGCCCGCCGAACGTTCGGGGTGGAACTGGGCGCCGAAACAGCTGCCCCGCCCGGCCACCGCCGTGAACGGCTGGCCGTGGGTGCTCGTCGCCAGGCTGTCTGGCCCCACCGGCGCCGCGAAGCCATGCACGAAGTAAGCGTGTTGACCGGGCGCCACGCCCTGGAGCAGCGGCGAAGCGCGGGCGATGTCCAGTGTGTTCCAGCCCATGTGCGGGATCCGCAGGCCCTCCCCGCCTTCCATGCGGCGCACGCGGCCCGGGATCCGGCCCAGGCATTCGACATCGCCCTCCTCCGAAGACTCATAGAGCAATTGCATGCCCAGGCAGATCCCCAGCAAGGGTTGGGGCAGGGATCGCACCACCTCGACCAGGCCGTGCGCGCGCAGTCGTGCCATCGCCGCACCGGCCGCACCGACGCCGGGCAGGATGACCTTGTCGGCGGCAAGGATGGTCTCCGCCTCCGCGCTCAGGGCCGCGTCCACGCCGAGCCGCTCGAGTGCGTACAGCACCGAGCCGATGTTGGCGCCACCGGAATCGATCAGGACCACGCGCATCAGAGCACGCCCTTGGTGCTGGGCAGCTCGCTGCCTTCCCGGCGGATCGCCTGGCGCAACGCGCGCGCCACCACCTTGAAGCAGGCCTCGACCTTGTGGTGGTCGTTGTCGCCGCGTACCTGCAGGTTGAGGTTCAGCCCCGCGGTCTCGCACAGCGAACGGAAGAAGTGCGGCACCATCTGCACCGAAAGCGCGCCGACGCGTTCGCTGCCGAAGCGGCCCTCGAACACGAAGTACGGCCGACCCGAAAAGTCCAGCGCCGCGCTGGCCAGGGTTTCGTCCATCGGCAGGGTGAAGCCGTAGCGACCGATCCCGCGCTTGTCGCCCAGCGCCTCGCGCAGCGCCTGGCCCAGGGCGAGGGCGCAGTCCTCGACGGTGTGGTGTTCGTCGATGTGCAGGTCGCCCTCGCACTCGACGCGCAGGGCGAAGCCGCCATGCTTGCCGATCTGCTCGAGCATGTGGTCGAAGAAGCCGATACCTGTCTTGACTCGGGGCTCGGCGACCTGGTCGAGGTCGACCTCCACCTCGATGCGGGTCTCGCGCGTGTCGCGACGAACGCGGGCAGTGCGCGGCGCGTCGGCCAGGGCATGGGCGATGCCCGGCCAGTCCCACTCGCCGCCGAACTCCTGCGTGCGCAGCTGGAAGGCACGGATGCCCATGTTGCGCGCGAAGGCGTTGTCGGTCTCGCGGTCGCCGACCATCGCCGAGCGATCCCAGTCGATCGACCGGTCCTTGAGGTAATGCATCGCCAGGCCGATCGCCGGCTTGCGCGTGGGGGCGTTGTCCGCGGGAAAGCTGCGATCGACCAGCACCTCCTCGAAGCGGATGCCCTGGCTCTCGAACACCTGCATCATCAATCCGTGCGGTCCGTCGAAATCGGCCTGCGGATAGGCGTCGGTGCCGAGCCCGTCCTGGTTGGTGACCATGACGAAGCGATAGCCGGCGTCGCGCAGGCGGAGCATGGCCGGCACGACGCCCTGGACGAAGCGCAGCTTCTCGAAGCGGTCGATCTGGTGGTCGGCCGGCTCCTCGATCAGGGTGCCGTCGCGATCGACGAACAATACCGGCGCCTTCAAGCCGCTCATGCGTCCACCTCGACGTCGAGCGCGGCGAGCACTGCGAGCACGCGGTCGTTCTGCGCCGGGGTGCCGATGCTGATGCGCAGCGCATCGCCCAACCGCGCCTGCGCGCGGACGTCGCGCACGACGACGCCGGCATCGAGCAGGCTGCGGTAGGCACGCTCGGCATCGACCAGGCGCACCAGCAGGAAATTGCCGTCGGACCGGTAGACCGCGCGCACCCCCGGCAAGTCCCGCAAGGCGTCGGCCAGTCGACCGCGCTCGGCGACCACGGCGTCGACCCGGGCCGAGGTGGCGCTGCGCGCGTCGTCCGCCAGCGCCTCGAGCGCTGCGCGGGCGCAGGGCGTGGCGATCGGGTACGGCGACTGGCAGCGCTGCAGGACCTCGATGAGCGCGGCGTCCGCCACGACCACGCCGATGCGCGCGGCGGCAAGCGCATGCGCCTTCGACAGCGTGCGCAACACGGCGACGTTGTCGTGCTCATCGATCAGTCCAATGGCGGATGCCTGGCCGGAGAACTCGACGTAGGCTTCGTCGACGACCACCACGGCCTGGTCGCGCAGGCGCGCGGCCAGGGTGGCGATGCGCGCCAGCGGGAGCGACGCGCCCACCGGGTTGCCCGGCGAACAGAGGAACACCAGGCGCGCGCGCGATTCACGACAGGCCGTCCCCACGCGATCGAAATCGCAGGCGAAGCCCTGTCCGTCGTCGACCAGCGGCGCCTCCACGACCGGCACGCCGTGGAGGCGCGCACAGACGGCGTACATGCCGAAGGTCGGCGGCGTGACCACGACGGCATCGCCGCCGGGCCGGCACAGGGCGCGGACCAGCAGGTCGATGGCCTCGTCGCTGCCGCGGCCGGCGAGCAGGCGCTCCGGCGCACAGCCATACAGGCCGGCCAGCGCCTCGCGCAGGCCGGGCGGCTGCGGCTCCGGATAGCGGCGCAGGGTGGCATCGCCAACACCCGCGTTCTCCCACGCCGACTCGTTGGCGTTCAGCCAGACATCGCCGGTGATGCGCATCTTGCGTGCCGACTGGTAGCCGGCGAAGTCGCGCAGGTCCTCGCGCACCAGGTCCATCACGCTCATGCGACGGCCTCCAGGCGCAGGGTGACCGCACGGCGATGCGCCTCCAGCCCCTCGGCCGAGGCCAGCTCGGCTGCGCACGGGCCCACCTGGGCCAGGCCCTGGGCCGAGACTTCCTGCACGGTGATCGCCACCTGGAAGCTGGACACGTTGACGCCGCTGCAATAGCGCGCCGCGCCGCTGGTCGGCAGCACGTGGTTGGTGCCGCTGCAATAGTCGCCCAGCGCTTCCGGGGCCCAGTCGCCGAGGAACACCGAGCCGGCGCGACGCACGCGCGGGAGCCAGCCACGGGCGTCGCGCAAGGCCAGGATGAGGTGCTCGGGCGCGTAGCGGTTGCTGATCCCGAAGGCCTCGTCCAGGGAGGCCACGCGAACGAGGTGGGAACAGGCCAGCGCCTGGCGCGCGATCGCCGCACGGGGCAGCCGCTCGAGTTGCGAACGCACTTGCGCGTCGACGGCCTCCAGCAGCGCGTCGTCGTCCGAGAGCAGGATCACCTGGGAATCGGGGCCGTGCTCGGCCTGCGACAGCAGGTCGGCGGCGACGAAGGCGGGGTTCGCGCCGGCATCGGCGATCACCAACACTTCGGAGGGTCCGGCGGGCATGTCGATGCCGACCGCGCCGGCACCGGAGGACACCTGGCGCTTGGCTTCGGTCACCCAGCCGTTGCCCGGCCCGAACAGCTTGTCGCAGGCCGGCACGCTCGCCGTCCCGCGGGCCATGGCCGCGATCGCCTGCACGCCGCCGATACGGTAGACGCGGTCGATGCCGCACACGCGCGCGGCGTGCAGCACCGCCGGGTCGGCGCGTCCGTCGGCGCGCGGGGGCGTGCACATCACGACTTCCTCGCAGCCCGCCAGTCGCGCTGGGATGCCGAGCATGAGGGCCGTCGACGGCAACGGCGCCGAGCCGGCCGGCACGTAGAGACCGACGCGGGCGATCGGACGCAGCATGCGCTCGCAGCGCACGCCGGGCGCGGTGTCGAGTGCGTAGTCCGACGCCATGCCCGCGCGATGGAAGGCCTCGATGCGCGTCGCGGCGTCCTCGATCGCGCCGCGAAGGCGGTCGGGCAGCGAAGCGGACGCCTCGTCCATCTCGGCGGCGCTGACGCGGGGATCGTCGAGGGCAATGCCGTCGAATCGCTGCGTGTATTCGCGCACGGCCTGGTCGCCGCGTTCGCGCACGTCGGCCAGGATCGCCGCGACCTGTTCGCTTACGTCGGGCGCGTTCATTTCCGCCGGTCGTGCCAGCAGCGCCGCGCGCGCGCCGGCATCGAGGCGGCTCCATTCGACCCGATTCATGCCAGCATGCCCTCCACCGGCAGGACCAGCAGTCCACGGGCGCCGGCGCGCTTGAGTTCTTCCAGGCGTTGCCAGGTCACTGCGCCGTGGCACAGGGCCTGGAGCGCGAGGCCATCGCCGCCGTCGATCTGCATGACGGTGGGCGACTCGGCATCCGGCAGCAACGGCAGCAGGCCGGGGACCGCCTCGCGGGAGGCCTGGAACATGAGCAGCTTGCTGTGGCGCATGCGCAGCACGCCATCGAGGCGGCGCAGCAGCAGTTCGGCGAGCGCGGCGCGACTGTCCTCGAAGGGCTTTACCGGTCCCGCCAGCACCGCCTCGCTCTCGAGCAGGGTGACCGTGGGCTTGAGCTGGTTGGCCGCGAGCGTGGCGCCGCTGGAGACCAGGTCGCAGATCGCGTCGGCCTGGCCGAGCTTGGGCGCGATCTCCACCGAGCCCGACAATTCCACGACGCCCGCGTCGACGCCCTGCTCACGCAACCAGTCGCCGAGGATGGCGGGGTAGCTGGTGGCGATGCGCAGGCCTGCCAGTTGTGCCGCCCCGCTCCATTCCCAGGTCTCGGGGATGGCGATCGACAGGCGGCAGCCGCCGAATCCCAGCGAGCGCCATTCCCGGAAGGCCGACGCGCCCTGGTCGCGCCGCAGGGCGATGTCCTGTTCCGCGAGGACGTTGCGGCCGACCACGCCCAGGTCGCAGACGCCGTCGCGGATCAGGCCGGGGATGTCGTCGTCGCGGACCAGCAGCAGGTCGATCGGCAGGCTTTCGCCGTAGCAGAAGAGGCGGTCGCGACTCTCACGCCAGCTCAGGCCACACGAGGTCAGCAGCGCCCGCGCCGGATCGGCGAGGCGACCGGACTTCTGGATGGCGATGCGCAGGCGGTCGCGACCGCCCTGTACCGGGGACTGGCTCATGCCGCCGACTCCCGGCTGGCGACAGGCTGGCTGCCCGCCAGCGCCGCGGCATAGCCGCCAGCACCGCGCTCGAAGGTCCGCGCGACGCGCCCGATCGTGGTCACGCTGACCAGGGTGCGATCGTGGATCTCCCGGTACGGCACGCCCTCGGCGACGAGCGGGACGACCCGCCAGCGGTCGGTCATCGCCTCCAGCTCGGCGGGGGTGCACAGGTCGACGAGGAACGCCTGCATGGCCTGGGTCGTGCGCAGGCCGAGCATGGCCCTCGCCAGCTGGGCGATGGAGTCCTCGACCTCGTCATCGGTGTGTCGACGCTTCATGGGCGGCTTCTAATGTATTAACGTGCTAATACATTAGACAAAGCGTACCAACGCGTCAATAACGGCGTGAGCGCTCCCGTTCAGCGCCTTTCGGCGGCGCGGGCCTGCAGTAGACTGCGCTCGGGATGGCCTGGAGGGACGGCCGGGCACGTCCACCACCAGGTACGCATCCAGGGATCAGGGCATGGGCCGAACATCTTCCGGGGCCGTCGGGCTGCTGTGCACGCTGCTGTGCGTGCTGGCCGGCCTGTGCGCCGCCCTGCCCGCGCAGGCGCGCGAGACGCTCGTGCTGTCCGGCGGCGACGCGGTCGTCGGCATCAACCCGTACCTGGGCTACCTGCACGATGCCGAGGGCGGCCTCGACGCCGGCGATGTCGAACGCCTGCAACGCGCCGACGGCTTCACGGCGGTGCCGCCGGGCAAGAACTCCTTTGGGTTCCAGTCCGGCGCGTACTGGTTCCATGCACGCGTGCGCAACGCCGATTCCCCCACCACGCGCTGGCTGCTCGTGCAGCAATACGCGCTGAGCGACGAGATCGAGATCCATGCCCGCTATCCCGACGGGCGCTGGATGACCGCCGCGAGTGGCGACCACCGCCCCTTCCAGTCGCGCGCGATCCGCTACCGGCACCCCAACTTCTGGCTCGAACTGCCGCCCGGTGCACCGGTCGACGTGTACGTGAGGATCCAGAGCGAGAGCTCCATGCAGATCCCACTGAGCCTGTACACGCCTACTGCCTTCGCCGAGGCCTCGCGCGATGCCCAGTTCGCCATCGGCCTGTATTACGGCATCCTCCTGGCCCTGTTCTTCTACAACCTGGTGCTGTGGCTGACCACGCAGGACTCCAGCTACTTCTGGTACGTCTTCCACCTCACCGCCTTCGGCCTGGTGCTGTTCACGCTCAACGGCCTGGGCTTCGAGTACCTGTGGCCGCACTCGCCGTGGCTGGCCGACAAGTCGGTGCCGTTGTCGATCTGCCTGGCCCAGGTGGGCGTGCAGCAGTTCGCGCGCAAGTTCCTCGACCTGGGAAACCGCTGGCAACGCGGCGACCGCGTGGGCCTGCTGCTGATCGCGGCGTTCGCCCTGCTGGGCATCGCATCGGCCTTCCTGCCCTACCGGATCTCGGTGCCGATCGCCTCGGCGGGCGTGTTCATCAGCACCGGCTGGGTGGCGGTGGAGGCGATCGTCGTCCTGCGGCGCGGCTATGCCCCGGCCAGGATCTTCCTCGCCGCCTGGGCCGCCTTCCTGGTCGGCACGGCCATGTTCGCCGCGGTGGCCTTCGCCCTGCTGCCCAAGACCTTCGTCACCGAGTACGGCGTGCAGATCGGTTCGGCGCTGGAGATGCTGCTGCTGTCAATCGCGCTGGGCTACCGTTACGCCTCGCTGCGCAACGAGAACGAGCGGATCATCCGCGACGGCAGGCAGCAGTTGATGCACGAGGTGAAGGCGCGCACGAGCGAGCTGCAGGACGCGCTGTCGCAGCTGGGCGATGCGCATGCCCGCCTGCGCGAATCCAGCCAGCGCGATGCGCTCACCGGCCTGTACACGCGCCGCCACTTCCACGAACGCCTCCCTGCCCTGCTGCAGGAGGCCCGTGCCCAGGCGGCGCCGCTGTCGCTGCTGATGGTCGACCTGGACCATTTCAAGTCGATCAACGACGAGCACGGCCACCTGGCCGGCGACAGCTGCCTGCGCTGGGCCGCGCGCGTGCTGGCAGGCACCCTGCGTCCCGCGCATGCGGTCATGGCGCGTTTCGGCGGCGAGGAGTTCGTCGTCGCCCTGCCAGGCCACGACCTCGAGGCCGCCACCGGACTGGCGGAAAAGGCGCGCCAGGCCCTCGCCGGCAGCGCCTGCGACTCGGCCGAGACGCCGCTGCGCATCACCACCAGCATCGGCGTGCACGAGGTGGACCTGGCCAATGACGAAGGCATCGACCAGGCGCTTGAACGCGCGGACCGCGCCCTGTACCGGGCCAAGTCCGACGGCCGCGACTGCGTCAGGACCGCCGGCGAAGCGCTGCCAGGCTGAGGGGCGGTCAGGCGTCCACGCTGCGCGCGGCGGCGAGGACCGTGCCCTCCGCGACCAGTCGCACGGCCATCGCGACCTCGCCATCCATCGCGCGGTCGCGCTCCAGGAACGGGATCGACTCGCGGATCGCCGCGTGCGCGGCGGCGACCGCGCGCCCGGGGCGGAACTCCTCGGAACCGGCCAGTTCCCCGCGCAGGCCCTCGACCTCGCGCAGGAAGGCCTCCCGCGCGGCCGCGTCGGTCGCCGGCAGGCCCGCCACCTTCGCGGCGAGGTCCCCGGCATCGCCCCGGCGCGCCAGCTCGCGCGCGGCATTGATCATGTCGCGGCGCAGGTCCAGCGCCTGCGCGGCGGTGTACAGCTCCAGGCCCAGCACCTTGCCCAGGTCGGCGACCATGGCCAGCACGTGGCGCGCTTCGTTCGCGCCCATCGACACGTGGTCCTCGGCGTTGGCACTGGTCGGGATCGAGTAGACCGAGGTCGGCATCGCCCGGCTGCAGAGGTCGTTGACGATGGCCGCGGCCGTGTACTGCACGATCATGTGGCCCGACTCGGTCGCATCCTCGTTGCCGATCAGGAAGCCCGGCAGGCCGTCGTTGGTCGCCGGGTCCACGAGCTTGTTGAGGCGGCGCTCGGAGATGCTGGCCAGCACCGGGATCGCGGCCTTGACGTAGCTCATCGCCAGCGCCAGCGGCATGCCGTGGAAATGGCCGGCCGAGATCACCTGCTGCTCGACGTGCTCGGCTTCGGCATCCGGGAACACGATCGGGTTGTCGGTCAAGGCGTTGAGCTCGACCTCCAGCACGCGCGCGGCCTGCGCCGCAGCATCGCGCACCGCGCCGTGCACCTGCGGGATGCAGCGCAGCGAATAGCTGTCCTGGGGCTGGTGCTTCTTGCCGCCGCGGAACGGCCGGAACCGGGTGTAGAACTTCTCGCGGCCGTGGCGCTGGTCCAGGGGCACCCAGTCCCAGCCGATGTCGAAACGCAGCGCCTGCGCTTCGGGCGTGGACCAGCTGCTGGGAAACCAGGGACGGAAGCGCGGCACCAGGTGGTACGGGATGTCCGACAGCGTGGAGCCATCGAGCAGGCGCCGCAGGTTGGATGCGACCTGCACCTGCCCGGGATGCGGCCGCAGCGCATGGACCTCCTCGGCGAACGCGCCGAGGCGTCCGGCGAAGGCATCGATGCTCATCGCCGCGGCCAGGTCGGCGGTGTCGAGCAGTTCCTCCAGCCGGTGCAGCGCGAGCACGCCGCAGGCAAGCATCTGCGCGGTGCCGTTGTTCAGCGCCAGGCCTTCCTTGTACGAGAGCGTGACCGGGGCCAGCCCGGCGCGCGCCAGCGCGTCGGCGCCGGCCATGCGCTCGCCCTCGAAGAAGGCCTCACCGCCCCCGAGCAGGACGATCGCCAGGTGCGACAGCGGCGCCAGGTCGCCCGACGCGCCGACCGATCCCAGTTGCGGGACCACCGGCACGACGCCGGCATTGAGCATCGCCACCAGCGCCTGCAGCGTCTCGACCCGGATGCCCGAGTGGCCGCGCATCAGGGTGTTGATGCGGATGCAGAGCATCGCGCGGACGATCTCGGGCGCGAACGGCTCGCCGACGCAGACCGCGTGGGTCACGATCAGGTTGCGCTGCAGTTCCTCGTGCAGGGTCTCCGTCGACGCCGCCTCGCCCGGCAGGGCCTCGCGCAGGCGGTGCGCGCCCAGCAGGCGGTCGGCGTTGCTGCCGAAGCCCGTGGAGACACCGTAGATCGGCTCTTCGCGGCGGACCTGCTCGGCCAGGAAGGCCGCAGCCCGTTCCACGGCCGGCAACTGCGCGGCGGAGAGCTCGACGTGCGCGCCATACGCCACGTCGACCAGTTGGGCCCGGGACAACGAGCGGCCATCGAGCAGGATCGGCTTCATCTTGCGTGTTCTCCTGGGTGGACTGCCACCCTCGCCGGCGATCGCGATCGACCGCCCGCGCTTGCTTGGAAGGCCGCCGGGCCACGCGGGCCCGGCGGTGGAAGCCCGCCGCGCCGGCGCCTGCTGGCAGCGCCGGCACGCGGGCCGTGTGTCGTCAGCGCCCGGACAGGGCGCGGCTCTGCTCGAGTTCGACGCGCAGGCTTCGCGCCAGTTCCTCGCGGGTGACCTCGAACTGCATCTCGCGCTTGAGGTCCTTGACCGCGACCACGCCACGCGCGCGCTCGTCGTCGCCCGCGAGCACCACGAAGCGGATGCCCGCGCGCGAGGCGTACTGGAACTGCTTGCCGATCTTGCGCGGCTCCATCTGCACCTCGGTGTTGATGCCGCCGGCGCGCAGGTGGCGGGCGATGTCCAGTGCGTCGGCCAGCATGTCGCCGTCCATCAGCGCGACCATGGCCTCGACGGTGCTCTCGGCGACGTCGATCACACCCGCCTCGCGAAGCTGCCAGAACAGCCGGGTCAGGCCGATCGAGATGCCGACGCCGGGCAGCTTCGACTTCGTGTAGTGGCTGGCCAGGTCCTCGTAACGGCCGCCCGAGCAGATCGAGCCGATCTGCGGGTAGTCGTCCAGCGTGGTCTCGTAGACGGTCCCGGTGTAGTAGTCCAGGCCCCGGGCGATGGAGAAGTTGAGCGCATAGTGCGACTCGGGCACGCCCAGCGCCCTGACCAGCTCCAGCACCTCGCGCAGCTCGGCCACGCCACTGCGGATCGCGTCGTTGGCATCGGGCAAGGCGTCCAGGCGTGCCATCGCGTCGGCATGCGAGCTGGAGCGCACTTCCACGAACGCCAGGATGCGGTCGACCACGTCGGCGGCCAGCGCGAAGCCTTCGCCCTCGAGCGTGGCGCGCACGTGGTCGGCGCCGCGCTTGTCGAGCTTGTCGACCTCGCGCAGCACCAGCGCCTGGCGCTCGGCATCGGCGATGCCCAGCGACTCGAAGAAGCCGCGCATCAGCTTGCGGTTGTTGAGCTGGATGGTGAACTTGCCGATCGCCATCTCCGAGAAGACGGCATGGATGACGGCCGGCATCTCGGCGTCGAAACGCACGCTCAGCGCGTCCTTGCCGATCACGTCGATGTCGCACTGGTAGAACTCGCGGAAGCGGCCGCGCTGGGCACGCTCGCCGCGGTACACGCGCTGCATCTGGTAGCGGCGGAACGGGAAGGCCAGCGCGTGTTCGTGCTCGGCGACATAGCGCGCCAGCGGCACGGTCAGGTCGAAGCGCAGGGCCTGCTCGGGGCGGCCGCCGTCGGCCTTCTCCAAGGCGCCGGTGGACTGCACGAAGTAGACCTGCCGCTCGGTCTCGCCACCGGACTTGGTCAGCAGGATCTCCGACAGCTCCATCACCGGGGTCTCGACCGGAAGGAAGCCGAAGCGCTCGAAATTGCGACGGATCGTGTCCAGCAGGCGCTGGAAGGCGATCTGCTCGGGGGGCAGCAATTCCATCACCCCGGGCGGGGTGCGGGGCTTGATTGGCTGACTGGCCAAATGCAGGACTCCTGTCGGGGGCTGGCTCGACGTGGCGAGGGCGTGGCGAGTTGTGACGCTAGCCCTGCAGTTTACCGGCTGTGGCCGGCCCGCCCCAAGAACATGAAGGAAATCGCCGCAGGCTATTGCCTCCCCCGGGAGCGGTGGCTACAATGGCCCGCTCTGCTGTCGGGGTGTAGCTCAGCCTGGTAGAGCGCTACGTTCGGGACGTAGAAGTCGCAGGTTCAAATCCTGTCTCCCCGACCAACGGAATTCATTCCCCAGGAAGCCGGCCTCGCGCCGGCTTTCTGCGTTCCGGCCCCCGGATCCGGCGTACACGCCCGCCTCTCCCATGCGAAAACGGCCCGCCCGCGCGATGCGGGTCGGGCCGTCGGGTCACCGCGGCGCGGGTCGCCTCGTCAGGCCACGCGCGATTCCGGGTGGCGCACCTGGCCGTCGCCACGGACCACGTAGCGTTCGATCGTCAGCGATTCCACGCCCATCGGCCCGTAGGCGTGCAGGCGCGTGGTCGAGATGCCGATCTCCGCGCCCAGCCCCAGCGCACCGCCATCGTTGAAGCGGGACGAGGCGTTCACCATCACCGCCGAACTGCGGGTACCGCGCACGAAGGCCGCGGCCGCGGCCGCGTCCTCGGTGACGATGACCTCGGTGTGGTCCGAGCCATGCCGGTCGATCTGGGCGAGCGCGCCGTCGAGGTCGTCGACGACCTGCATCGACACCACCAGGTCGAGGAACTCGGCGCCGTGGTCGGCCTCTTCGGCCGGCACCACGCCCTCGGCCGCGGCCACGGTGCGCGGGCAGCCGCGGACTTCGACACCCTTGCCCCGAAGGGTGGACACCAGCCGCGGCAGCAGGTCGTCGACCAGGTCCTGGTGGACGAGGATGCCTTCGAGTGCGTTGCACACGCCCGGGCGGCTGGTCTTGCCGTCCACCGCCAGGTCGATCGCCTTGGACGGGTCGGCGGCGCGGTCCACGTAGAGGTGGCAGACGCCCTTGTAGTGCTTGATCACCGGCACGCGCGCGTGCTCGGCGACGAAACGGATCAGGCCTTCGCCGCCGCGGGGGATGGCCAGGTCGACCAGGTCCGACAACTGGATCAGTTCCATCACGTGCTCCCGCGCCGTGTCGGTGATCAGCGATACGGCGGCTTCGGGCAGCCCCTTCTCGCGCAGCGCGGCATGCAGGCAGCCGGCGATCGCGGCGTTGCTGGAACGCGCTTCGGAACCGCCGCGCAGCAACACGGCATTGCCCGCCTTCAGGCACAGTGCAGCGGCATCGGCCGTCACGTTGGGCCGGGCTTCGTAGATCATCGCGACCAGGCCCAGCGGCAGGCGCTGGCGTTCGATCACCAGCCCGTTCTCATGGGTCTGGCTGCGGGTCACCTGCCCTACCGGATCGTCCTGGGCAGCCACTTCGCGCAGGGCATTGGCGATGCCAGCCACGCGCGCTTCGTCGAGCTTGAGGCGATCGAGCATGGCGCCCTTGACGCCGTTCTCGTGCGCACGCGCCATGTCCTCGGCGTTCGCCGCCAGGATCGCGTCGCTGCGCGCGTCGAGTTCCGACGCCATGCGCTCGATCAGGGCCCGTCGCCCCTCGCCGTCCAGGGCGGCGATGGCGTGCTGGGCCGTGCGGGCCTTCACGGCCAGGTCTCGGACGTATCCGCTCATGCATTCTCCTCGGTGTTGAGCAGCACGAGGTCGTCGCGGTGGATCACGGACTCACCGAAGGTGAATCCCAGCACGGCTTCGATCTCGTTGCTGTGGCGGCGCACGATGCGCCGCATGTCGGCGGCGCCGTATTGCGCCAGGCCGCGCGCCAACGCCGGCCCGCGGGGCTGTTCGTTGACGACTTCGATGACGTCGCCGCGGCGGAACTCGCCTTCCACGCGGACCACGCCGCCAGGCAACAGGGACGCACCGCGCCGGTGCAGGGCCGCGGCGGCACCGCCGTCGACCATCAGGCTGCCGCAGGACGGCGCATGGCGCAGCCACTGCTTGCGCGCGGTCAGCGGGTCGGACTCGGCCATCAGCAGGGTGCCGTGCAGGCGTCCATCCGACAGGGCGCGGATGACGTCGGCGTCGCGCCCGCAGAACAGCACCGTGGGGATGCCGGCGGTCGAGGCCTTGGATGCGGCCTCGAGCTTGGTCAGCATGCCGCCGGTGCCGAGCTCGCCCGGGTCGCCGGAGGCCGCGAGTAGCAGCTCGTCGGTGACGCGGTCGACTTTCAGGATCGGCGCCGCGGACGGCTCGTACTTGGGATGCGCGGTGTAGAGCCCGCCGATGTCGGTGGCGATCATCAGCAGGTCGGCGTCGACCAGCGAGGCCACCGCGGCGGCGATGTTGTCGTTGTCGCCCAGGCGCAGCTTGTCGATCGCGACGGTGTCGTTCTCGTTGACGATCGGCAGCGCACCCACGCGCAACAGCTCGCGCAGGGTGTTGCGCGCATTGAGGTAGCGGCGCCGGTTGAGCATGTCGTCGTGGCTCAACAGCACCTGCGCGGCGGGGATGCCCGTCAGGCGCTGCCAGAACGACACCAGCGTCGCCTGCCCGAGCGCAGCGAGGGCCTGGCGCTGGACGGGACCGCTGTTGGTGGACTCGATCCGGCGACGGCCGGCAGCGACCGCGCCGGAGGACACCAGCACCACCTCACGGCCCTGCGAGCGCGCCTCGATGATGAAGCGCGCCAGCACCGCCGCGTAGCGTGGATCCAGCCCGTCCTCGCTGGGCAGCTTGTCCGTGCCGGCGAGCAGGCTGCTGCCGACCTTGAGCACCGCGCGCTTCCAGTTCGGCAGCGGTTGCGCGGCGAATACCGTCTGTTCCACGCTCATCGCAAGGCCTCCCATCGCTGCTTCAGGCTGTCCAGGCGCAGGGCGCCGGCGGCGCCGGGCGATACGCGATCGTCCAGGCTGCGTTGCGGGTCGCCCTCGGCCCAGCGCGCCGGGTCGGCGGCTTCGCGGTAGGCCTCGCGGAACGGCATGCCGTCGCGCGCCAGCGACACCGCCAGGTCGGTCGCGTACATCGAGGGCTCGAGCGCGTCGCGCATGCGCCCGGGTTGCCACTCCAGGTTGCGCAGCAGGTCAGGCAGCAGGGCCAGCGCGCCCAGGCCGCGGCCGAAGGCGTGGAAGATGGCGCCCTTGGAGAACTGCAGGTCGCGGTGGTAGCCCGACGGCAGCGACAGCAACTGCTCGATCTCGGTGCGCGCCGCCGCGGCAGCGGCGTAGCTGGCGCGCATCAGCTCGATCACGTCCGGATTGCGCTTGTTGGGCATGATCGAACTGCCGGTCGTGTACTGCGAAGGCAGCTGCACGAAACCGTACTCGGCGCTGGTGAACAGGCTCAGGTCCCAGGCCAGCCGGCGCACGTCGAGCAGCGCCGAGCACAGGGCCTCGATCGCGGCCATCTCGAACTTGCCGCGCGACAGCTGCGCGTAGGTCGCCGACACCTGCAGGCGGCCGAAGCCCAGCGCGGCGGTGGTGTGGTCGCGGTCCAGCGGCAGGTTGACGCCATAGCCCGCGGCGCTGCCGAGCGGATTGGCGTCGACCCAGTCGTGGGTCTGCGCGGCGCGCACGGCGTTGTCGATGAAGCCTTCGGCCCAGGCGCTCCACCACATGCCAAGCGAGGAGACCACCGCCCGCTGAAGGTGGGTGTAGCCCGGCAGCGGCACGGCCTGCTCCACCTCGGCCCGCGCCAGCGCCACCTCGGCGCATTCGCGTGACAACGCCGCCACTTCCGACAGCTTTTCCTTCAGCCACAGGCGCGTGGCGACCAGCACCTGGTCGTTGCGGCTGCGCCCGGTGTGGATCTTCTTTCCGGTGTCGCCAAGGCGCTCGACCAGGCGCGCCTCGATCGCGGAGTGGCCGTCCTCGTGGCGGTCGTCGAGGATGAAGCGCCCGGCACGGAAATCATCGGCCAGCGCGTCCATCTCGGCGCACAGGCGTTCGAGTTCGTCGGCACCCAGGATGCCGATGCGCTGCAGCCCCTCGGCATGCGCGCGACTGGCCTGGATGTCGAACAGGAAGAATTCGCGGTCGAGGACGACGTCCTCGCCGGCAAGGAATGCCTGGATGCGCGCGTCGACCTTGACGCCCGGCTTCTGCCACAGCAGTGGACTCATTCAGCAGTTCTCCAACACGGGGATGCCCGTCATTTCGTCCAGCCCGAAGACCAGGTTGAGGTTCTGCAACGCCTGCGTCGCCGCGCCCTTGAGCAGGTTGTCCTCGGTGGCGACCACCACCAGGCGACGACCGTCCGCGGATACCGCGAAGCCGCCGATGTCGACATGGTGCCGCTGCGCGATCGCGCTGACCCACGGGGCTTCGTCGACCACGCGCACGAGCGGCTCGCCTGCATAGCGCTGGCGATAGCGCGCCATCACATCGCCCCGCTCGACCGGTGCGGACAGCGGCAGGTTGGCCGTGATGGTCAGGCCCCTGAAATGCGGTGCTACATGTGGAAGGAAGTGGATCGGGTGACCCAACTGACTGGAAACCTCGCGTTCGTGGACATGCCCCGTCAATGCGTAGGGCATCAGGTTGTTGCGTAAGGCGTCGGGATCGTTCTTGTCCGACGGCGTGGTGCCTGCACCCGAATAACCGGAGACACCGAAGCACTGCACCGGCCCGTCGAGATACGCGAGCATCGGTGCCACGGACAGTTGCATCGCCGTGGCATAGCAGCCCGGATTGCTGATCCTGCGCTGGCCGCGGTAGCGGCCTCGGGTCAGTTCCGGCAGCCCATAATACCAGCTTTCGTCGAACCGATAATCCGCGGACAGGTCGATGATGACCGGATCGGCGGCGACGCCGCGTGAAACCGCATCGTCGAACGCGTCCACGCACAGCTTCGCCTTGCCATTGGGCAGGGCCAGCACCACCGCGTCCGCGCCGAGCGCTGGCAAGGCCTCGTGCGAGGGCGAGCAATAGCGCAGCTCGCCCGTGTAAGTGTCGATGTGCGCGGCGACGGGCTGCCCGTCGAGTTCGCGCGACGACACGTACGCCAGTTCGAACGCGGGGTGCGCGGCGAGCAGGCGGATCAGCTCGGCGCCGACGTAGCCGCGCGCGCCGACGATGCCGACGGTGATGCCCATGTCAGTGTCCTCCCATGGCGGCGTGCCGCGCCAGCCGTGCGGCGAGGTGCCGCTTCACCGCGGGCCATTCGGATTCGATGATCGAGAACACGACGGTATCGCGGTAGCTGCCGTCGTCCAGCCGCTGGTGGTTGCGCAGGATGCCGTCCTGCTTGGCGCCGAGTCGCGCGATCGCCTCGCGCGAGCGCTGGTTGAACCAGTGCGTTCGGAACTCCACCGCGATGCACCGCCATGCCTCGAAGGCCTGCGCCAGCATCAGCGCCTTCGTCTCGGTGTTGGTCGAGGTGCGCTGCGCGCTGGCGGCGTACCAGGTGTACCCGATCTCGACACGCCGGTTGCCGGCATCGATGTTGCAGAAGCTGGTCTGGCCGAGGACGCGGCCATCACCCCGGCCGACGACGACGTAGGGCAACTGCTGCCCCCGCGCCCGGCGATGCAGGCAGGCCTCCACGTGTTCGGTCATCGCCTCCGGTCGCGGCACCCCGGTGTACCACAGCTCCCACAGGCGGCCGTCGGCGCAGGCGCGGGCGAGGCCCCCGGCGTGGTGGGCCTGCATCGGTTCAAGGCGCACGCCCTCGCCTTCCAGCAGCGGCGCCTCGTGCATGTGGGCGGGGACATTGGCGGTCATGCCTGCGCTCCCGTCGCCGTCCGGTCGTGCAGGGTCACCGGGCGCGTCGCGCAATGCGCCACGCAGCGGCCGATCGCATCGAAGCCGTCCATGCCGTACCAGAACACGCGCCACTTGCCCTGCCGCAGGCAACCGTCGGATTCGGAGTGGTAGAACGCGTTGACCGGATTGCCGTTGCGCGAGCGCCAGAACAGGCTGGGATTCTGCTCGTGCATGACCTGCCAGACCGCGCGTCCGAGGCCCTCGCCCTGCGCATCGTCGAGCACGGCGAACTTGTCGAGGTAGGTCCCTGCGTCCTCCGCGGTCAGGATCACGGCGGCACGGTAGTTCTCGCTGACGTAGGCGCGGTGCAGGCGCGTGGTGTCGAAATAATCGGGCACCAGCTCGCGACCGAAGGCCGACTCGATCAGGCCGCGCAGGCGCGGCAGGTCCAGTTCGTCCCAGCTCGAGACCTGCAGGACTCGCTCGCCGCGCCGCACCAGCGTACCCGAGCCCTTGTGGGTGAACAGCTCCTTCGCCAGTTCGGAGGGCTTGGTGATCGAGACCGAGGACGTCAGCGGCAGCGAATCGAGCAGGTCCTTGATCTGCTCGATCTTCACCTTCATGCCGCCGTTGACCCAGGGTTGCGCGACGAGGTGCTCGTACTCGGTGGTGAGGTTGATCGAATCGATCACCTTGCCGCGCTCGTTGAGCAGCCCCCCGGTGCCGGTCAGGAAGACGATCTTGTAGGGCTGGAGCATCTGCACCAGCTCGTTGGCGGCGAAGTCGGCGTTGACGTTCAGGATCTGCCCGCCGACGGTCTCGCCCAGGCTGGCGATCACCGGGATGGAACCGGCCTTCAGGCTGGCCTCGATGGGTGCCAGGTCGACGCGCTTGACCTCGCCGACCATGCCGTAGGTGTCGCGGTCCAGGTATTCGGCCTCGAACACGCCCGAGACGATGGAGGTGGCGCGCGCGTCGAAGGCCTGAAGCGCTTCGACCAGCTTCAGGTTCTGCGCGTGGAACACCCGGCGCACGATGGCCAGGGCCTCCGGCGAGGTGACCCGCAGGCCATCGACGGTGTGCTTCTCGATGCCCGCCGCGGCGAGTTCGCCGTCGAGCTGCGGGCCCGCGCCGTGGATGACGATCGGGGTCAGGCCCACGTCCTGCAGGAAGGCCAGCGACGAGGTGAGCGCGTCGAGGTCGTCGCGCAGGACCGCGCCGCCGACCTTGACCACGGCGAAGCGCTTGGCGTCGAGCTGCGAGAAGCGCTTGAGGTACTGCGAGATCTCCTTCGCGCTCGCCATGCTGGACAGCAGGCGGACGATGGTCTGCCGTGTCTGGATGTCGCGGCTGTCTTCGCGGATGTCGTTCATGGCGATGTTCAAGTCGGTCGCCCGGTATCAAGGATGCGGATGATGGATTCGGTGTAACGCTGGAGTTGCCGCAGCTCGACCCATTCGTCGGCCGTGTGCGCCTGCGCGATGTCGCCGGGCCCGTACACGAAGGCCGTCAGTCCCGCCTGGGAGAACAGCGAGGCTTCCGTCCAGAAGTCGACCACGTTGCCGATCGGCAGGCCCAGCTCGTCGGCCAGGTCACGCGCCTCCAGGCGCTTGCGTTCGGCGTCGGCGACGTCGCCACCGGGCAGCGAGGGACCGCGGAACGTTTCCTCGTAGTGCGCCAGTGCATCGGGGTCGGCGAAGCCGCGGAAGGTGTCGTGCAGGCCGTCGATGGACATCGAGGGCAAGGGCCGGAAACCGAAGCGCAGCTCGGCGCTGGGCGCGATCATGTTGGCCTTGATCCCGCCCTCGACCCGGCCGATGTTGAAGCGCAGCCCGGTCAGGCCGCCGAAGCGCTGGTGGGCCTGCGCCTCGACATGGTCCAGCGCGCGGCCGCCCCAACGCATGGCCTGGTGCAAGGCACTGGCCTGCATGGCGTTGGCGCCGGAAGCGTGTCCGGCCATGCCCTTGAACTTCATCAGCACAGAGCTGATCCCGCGGTGCGCCAGCACGGCCTCGCAACCGGTGGGTTCGGCGATGATCGCCTCGCGGAAGCCATGGTCGCGGGCGAGGAACGCGGCGATGCAGCGCGGATCATTCGCTTCCTCGTCGGTACTGAACAGGAACGCGGCGTCGCCTTCCGTCACCGACGCGGCGGTCAGCAGGCCGGCCGCGGCGCCCTTGATGTCGCAGGCGCCCAGCCCGATCGCACGGTCGCCCTCCACGCGCAGCACGTGCGGGTCGGCCGACCATGCCTCGGACGACGGCACGGTGTCGAGGTGGACGTTGAACACCCGCGTGGGCGTGCCGCGCACGGCGAGCATGGAAACGGCCCCGGCGCCATGGTCGACGACTTCGATGTCGAAGCCGTCCAACTGCGCGCGCAGGTAGTCGAAGATGCCGCCGGTGCCGATCTCGCGCGGGGGGTTGCGCGTGTCGAACCCGACCAGGGCGTCCAGGTGCTTGAGGGTCTTGGCCAGCACGTCGTCGCGTCCTCAGTCCTTCGCCGGGCCGCGGTTGATCTCGGCCCACAGCGTGCTGCTCATGCCGAACAGCTTGATGAAGCCCTCGGCCTCGGCCACGCCCCAGTCGGCGGCCTGCGCATAGGTCGCGCCCTTGGCATTGAGGATGTGGGGCGACTCGATCGCGACCGCGTTGACGATGCCACCCGAGGTTTCCAGCGTGACCTCGCCATTGACCGTCGACTGGCTCGACGCGAGGAACGCCTCGAGGTCGGTCTTCAGGGGGTCATGGAAAAAGCCCTCGTAGACCAGCTCGACCCACTTGCGCGCGACGTCGGGCTTGAAGCGGTTCTGCTGCTTGCTCAGCACCGCTTCTTCCAGGGCGCGGTGGGCGGTCAGCAGCGCGAACAGGCCGGGGGCCTCGTACACGATGCGGCCTTTCAGGCCGATGGTGGTGTCGCCGGTGTACAGCCCGCGGCCGACGCCATAGGCCGCGAACAGGCCGTTGAGCCGTGCCAGCATCGCGTGGCCCGCGATCGCCTCGCCATCGAGCGCGACGGCCTCGCCGTTCTCGAAGCGGATCTTCACCCGCAGCGCCTCGGCCGGCCATTCGGCGCGCGGCTTGCACCAGCCCCGCGCGCCCTCGCCCGGCGCCTGCCAGCGGTCGATCTCGCCGCCGGAGAGCGTCACGCCCAGGAGGTTCTCGTTGATCGTGTAGGCCTTCTGCTTGGCACGCACGCCGAAGCCGCGCTCTTCCAGGTAGGCTTGTTCGTAGGCACGGACCTCGGTGTGTTCCTTCTGGATCTCGCGGATCGGCGCGATGATCTCGTAGTCGCCCAGCGCCTTGACCGCCAGGTCGAAGCGGACCTGGTCGTTGCCCATGCCGGTGCAGCCGTGCGCGATCGCGCGCGTGCCCAGCTCCTGGCAGCGCTTCAACGCCGCCTCGACGATCAGGTAGCGGTCCGACACCAGCAAGGGGTACTGGCCCTGGTAGCCCTCGCCCGCCCAGACGAAGGGCTTGACGAAGCCCGACCAGATCGCCGGTCCGCCGTCGACGGTGACGTGCGAGGCGACGCCCAGTTCATCGGCGCGCTGCTCGATGAATGCGCGCTCCTCGGCATCGACGCCGCCGGTGTCGGCGAACACCGTGTGCACGTTCCAGCCCCGCTCCTGCAGGTAGGGCACGCAGAAGCTGGTGTCGAGGCCGCCGGAGAAGGCCAGGACGATGTCCTTGGCGCCGTGATTCGGGATTCGGGATTCGGGATTGGCAGGAGCGGTTTGCTGCGGCATGGGAGCGTCCAGGAATTTCGGAATGAAGGGATCAGTTCAAAGCGGGGGGCGTGGTCGGAGGGTCACGCAGCAACGATCACGAATCACCAGCACCCACCAGCGCGGCCATCACCGCTTTCTGCACGTGCAGGCGGTTCTCGGCTTCGTCGATGGCGATGCAGTTGGGGGAGTCCATCACCGCGTCGGTCGCCTTGACGTTGCGACGCAGCGGCAGGCAGTGGGAGAACACGCCATTGTTGGTCAGCGCCATCTTGGCTTCATCGACGATGAAGTGCTGGTACTGGTCGCGGATGGGCTTTTCCGGCCCCCAGTTGCCGAAGTACGGCAGCGCGCCCCAGCTCTTGGCGTAGACGACGTCGGCGCCGGCATACGCCGACTCGATGTCGTGGCTGACCTGCAGGGAGCCGCCCGACTCGGCGACGTTCGTCGCGGCCCAGTCCATGTAGCGCTCGTCGAGCACGTACTCGGGGGTCGGACACAGCAATGTCACGTCCATGCCCATGCGGGTGGCGATGGTCAGCGCCGAATTGGCCACGGCGGTATTGAGCGGCTTGGGGTGGTAAGTCCACGTGAGGACGTACTTCCTGCCGCGCAGGTCGGCCGTGCCGAAGTGCTCCTGCAGGGCCAGCGCATGCGCCAGCTCCTGGCAGGGATGGGTGATCGTCTCCATGTTGATCACCGGCACTGGCGAGTACTTCGCGAAGCTCTTGAGGACGATGTCCTCGCGGTCGTAGGCCCAGTCGACGAACTTGGGGAAGGCGCGCACGCCGATCAGGTCGACGTAGCGGCCGAGCACGCGGGCGACCTCCGCGATGTGTTCTTCGGTGTCGCCGTCCATCACGGTGCCGAGGTTGAACTCGATCGGCCATGCATCCTTGCCCGGCTGCAGCACGACCGCGTGGCCACCGAGCTGGAACGCGCCGAGTTCGAAGCTGGTCCGCGTGCGCATCGACGGATTGAAGAACACCAGGGCGATCGAGCGACCCTTGAGCTGGTTGCCCAGCTTGCTGCGCTTGAACTCGGACGCCTGCACCAGCAGCGCGTCGAGGTCCGGGCGGGACCAGTCCTGGGTATTCAGAAAGTGCTTCATCGCGGGTTCCAGAAGGGGGCGCCATGCCGGCGCCGGTCGGAGGGTTGCCGGGCCAGAAAGCAGAAAAGCCCAGCGGTCAGGCTGGGCTTTTCTCGTGTCACCCGTTCGGGGGGCGACTCCAGAAACAGGCGATGACGCCTACCCAGCCGGTGTTGGCGGGTACGGTCGACGCGCGCGCGAGGTCATGCCCGCCGCCATCCAGGCGGAGGTCAGAACGTCGGCGTCGGCGTAGTGGCGGCTCATCAGGACGCGAATGCTCGCATGCCGCCGGGCAGCACGCAAGCGACCGAAATCTCCACGCGGGGGCACGGCCGGTTCAAGGCCGCTCGACGCTGGTGGCCACGGGCGTGATCGAGACCCGGATGCGGAGCCGGTTGCCGGGGTCCTCCGGCAGGCGGGAGCGGAACTTGGCCCCCTTGTAGAGATAGTCGACGTCGTAGGCGATCGGGCGCTGGAACTCGCGCTCCACCGGGACCGAGCGGCAATTGGCCGTCGTGGCGGCCCCTGCATCCTCGTCCGCTTCGTCGTTGCCGCGGGTGAACACGTCCTTCACCGCGCCGACCATGCGCGACAGGCGGGAGTCCCCCTCGTCCTCCGGGCGCGGCGTCTGGTCGCACCTCTCCTCGACCCGCGTCGCCGTCAGGGTCTGGTACACCGGCGTGACCCGCAGCACCTGCGCGTAGTCGTAGCGGACGTTCTCGGCCTGGATGACGACACGGTCCTGGGCAAACACCGGGACGGACAGGGCCGCGACCAGCAGGAGGCATGGCAGGGGGAAGAGACGGATCATCGCGCTCGCAGGGTCGTATCTGTTCAAAAATTGTAAATGCTCGGCCCGCCGGTGGGGTGAACCTGTGCTGTCGTCGCGGACGGCAATCGCCGGCACGGGCAGCGGCCCTCGTCCCTCCAACGCAGTCGGGGCGCCAGCCAGGCCGTGCAAACCGCTAGAATGGCGCGAACCCAAGACCGCGTACCCATGAGTCTGCATCTCTACAACAGCCTGACCCGGCGGGTCGAAGCCTTCTCGCCGGCCGATCCGGCGCGTACCACCATGTACGTCTGCGGCCCCACGGTCTACAACTACGTCCACATCGGCAACGGCCGCGGGCCCGTGGTGTTCGGGGTACTGGCCGACCTGCTGCGGCGCCGTTTCGGCACCCTCGCCTACGCCCGCAACATCACCGACGTGGACGACAAGATCAATGCCGCGGCCGCCGAACAGGGCGTGCCGATCTCGGTGATCGCCGAGCGCTTCACCCGCGCCTATCGCGAGGACATGGCGGCGCTGGGCGTCGCGCCGCCGGACCTGGAACCCGCCGCGACCGACCACATCGGGCAGATCATCGAAATGATCTCCACCCTCATCGAGCAGGGCCACGCGTACGCCGCCGAGGGCCACGTCCTGTTCGCCGTCGACAGCTTCGACGGCTATGGCAAGCTCTCGCGCCGCGAACTCGAGGACATGCTGGCCGGCGCCCGCATCGAGGTCGCGCCCTACAAGAAGAACCCCGGCGACTTCGTCCTGTGGAAGCCTTCCACCGACGCGCTGCCGGGCTGGGAGTCGCCGTGGGGCCGCGGCCGGCCGGGCTGGCACATCGAGTGCTCGGCGATGGCGGCCGCCCACCTGGGCGAGACGATCGACATCCATGCCGGCGGCGTCGACCTGCAGTTCCCGCACCACGAGAACGAGGTCGCCCAGAGCGAATGCGCCCACGGCGGCAAGCCCTTCGCGCGCTTCTGGCTGCACAACGGCATGCTCAACTTCGACGGCGCCAAGATGTCCAAGTCCGTCGGCAACATCGCCCGGATCCACGACCTCGTCCGCGCGCATCCGCCCGAGGCCCTGCGCTACGCGCTGCTGTCGGCGCACTACCGGGGCCCGCTGGACTGGTCGGACGCGCTGATCGAGCAGAGCGTGCGCACCCTCGACCGCCTCTACGGGACCCTGCGCGACCTGGCCGGCATCGAAGCGGCGCCGGCGATCCCGGCCAGCATCGAAGCCGCGCTCGACGACGACCTCAACACGCCCAAGGCGCTCGCCGAGATCGCCGCCATCGCCAGCCAGGCGCGCGCGTTGCTGGCCAGTGGCCGGGGCAGCGAGGGGCTGCCGGCGCTGAAGGCCGACCTCCTGGGCGCCGGCCTGGCCCTGGGGTTGCTGCAGCAGGATCCGGCCGCGTGGTTCGCACGCGGCGCGTCGGTCGAGGACGATGCGCGCATCCAGGCGCTGGTCGACGAACGCGTGGCGGCGAAGCAGTCGCGCGACTTCGCGCGTGCCGATGCGATCCGCGACGCGCTCGCCGCCGAGGGCGTCGTCCTGGAGGACACGCCACAGGGCGTACGCTGGGTCAGGCGCGCATGACCGGGCCCGTCCCGGTCCCGCTCCCAGGAGTCTGCGTCGATGACTGACACGCCCCTGCCCCACACGCCGTTCCCGCTCGAGGCCACGCCCGCCGACGCGCAGGCCGCGATCCGCGACGAGTTCGCCTTCTTCGGCGACTGGTCCGAACGCTACCAGTACCTGATCGACCTGGGCCGCAAGCTGCCCGCGCTGCCGGACGACTGGAAGACCGAGACCCACCGCCTGCACGGTTGCCAGTCGATGGTCTGGATCGTGCCGCAGGGCGACGCCTCGCGCCTGGACTTCCACGCGATCAGCGACTCGGCGATCGTCTCGGGCCTGATCTACCTCGCCCTGCGCGTCTACTCCGGGCGCAGCGCGCGCGAAATCGCGGAGACCGACGCCGATTACATCGCCGACATCGGCCTGGCCAAGCACCTCTCCCCGACCCGCAGCAACGGCCTCGCCTCGCTGCTGGCGTTCATCCGGGCCGAGGCCGCCCGGCACCTGTGACCGCGCCGGCGCCCACGGCCTGGGCGCTGCTGCGCAATCCCGGCTTCAGCGGCCTGCTGGTCTATCGCCTGCTGGCGATGCTGTCGTACCAGATCGTCGCGGTCACGGTGGGCTGGCACATCTATGGCCTGACCCGCGATGCATTGGCGCTCGGCCTGGTTGGCCTGGCCGAAGTCGTTCCCTACATCGGCATGGCGCTGTTCGCCGGCTACGCCGTGGATCACTTCCCGCGCCGCAAGCTGGGCATGTTCGCCTGCCTGGGCCTGTGCGCGACCACGCTGTGGCTGGCCGGCGTCTCCAGCGGCCACGTGCCGGCCTGGGGCACGGCCGCCATTTACCTGGCGGTCGCGCTGAACGGGCTCGTCCGGGCCTTCCTGACCCCGGTCTACATGGCCTTGTTCGCGCGCGTGCTGCCGCGGGAACAGTTCGCCAAGGGCGTGGGCATCGGCAGCGTGGCCATGCAGGCCGGCCTGGTGGTCGGCCCGGCGCTCGGCGGGCTGCTGATTGCGTGGGGCGGGACCACCCGCGCCTACCTCGTCGCGGCGGGCCTGGCAGCGCTGGCCGCGTTGGCGGTGCGCCTGCTGCGCGCGACCGAGCCCGTGCCGCCCAGCCAGCGTGAGCCGATCTTCCGCAGCATCGGCGCGGGGCTGCGCTTCGTCTTCGGCCACCAGGTGGTGCTGGGCGCGCAGGCACTGGACATGTTCTCGGTGCTGTTCGGCGGCGCGGTCGCCCTGCTGCCGGCCTTCGTCACCGAGGTGTTCGAGAGCGGGCCCGAGGCCCTGGGCATCCTCCGCGGGGCCCCGGCCGCGGGCGCGGTGCTGATGGCGCTGTGGCTGGCGCGCCACCCGCCCGACCGGCACGCCGGCCGCCTCCTGCTCGGTGCGGTCGCAGGCTTCGGCCTGTGCATGATCGCCTTCGCGCTGTCGCGCGAATTCTGGCTCTCCGTGGTCCTGCTGGGCCTGTCGGGCATGTGCGACAGCGTCTCGGTGGTGATGCGCAGCACGATCCTGCAACTGGCGACCCCGGACGCCATGCGCGGGCGCGTCGCCGCGATCAACGGCATCTTCATCGGTTCGTCGAACGAACTGGGCGCCTTCGAGTCGGGCGTCGCCGCGCGGCTGCTCGGACTGGTCCCGTCGGTGGTGTTCGGCGGCAGCATGACGCTCGCCGTCGTCGCCGTCACCGCCCGCTGGGCACCACGCCTGCGCCGGCTGCAGTTGCGCGACCTGCACTGAACCCAACGTCGGCGCGCCACGCCGTGCGCCAACGAAAAAGCCCGGCCAAGGCCGGGCTTGTCCGTGCCCGGTCGCGGACGACCGGGCGCGAGGCGTGCACGGACGGGCTCAGTCGCCCATCTGCTTCTGCAGGTGCTCCCAGCGCTCCTGGGCGTCGATGGTGCGCTCGGCGGTCAGGCGCGCCTCCAGGCGCTCCAGGCCGATCTCTTCGCCGGTGTCGGCGCAGAAGCCGTAGTCGCCGCTGTCGACGCGCTTGAGCGTGCTGTCGATCTTGCTGATCAGCTTGCGGTAGCGGTCGCGGGTACGCAGCTCCAGCGAGTTCTCGGTCTCGCGCGTGGCGCGCTCGGCTTCGTCGCCGACGTCACGCACTTCTTCCTTGAGGTTCTCGATGGTCTGCTTGGATTCCTCGACCAGGTCCGCACGCCACTGCAGCAGGCGCTGGCGGAAGTATTCCAGTTGCAGCGGACTCATGTACTCCTCGTCCGCCGAGGGCTTGTAGCCGGCCGGGAGGATCGGACGGCCGGTGGCATCATCTGTTTTATAGGGCACGACTTTATACTGCGTCTTGGGGGCGGGGGCGGGCGGTCGCGCCGCCACCGCCACGGCTACTTTTCCGACCGGTCGCTTGGCCACGGCCTTCGCGCTCCGGGTCGGGGTGGAGGGGGTAGGCGCGGTCCTTGTGGCCGGACGGGCCGCCGGCTTCTTGACCACGCTGGTCCGTGCAGGCGCTGCCTGCTTCGGCGCCGGCTTGCTGGCCGCCGGCTTGGCCGGTGCCTTGGGTGCAGGGGCCTTGGCCTTCGCTGCCGGCTTGGTGGCCTTGGGCGCGGGCGCCTTGCTGGCGACGGCCTTCTTCGCCGGCGCCTTCTTCGGTGCCGGTGCCTTCTTGGCCGGTGCCTTCTTGGCCGGCGCTTTCTTCACGGCGGCCTTCTTCGCCGCTGCCTTCTTTGCAACGGGCTTGCTGGCGACCGCTTTCTTGGCCGGCTTGCTCGAGGCTGCCTTCTTTGCGACGGGCTTCTTGGCGACAGCCTTCTTGGCCGCGGGCTTCTTTGCGGCTGGAGCGGCCTTGCCGGAAGCAGGCTTGGCGGGCTTCTTGGTGGCCTTGGCGGCCTTGGCGGGTTTCTTTTTCACTGCCACGGGCGACTTGTCCTGTTGAGGTTCCCTTGTGACGGGAAAGCGCGCTGTTATACCCTGCCACGGCTACTGCGGCAACCGCGACACCCGCGGGTTTCCGCCCCAAGGATCCGTGATCGACCGCCTCCTCATCGCCCTGCTGCGTCTCTACAAACGGTGGATAAGCCCGTTGCTGGGGCCTCGTTGCCGTTTTTACCCCAGTTGTTCGGAGTATGCGATGGAGGCCATCGGGCGGTTCGGGGCCCTCAGGGGCAGCTGGCTGGCGGCCCGCCGCCTCGCCCGTTGCCACCCGCTGCATCCCGGCGGCCACGATCCGGTGCCACCCCGCCCCACGCATGCCCCTCCGACCCAGGACGCCCCGCCTTGCCGTCATCCACACGAACACTGATCGTCAACGCCCGCCGGGCCATCGAAGGCCGTGAATGCGAGGGCGACCAGGGCGAGGCCTGCTGCGCCACCCTGGTTTCGCGACGACACTGCATGGTCGAGCTGGTGGTCGCCCGATGACGCACCGTCGCCCGGGTTTCATCGCACGCGCTTCGGCCGCCGCCCTGCTGGCCGCCTGCGCCGCGGCGCCGGCGCAGAA
>NZ_VICE01000100.1 GCF_006546775.1 Marilutibacter aestuarii
ATGAGTAAAAAGGAGACTTCCCGCCCTTGCGGATCACCGCTCGGCCTCAAGGGCCATGATGGCATTCACCATCGGTACGTCTGGAGAGGGAAGTCTCCCATGCGCAATATAGCCATCGGTATTGATCTGGCCAAATCGGTCTTTTCCACCTGCACCCTGGACGGCTCCGGCCGCGTCATCCAGCGCCAGGACCTGCGTCGCGAGGCGTTCGCCGTCTGGCTGGCCCAGTTGCCTGCCGGCACCCGGGTCGCCATGGAAGCGTGCAGCGGCGCCCATCACTGGGCCCGCCGCAGCCTCGAGCATGGGCTGCAGCCGCGATTGATGGCCGCCCAGTTCGTCAAACCCTTCCGCAAGAGCCAGAGGGCCAAGAACGATCGTAATGATGCCGAAGCGATCGCTACCGCGGCCCGTCAGGGCAACATGCGCTTCGTGCCGGTGAAGTCGATCGACCAGCAGGCGCGCCTGGCCGAGCACCGCATCCGCGAAGGCTTCAAGGCCGATGCCCTGGCCGCCAGCAATCGCCTGCGCGGGATCCTGGCCGAGTTCGGGATCGTCGTGCCGCGCGGCGACGCCGCGTTGCGACGCATGTTGGCCGGCCTGGGTGAGCTGCCGGTCCCGGCCACCATGCGGGTGGCGCTGGATCAGCTGCAGCGGCATTGGTCGGTGCTGCGCGAACACGAAGCCAAGTGCAGCCGACGCATCCTGGCCCGGTCACGCGACGACGAGCGCTGCGCGCGCCTGCGTCGGATCATCGGCATCGGTCCGCTCACCGCCGATGCCTGGGTCGCCACCCTCGGCAACGGCCGCGACTTCCGCAACGGCCGACAACTGGCCGCCTGGCTGGGGTTGACGCCAACCCAGCACTCCAGTGGCGGCAAGGCGCGGTTGGGCGCGATCAGCTGCCGCGGCGACGGCTACCTGCGCACCCTGTTGATCCAGGGGGCGCGAAGCAGTCTGCAGCGGGCGCAGGCGGTGGCCGCCGCCCAGGCCACACCGGAGCAGGTGTGGATCCGAGGCCTGGCCGCGCGCCTGCCCTTCGGCAAGGTGCTGGTGGCCATCGCCAACAAGCATGCGCGGCAGGCGTGGGCGATGCTGGCGCGCGGCGAAGACTACGATCCCCATGCCTGGCTCAGGCACCCGATGGTGCAACGGCCGGCGAACAAG
>NZ_VICE01000101.1 GCF_006546775.1 Marilutibacter aestuarii
CCCTGCGTCGCCTGCTCGCGCCCCGCCTGCGTGCCCAGGCGCCGGCCCCGTTGCCTGCGACGGTACGCGAGCTGCCCGGCGAGGCGATCGCCGATGGTCTGCGACTGATCACGAGCTGGCAGCCGTTCATGCCTCCCGTCGCGCCCATCCCGCTGGCATTCGCGCGGCGCGAGGACGCCGTCGCCCCCGGGCGCTTCCTGTTCTTCGATACCGAGACCACCGGCCTGGCCGGCGGTACGGGCACCCGCGCCTTCCAGATCGGCGCCGCGGACTGGCACGCGGGTGGCCTGCGGGTGCGGCAACTGCTGATGACGACAATGGCCGCGGAGCCGGCGATGCTCCACGTCTTCGCGGAGTGGCTGGCCCCCGATACCGTGCTGTGCAGCTACAACGGCCGCTGCTACGACGCCCCGCTGCTCAAGGCGCGGTACCGGCTGACCCGGCTGGCCGAGCCGCTGGGCGGACTCGAGCACCTGGACCTGCTGTTTCCCACGCGGCGCTTCCACAAGGGCCGTTGGGAAGACTGCCGGCTCGCGACGATCGAGCGCAGGCTGCTCGGAATCGTCCGCGAAGACGACCTGCCCGGTGCCCAGGCGCCTGCCGCGTGGCTGGGCTACCTGCGCGGCGGGCCCTCGACGGACCTGCGCCGCGTCTGCGCGCACAACCACCAGGACGTGGTGACCCTGGCGCGCCTGTTGCTGGCGCTCGCCGGCAGTGCGGACGACAACGCCGTGGCGTTGCCGGGCCTTCATGCCACGCGCACGGGCGGGGTGTAGGCTGCGGCCTGAGCCTGTTCAGGAGCGTTCCCATGTCCACCCCGATCCGCTTGCTGCCCCTCGCTGCGTCCGCCTCCGTCCTGCTCGCGCTGGCTGCCTGCGCGACCACCGCCTCCCCGCCTCCCACCGCGCAAACGGCGGGCACCTGCAACGCGCAGGGTGCGCACTGGGCGATCGGCAATGCCCCCGACCAGGACGTCGTCAACCGCATCCTGCAGGACACCGGCAGCCGCGACGCCCGCGTGCTCACGCCCGGCATGGCGGCGACGATGGACTACCGCCCGGACCGGGTGAACATCGACGTCAACGATCGCGGCGCCATCACCGGCATCCGCTGCGGCTGAGACGGAGCCGCCCGATGACCGCGTTCGATCGCCGCACCCGCCTCCGCTGCCTGACCCTGTCCACGCTCGGCGTGGCCCTGCTGTCGGTGGCGGCCTGCTCCCCCGCCGCGCCTCCGGCGACCACGTCGCGCCAGGCGCCGCCCATGTCGGACCCCATGCCCCCCATGCTCAAGACCTGCGATCCCGAGAAAGCCAAGGCCGATGCCATCGGCAAGCCCGCCAACGAGGCGAACATCGAACAGGCGCGCATCGCCAGCGGCGCCGAGCGCGTGCGCGTCATCAAGCCGGGGATGATGGTGACACTGGAGTTCGTCGAAAGCCGGCTCAACGTGGACGTCGACGAGGACGGCAACATCAGCAACCTGCGCTGCGGCTGACGCCCTCCGTCCGTTGCCACGGCGACCGTGGCATGGACGTCAGACCCGGTCGTCGAGCCCCTTCACGCCGTTGTGCCGCGCGCAGTGCGCGCAGCAATAGACCGTACCGTCGGCTTCAACGCCGTGGCCGATGACGCGGCAGCTGCAATGCGCGCAGGTCGGCGCGGTGCGCTGGATGGCGCATTCGAACGAGTCGAAGGTGCCGCTGCCCCAGGCCGTGGTGACGGTGAACGCCTTGTCGTATTCGTTGCCGCAAACGTCGCAGGTCGCCATGGTGGCGCCTCCCTGATCGTGGTGGACGATGGCCAGTCTCCCGCGCCGCGCGGCCAAGGCAGGTGAAAACCGTTCAGTCCCGCCGGGCGCGCTTGAGGAAAGCGAGCGCAGCGAGTTCCCATTGACGCGCGCCGCGGGCGCCGTTAGCGCCACCGCGGGCGGCCGCGCGGTGCACCCGCCCGTCCCGCCATCCCGCCCAGACCGTGGGATCGACGTAGGCGCGACGGCACACCGCCGGGGTGTTGCCGAGCAGGCCGGCGACCTCCGACAGCACCGCCGTTTCGACCGCCTTCAGCGCGCGCTCCGAGGGCGCCGCGCCATCGCGCCCCTCGGGCAAGGGCGTGGTCGCCAGGCGCTGGAATGCGGCGAGCGTCGCGCCCCAGGTGCGGAAGTCCTTGGCGGTGAAGGCCTCGCCCATCGCGTCGTGCAGGTAATCGTTGATGTCGCCCGAATCCACCGGGACCACGTCGCCCTCGTCATCGCGGTACTGGAACAGCCACTGCCCGGGCAATTGCTGGACCAGGCGCAGCTGCCGCGCCAGGCGCGCATCGTCGAGCGCGGCCTCGTGGCGCAGGCCGGACTTGCCCTTGAAGCGGAACTGCACGCGTCCTCCCTTGAGGAAACCGACGTGGCGGTTGCGCAAGGTGGTCAGGCCAAACGAGCCGTTCTCGCGCCGGTAGGCCTCGTTGCCGACCCGCAACAGGGTCTCGGCCATCACCGCCACCGCGAGGGCGAGCACCTTGCGCTTGGGCCAGCCGCGCTCGCCCAAGTCCTTGCGCACGTGCCTGCGCAACCGTGGCAGGGCGCGTCCGAAGGCGACGATGCGCTCGAACTTGCCTTCGCCGCTCGCCTGCTGCCAGTCCGGGTGGTAACGATACTGTTTGCGCCCGCGCGCATCGCGGCCGGTGGCCTGCAGGTGCCCGTTGGCGAAGCGGCTGATCCACACGTCGGTGTAGGCCGGCGGAATCGCCAGCGCCTTGAAGCGCGCGAGCAGGGCCGGATCACGGACGATGCGTCCCTCCGGGTCGCGGTAGGCGAACCCACGCCCCCGGCGGTGGCGCGAGTACCCGGGCATCGCGTCGCTGACATGGCGCAGGCCGGCCTCGCGGGCCTGGCGCGCGCCCTCGGGGTCTTGTTGGCGGGATGGCGAATGGGCGGTCATCGCGAATCGATAGCGGATCGTGGATCAAGGCCGCGCCAAGATCCGCGCCCCGGCACCGGCGCCTGCACCTGGCCCACACGCGCCGGCGCCGACACTGCGCATCCGTCTTCCCGACCGAAGTCCGCCCGATGCCCGCTGCTCCCTTTCCCGCATGGCTGCTGCGCTGCCTGGCCACCCTGGCCCTGGCGGGACTGTGTGCCTGCAACGCGTACCCGCGCGATCCCGAACAGACCCTGGCGCGGGTCCAGGGGGGCGTGCTGCACGCCGGGGTCGTACACGATCCGCCCTTCGTCGTGCTCGCCCCTGGCCAAGCGCCATCAGGGCCCGAAGTGCGCCTGGTGGAAGCCTTCGCCGCACGCCACGACGCTCGGGTGGACTGGCAGGTCGGTACCCATGACCGGCTGATGCAACGACTCGAGGACTTCGGCCTCGACCTCGTCGTGGGCGGCACCGCGCCCGACTCCCCATGGAAGAAGCGCGTGGCCCTGAGCGAGCCGTTCCGCGACCTCGATGAATCGGGCACGCCGGTGATGCGGGTGCTGGCCCTGCCGCCTGGCGAGAACGCCTGGCAGCTGGACGTCGAGGCCTACCTCCGGAGCGACGCGGCGCGTGCCCACCTCGCGAGCGACGCCCGATGAGCATGCGTCCCCACCATCCGTTGCCGCCCCGGCAGGCCGCGCTGCTCCGCCGCGCGGAGCGGCTGAGCGCGGTCACCCTGGTCGCGCTGGCCTGCACCGCCGTGTTGATGTACCTGGCGATGGGCGAGTCGCAGGCGATGAAGACCGCCTGGGCCGAGGACCTGCTGAGCATGGTGCCGCCGCTGGGCTTCCTACTGGCCGCGCGCTTCTCGCGCAAGCCGCCTGACGCGACCTACGTCAACGGTCGCGCGCGCGCCTTCGACATCGCCTTCCTCGCCGCGGCGGTGGCGCTCTCGGGCGTGGGCATCTGGCTGGTGGTCGACAACATGATCGCGCTGGTCACGCGCGAGCATCCCGCCATCGGCAGCGTGCAGCTGTTCGGCCATCACGTCTGGCTGGGCTGGGTGATGATAGCGGCCCTGCTGGCCAGCGCGATCCCGCCGGTGATCCTGGGCCGGCTGAAGATGCAGCTCGCGCGCGAACTGCACCTCAAGCCGCTGCACACCGACGCGGACATGAACAAGGCCGACTGGATGACGGCGCTGGCGGGCGTGGCGGGCATCATCGGGATCGGCTTCGGCTGGTGGTGGGCCGATGCGGTCGCCGCGCTGGTGATCGCCGCCGACGTGCTGCACGACGGCGTGCGCAACATGCTGCATGCGATCCGCGACCTCCACGATGCGCGGCCCGAGACCGTGGAGCGCGGCCAGGCCGATCCCGTGGTCGAGCGCATCCGCACGCGGGTCATGGCACTGGACTGGGTCGAGGACTGCGAAGTACGCCTCCACGAGGAAGGCATGCGCCTGTGCGGTGTGCTGGTGGTGGCGCCGCGCGACCAGCGATCGCTGGCCGCGCGCCTGGCCGAGGCGCGGGCAACCGCGCGCGAGGCGCATTGGCGGATCGACGACCTGGTGGCGACATTCGCACAGGCCCTGCCCTCGGAGGCACCTGCGCCGGACGCGCCCGCCTGACGGCGTCGCTTCACCTTTCCAACTCGCAGGATGGGTCGCGCGAAGCAAGACCGACCGTGCGTCCTGCGTGCAGCTTCGCGACGGTGGGTTTCGCCTTTGGCTCTACCCACCCTACGAGACGAGGGCGGAGGCGGCACCGCAGGATGGGTAGCGCGAAGCAAAACCCATCAGTGCATCTTGCATGCGAGCGACCGGCGGCGGGTTTCGCCTTTGGCTCTACCCACCCTGCGAGACGGTGGCAGAGGCGGCACCATAGGATGGATAGCGCGAAGCAAAACCCATCGTGCGTCGTGCGTGCAGTTTCGCGACACAGGAACAGCCGGACAGCCTCAGTCGTCGCCCTTGTTGCCGCTGAAATCGAGCTCGACCGCGTCGTCGTCGTCGGACGACCAGGTCATGCCCTGCTCGCGCTCGCACCAGGCCGGCACCGGCTCCCCCTTGCTGTCGCCGCGCATGCCGCTGCACTCGGGCCGCGCGTCGACCGCGTCGCGGGTGTCGTGGTACTGCCCGGCGCCGCAACCGGCCAGGAGGGCGCTTGCCAACGCCAGGGACAGGACGGGGATCAGCACGCGCATCGGACATCTCCATGAGAGGGGCACGTGCAGAGTATGCGCGCCCCGCGCAGGACACGAGCGCCGTGGGTCACGGGCCCGGGGTGCCGTCGACGGGCGTGGCCGGCCCGTCGGCCTCGACCGGATACCCGCGCGGCGCCAGCCGGGGCGCCTTGGCCCAGGCGATGACGACCGCCACGGCCAGGATGGCCGCGGCGATCAGCCAGGGGGCGCCGGGATGCGCGACCGGGCGCGCGGCGTCGATGAAGTACCCGAAGCTGCCAGCGAAGAGACCGGGGCCGACGATGCCGGCCATGGCGATCAGGCTCATCAGCGCGCCCTGGATCCTTCCCTGGACCTCCGGCCCCACTTCGCGCGTGACCAGGGCCTGGGTGGCCGGCGAGGCCAGGGCCCACAGGGCGCTGATCGGGATGCCCAGCAACCACAGGCCGCCGCGGTCGGCCAGGCCGTAGACCAGGAACCCGACCACGCCGGCGCCCAGGCCCAGCAACAGCGTGCGACGTTCGCCCAGCCAGCCGACCACGCGACCCACGAGCAGGGCGTTGACCAGGATGCTGCATACCCCCACCGCGGCCAGCACCCAACCGACCTCGCGAGGCCCCCACCCGAAGCGGTAGTCGGCGAACAGCACGAACACGCTCGGATAGACGTAGTGCGCTAGGTTCGCCAGGCAGACCACCGCCGCCAGGCCAATCACCTGCGGATAGCGCTTGAGCAGCCCCAGCGAGCCGACCGGGTTGGCATCGCGCCACTCGAAACGTGCACTGCGCTTGGCTGGCGGCAGCGATTCGGGCAGCACGAACCAGCCGTAAAGGAAGTTCAGCAAGGCCAGTCCGGCGGCGAACCAGAACGGCAGGCGCAGGTGGATCTCGCCCAGCCAGCCGCCGAGCAGCGGCCCTATCACGAAGCCGATGCCGAAGGCGGCGCCGATCATGCCGTAGCTCTTCGCCCGCTGTTCGGCCGGGACCACGTCGGCGATGTAGGCATTGGCGGTGGTGAAGCTCGCCGAGGTAATGCCGGCGATGATCCGGCCCACCAGCAACAGGGGCAGGGTGTGCGCCAGGGCCATGAACACGAAGTCCAGTGCAAGGCCCAGGCAGGACAGCAGGATCACCGGGCGCCGGCCGAAGCGGTCCGACAGCGCGCCCTGGATGGGCGCGGTCACGAACTGGATGGCCGCGAACACCACGCCGAATATGCCCACCCATACCGCCGCGTCCGCGGTATCGCCGCCGACGAAACCCTCGATCAGGTGCGGCAGCACCGGGATGATGAGGCCGAAGGCGAGTACGTCCAGCAACACCACGAAGAAGATGAAGACCAGGGCGGCTCGACGCGCGGCGGGAACGTGGGGCACGGACACGGGGACGCCTGCGGGGGACGGGCGCGCAGTCTATCGCAGCCCTGCATCCGGCCGATGCGGGCGGCCCGCCGCTGTCGTCCATTGGTCGCATGGGCGACCGGCTGGGGACTGCGCCCTCCGGAAAATAGTTTCAATTTCAACTGTTTAGCGACGCCCACTCGATTTGCCGCAGCGCACAATATGTGCTTTAGTCGGGAGACCCTTGGCTCAAGGCCGGCCGGATCGCGCGAGCGAACCGAGGCGCCGCTTCCGCGTTCTCCAGCGTCGCGCGCCCGCGGCCCTATGCCATCCGGCAACGCCACCCGCGGAGCACGCAGTCCATGGATCCAGCGCAACAACCCAGCACCGAAGGCCTGTACGATCCGCGCGACGAGCGCGATGCCTGCGGTTTCGGCCTGATCGCCCAGCTCGACGATCGACCGAGCGCATTGCTGGTGAAACAGGCGCTGGCGGCGCTGTCCCGCATGACCCACCGCGGCGGACTCGCTGCCGACGGCCTGTCGGGCGACGGCTGCGGCCTGTTGCTGCGACGCCCGGACGCCTTCCTGCGCGCGCTTGCCGGCGAGGCGGGCATCGCGCTGGGCCAGCGTTTTGCCGCCGGCCTGGTCTTCCTGCCGCACGACGACGCCGCGGCGGCGAAGGCGCGCGAGACGTTCTCCCTCGCCCTGCGCGAAGTGAAGCTGGCCGTCGCCGGCTGGCGCGTGGTGCCGGTCGACACCTCGGTCTGCGGCGAACTCGCCAAGGCCTCGCTGCCGCGCATCGAACAACTGTTCGTGGTGCCGGCCGTCGACATCGATGGCGAGCGCCCCGACCCCGCGGCCTTCCTGCACGCGCTGTACCTGGCGCGCCGTCGCGCGGAGCAGCGCCTGCGCGCGCTCGGAGAGGCGTTCGACGACGTCTACGCGGTGACGCTGTCGTCGAGCACCATCGGCTACAAGGGCATGGTCATGCCGGAGCACTTGGCGACCTTCTACCCGGACCTGCAGCGCGCCGACCTGGCCAGCAGCGCGGTGGTGTTCCACCAGCGCTTCTCCACCAACACGACCCCGCGCTGGCCGCTGGCGCAGCCGTTCCGCATGCTTGCGCACAACGGCGAGATCAACACCATCGCCGGCAACCGCGCCTGGGCGCAGGCGCGCGCGCATGCGTGGCGCACGCCGACGCTGGACCCGCGCGAGTTCGATCCGGTCATCAACATCAAGGGCTCGGATTCGCAGAGCCTGGACGAGATGCTGGAGCTGCTCGAGGCCGGCGGCATGGACCTGCTCAAGGCCATGCGCATCCTGATCCCGCCGGCGACGCAGTCGCTGGAGTACAAGGACGCCGACCTCGCCGCGTTCTACGAGTACTACGCGCTCAACACCGAGCCGTGGGACGGTCCCGCCGGCATCGTCACCTGCGACGCGCGCTACGCGGCCTGCTCGCTGGACCGCAACGGCCTGCGCCCGGCGCGCTGGTCGCTCAGCCGCGACCGCCATTTCATGATCGCCTCCGAGGCCGGCGTATGGGACCTGCCCACCGCCGAGATCGAGGCCAAGGGCAAGCTCGGCCCGGGCGAGATGATCGCGGTCGACCTGCAGGCCGGCGAGCTGCTGGACACCGACGCCATCGACCGCATCAACCGCGGCCGCGCACCTTACAAGCGCTGGCTGAAGCAGGGCATGACCTACCTGCAGAACGAGCTGATCGACCCGAGCACCGCGGCCGAGCCGTTCGACCCGTCCACCCTCGCGACCTTCCAGAAGCTCTACCAGCTGACCCGCGAGGAGCGCGAGCAGGTGCTGCGCCCGCTGGCCGAAACCGAGCAGGAAGCGACCGGCTCGATGGGCGACGACGTGCCGGTGGCCGCGATCAGCCAGCAGGTGCGCCCGCTGTACGACTGCTTTCGCCAGGCCTTCGCGCAGGTCACCAACCCGCCGATGGACCCGCTGCGCGAGGACTGCGTCATGTCGCTCGCGACCCAGCTGGGCCGCGAGGGCAACATCTTCGTCGAAGGGCCCGACAACGTCCGCCACGTCCTGCTGAATTCACCGGTCATGTCGCAGCGCAAGATCCGCCAGCTTCTGGCGATGGCGCCCTACGACACCGCGCACCGCCTGCTGAAGCTCGACTACGACCCCGACGAAGGCCTGCAGGCCGCGCTGCGACGCCTGTGCGCGGAATCCGAGGCCGCCGCACGCGCCGGCCGCACCATGTTGATCCTCAGCGACCGCTACCCCGAGCGCGGCCGCCTGATGGTCCACGCCCTGCTGGCCACCGGCGCGGTGCACCAGCACCTGGTGCGCACCGGCCTGCGCTGCGAGGTCAACCTGATCGTCGAAACCGGCACCGCGCGCGACCCGCACCACTTCGCCTGCCTGATCGGGTTCGGCGCGACCGCGGTGTATCCGTACCTGGCGTACCAGACCCTGCACGACCTCGGCACCCGCGGCATCCTCAAGGCGCCGGACGGCGAGATCGCGCAGATCGGGCGCAGCTACCGCCGAGGCATCAAGAAGGGCCTGCTGAAGATCATCTCGAAGATGGGCATCAGCACGATCGGCAGTTATCGCGGCGCGCAGCTCTTCGAGATCATCGGCCTGGACCGCGAAGTCGTGGCGTTGTGCTTCGACGGCGCGCCCGCGCGCATCGGCGGCGCCGGCTTCGCCAGCCTGCAGGCCGACGCGGCGCACCTGGCCGGCCATGCCTGGGACGACAACGCGCTGCCGGAGATCGGCGGCCTGCTGAAGTTCAAGCCCGGCGGCGAGTACCACCAGTACAACCCCGACGTGGTGATGAACCTGCAACGCGCGGTGCTGACCGGCGAGCGCGCGGACTGGCAGCGCTACGCCGACACGGTCAACCTGCGGCCTACAGCGGCCCTGCGCGACCTGCTCGCCCTGCGCCCGTCGGCGGCGCCGGTGCCGCTGGACGAGGTCGAGGGCATCGACGCGCTGGTGCGCCGCTTCGACACCGCGGCGATCAGCCTCGGCGCGCTGTCGCCGGAGGCACACGAGGCGCTTGCCATCGCCATGAACCGCCTCGGCGGCCGCAGCAATTCCGGCGAGGGCGGCGAGGACCCGGTGCGCTATGGCACCGACAAGGCGTCGAAGATCAAGCAGATCGCCTCCGGCCGCTTCGGCGTCACTCCGCACTACCTGGTCAATGCAGAGGTTCTGCAGATCAAGGTCGCGCAGGGCGCCAAGCCCGGCGAGGGCGGCCAGCTGCCCGGCCACAAGGTCAACGAGCTGATCGCGCGCCTGCGCCATGCGACGCCGGGCATTGGCCTGATCTCGCCGCCGCCGCACCACGACATCTATTCGATCGAAGACCTCGCGCAGCTGATCTTCGACCTCAAGCAGGTCAATCCCGATGCGCTGGTGTCGGTCAAGCTGGTGTCGCACGCCGGCGTCGGCACGATCGCCGCGGGCGTGGCCAAGGCAGGCGCCGACCTGATCACCATCTCCGGCCACGACGGCGGCACCGGCGCGAGCCCGCTGTCGTCCATCCGCTACGCCGGCACGCCCTGGGAGATCGGCCTGTCGGAGGCGCGCCAGGCGCTGGTCGCGAACAAGCTGCGCGACCGCGTGATCCTGCAGACCGACGGCGGCCTGAAGACTGGCCTCGACGTGGTCAAGGCAGCCTTGCTGGGCGCCGAGAGCTTCGGCTTCGGCACCGCGCCGATGATCACCCTGGGCTGCAAGTACCTGCGGATCTGCCACCTCAACAACTGCGCCACCGGCGTCGCCACCCAGGACGAGCGCCTGCGCAGCGCGCATTTCACCGGCCTGCCCGAGCGCGTCGAGAACTTCTTCCGGCTGCTGTCGGAGGAGGTGCGCGAACTGCTGGCGAGCCTGGGCGCGCGTACCCTGGGCGAGATCGTCGGCCGTGCCGACCTGCTGGCGCAGGTCGAGCGCGAAGGCGCGCACGGACGCCGGCTCGACCTCGCACCCTTGCTGGCCGTCGAGGGCCTGGCGCACGGGGGCCATTGCGGGATGCCGCAGCCCACGCCGGCACCCGGCGGGCTGTCCGCGCGGCTGGACGAGGCCCTGGCCGACGCCATCGCGCACAAGCGCGGCGGCGAGTTCGAGTTCGACATCCGCAACACCGACCGCAGCATCGGGACGCGCCTGTCCGGCACGATCGCCCGCGCGCACGGCGACCACGGCATGGCCGATGCACCGATCACCCTGCGCTTCAACGGCACCGCGGGCCAGAGCTTCGGCGCGTTCAACGCCGGCGGCCTGCACCACGAGCTGGTCGGCGAAGGCAACGACTACGTCGGCAAGGGCATGGCCGGCGGCCGCATCGTCGTGCGCCCGCCCGCGGACGCACGCTGGGCCACCCACGAGTCGCCGATCATCGGCAACACCTGCCTGTACGGCGCCACCGGCGGCGAGCTGTATGCCGCGGGCCGCGCCGGCGAGCGCTTCGGCGTGCGCAATTCCGGCGCGGTGGCGGTGATCGAAGGCGCTGGCGACCACTGCTGCGAGTACATGACCGGCGGCGTGGTCGCGGTGCTGGGCCGCACCGGGCTGAACTTCGGCGCCGGTTTTACCGGCGGCATGGCCTACGTGCTCGACCTCGAACGCGACTTCGTCGACCGCTACAACCACGAGCTGATCGACATCGTGCGCATCGCCGGCGACGGTTTCGAGCACCACCGCTCGCACCTGCGCGAGCTACTGGAGGCGCACGCGCTGCATACCGGCAGCCCGCGCACCCGGCGCATCCTCGACGAGATGCGCGACTACGTCGGCAAGTTCTGGCTGGTGAAGCCGAAGGCCGCCAGCCTGGCCTCGCTGGCCGATACCCTCAAGAGGGCTGCGTGATGTCTTGGCTACGCCTCAACATCCCCAGGATTTGCGCGGCAAATCCCGGGCCCCACTATGCCTTCCCGAACCCCGCCCCTGCGGGGCGCCCCCTTACCAAGGGGGCTGAAGGCCCGCATGACCAGAGTCCCGGGTGAGATGAACAAGAAGCCAGCCCCTCGCAAGAACGTGTTCGAGTTCCTCGACCTGCCGCGCAAGATGCCCGCGCGGATCCCGCTGGCGCTGCGGCGCGACGGCGACTGGGGCGAGCTGTACGGCGCGTTCAACGCCGATACCGCCAAGCACCAGGCCGAGCGCTGCCTGGATTGCGGCAATCCGTACTGCTCGTGGAAGTGCCCGCTGCACAACTACATCCCGAACTGGCTGGAGCTCGCCCGCGAGGACCGCGTCCACGAGGCGGCGACCCTGTGCCACGAAACCAATCCGCTGCCGGAGATCTGCGGTCGCGTGTGCCCGCAGGATCGCCTGTGCGAAGGCGCCTGCACGCTCAACGACGGCTTCGGCGCGGTCACCATCGGCGCGGTGGAGAAGTACATCGTCGACCGTGCGGTCGCCGAGGGCTGGACGCCCGATATGTCGCGCGTGGTGCCGACCGGCCGGCGGGTGGCGGTGGTCGGAGCCGGGCCGGCCGGCCTGTCCTGTGCCGACCGGCTCGCCCACGCGGGCATCCAGGCGGTGGTGTACGACCGCTATGAACAGATCGGCGGCCTGCTGCAGTTCGGCATCCCCAGCTTCAAGCTCGACAAGTCGGTGATCCAGACCCGCCGCGAACTGCTCGAGGGCATGGGCGTGGAATTCCGCCTCGGCACCGAAGTCGGGCGTGACGTGGGCTTCGACGCCCTGCTCGACGAGTTCGACGCCGTGTTCCTGGGCCTGGGCAGTTACCGCTACACCGACGGCGGCCTGCCCGGCCAGGACCTCAAGGGCGTGCTGCCGGCCCTGCCCTTCCTGGTCCAGAACGGCCGCGTGGTCACCGGTACGGAGCCGGCCGGAAAGCCCATCGCCGGCTGGGAAGACAGCCTCGCGGTGCCCGAGCTGAAAGGCCGCCGCGTGGTCGTGCTCGGCGGCGGCGACACCGGCATGGACTGCGTGCGCAGCGCGATCCGCCTCGGTGCCGCCGAGGTGACCTGCGCCTACCGCCGCGACGAAGCCAACATGCCCGGCTCGGCCCGCGAGGTCGCCAATGCGCGCGAGGAAGGCGTGCGCTTCCTGTTCAACCGCCAGCCGCTGGAAATCATCGGCGCCGGCGACCAGGTGACCGGCGTCCGCGTGGCCGAAACCCGGCTCGGCGAACCCGACGCCCACGGCCGCCAGCGTGCGGAGATCATCGAAGGCAGCGAGTCGGTGCTCGAAGCCGACGTCGTCGTCATCGCATTCGGCTTCCGCCCCGATGCGCCGGAGTGGCTGGCCCGCCACGGCATCGAGCTCGAGGCCGATGGCCGCATCCGCACCTCGGGCGAGCACGGCGAGCGTCCGTACCAGACCGCCCACCCGCGCGTGTTCGCCGGCGGCGACGCCGTTCGCGGCGCCGACCTGGTGGTGACCGCGGCGTTCGAAGGCCGCGAAGCCGCCGTCGGCATCACCCGCCTGCTCCGCAACGGCGACCGCAAGCCCGCCACCGACGCCGCCGCGGCCTGAGGCCAGGCAGCCATCGACGAAACCCCGTAGCCCGGGTAAGCGCAGCGCACCCGGGAGACCGCGCAAGCCCCGGGTGCGCTGCGCTTACCCGGGCTACGTCATCTCACGAGCGTTTTTGGGCCTGTTGGCACCAAGCATGTGGCGGCAGGAGCGCGCGCCTCACGCCGAATCACCAATCACCAATCACCAATCACCAATCACCGATACTCCGGATTCGGATGGTCGAAGCGGCAGCCGGCGTCCCACTTGTCGCGCTGGTTGCCGTGGGCGGGGATGCCGCCGGCGTCCTTGAGCAGGCGCGCCAGGTGCATCAGGTTCCAGGCCATGAAGGTGGTGTTGCGCTGGGTGAAGTCGTTGTCGAAGCCAGCGCCATCGTCGCCGTAGGACGGGCCCGGCCCGGCCTCGCCGATCCAGCCGGCGTCGGCCTGCGGCGGGATCGTGTAGCCCAGGTGCTGCATGGCGTACTGCATGGTCATCGCGCAGTGCTTGATGCCGTCCTCGTTGCCGGTCACCAGGCAACCCCCGACGCGGCCGTAGTAGATGTACTGGCCCTTGTCGTTGAGCTTGCCGGACTCGGCGTAGAGCCGTTCGATCACGCGGCGGCAGACCGAGCTTTCCTCGCCCAGCCAGATCGGCGTGCACAGCACCAGGATGTCGGCCGCCATGACCTTGCGGCACAGGCCGGGCCAGTCGTCGCGCTCGAAGCCGTGTTCGGTCATGTCGGGCTGCACGCCCGGTGCCAGGTCGAGGTCGACCGGGCGCAGGATCTCGACGTTGACGCCATTGGCCTCCATCACGCCCGCGGCGACACGGGCCAGTCGCTCGGTATGCGAATCGACGCCGCTGCGCTTGAGCGTGCAGTTGAGGAACAGTGCGCGCAGGTCGTCGTAGCGGGCGGGCGGCTTGGGGGCGTCACTCATGTCGGGTCTCCTGGTTCGGCGGCGTTCGGGCGTCCGCGCAGCGTGTTTCGTGGCGACCGCCGCGGGCAGCGGGCACCGGGGCCGGGTGCGATGGATCGCCGCGTGGCGTCCCTGGCGACGCCAGGGCCCGGCCTCACGGCCGGGTGATCACATCGGCTGCAACAGGCGCAGGCCGAAGTCGTCGCCGGGGGCGTTCCAGCGCCGGGTGACGCGCAGCCCCGCGCGGCCGGCGAGCGCGTCGAAGCTCGCATCGGTGTACTTGTGGCTGTACTCCACCTGCATCGCTTCGCCGGCCTCGAAGTGGAACCGACGGCCGTCGACGTGGACGTCCTGGTCGCGGCGGCTGACGAGGAAGGTCTCGATGCGCTCGCGTTCGCTCGAGTAGCGCGCCAGGTGCTCGAAGGCCTCGACGTCGAAGTCGCTGCCGACGTCGCGGTTGAGGCGGGTCAGCAGGTTGAGGGTGAACGCGGCGGTGACCCCGGCCGCATCGTTGTAGGCCGCCTCGATGCGCGCGACGTCCTTGACCAGGTCGATGCCGACCAGCGCCTGCCCCCGCGGTCCCATGGTTTCGCGCATCGCGCGCAGCAGGCGTTCGGCGACGTCGAAGGTGAAGTTGCCCAGCGTCGAGCCCGGAAAGAACACCAGGGTGTGCCGGGCGGGGCGCTCGGGGCGCGGCAAGGGCACGGGCTGGGTGAAGTCGGCGCAGACCGGCAGCATCTCGATGTCGGGGAAGGCCTCGGCCAGGCGCTCGACACTGGCCAGGAGCGCGCTGCGCGAGATCTCGATCGGCGTGTAGGCGACCGGATCCACCAGGCCCTCGAGCAACAGCTGCGTCTTGCGGCCGCTGCCGCTGCCGTACTCGACCACGTGCGGGCAGTCGTTGACGGCCTCGGCGATCGAACGCATCGCCGAGTCCAGCAGGCCCAGCTCGACACGGGTGAGGTAGTACTCCGGCTGGCGGGTGATCTGCTCGAACAGCTGCGAGCCGCGCGCATCGTAGAAATACTTCGACGACAGCCGCTTGGGCGTGGCCGAGAGGCCGGCGAGGGTGTCGCCGAGGATGTCGTCGGGGCTGGGATGCAGGTCGGTGAGCGGGGGCATGGTCCGGGCGGTCGGCGTCATGGTGCGTCCTTGGCCAAGCGCAGGCCCGAGAACTGCCAGCGGTCGGGGGGGTAGAAGAAATTGCGGTAGCTGGCGCGCACATGGTCGCGCGGCGTGGCGCAGCTGCCGCCGCGCAGCACCCACTGTCCGCACATGAACTTGCCGTTGTATTCGCCCAGCGAGCCGGGCAGTGGCCGGAAGCCCGGGTACGGCCCATAGGCGGTGGAGGTCCACTCCCAGACGTCGCCGAACAGCTGCGGGCTCTCGGCCGGCGCCGCCCGCGGGTGGAAGCGGTCGTCGTCGGCGAAGTGGCCGCGCACCGGCAGGTGCAGGGCGGCGCTCTCCCACTCGGCTTCGGTCGGCAGGCGCGCGCCGGCCCAGCGCGCGAAGGCGTCGGCTTCGAAGTAGCTCAGGTGGCAGACCGGCGCGCCGGCTTCGATCGGGCGCATGCCCCCCAGCGTGTACGCGTGCTCGAGGTCGGGCTCCCAGTACAGCGGCCGCGCCCAGCCCTCGGCCTGCACGCGCGCCCAGCCCTCGCTCATCCACAACGCGACGTTGCGGTAGCCGCCGTCTTCGATGAAGGCCCGGAACTCGGCGTTGCTCACCGGGCGCGACGCCAGCGCGTGCGCCGGCACCAGCACGCGATGCGGGGGCGATTCGTTGTCATAGGCGAAACCCGGCTCGCCCGGCCAGGGCGCATGGCCCAGCTCCACGATGCGCTCGTCGAAGCCCTGCCAGGCCAGCGGCGCCGCCGTGCCGGTGCCTGCGTCGTGCGCGAGGTCCCCGCGGTACGGCGGGCGCAGCGGATTGCACCACAGCGCGTGCTTGATGTCGGTCAGCAGCAGTTCCTGGTGCTGCTGTTCATGGTGCGTGCCCAGCAGCACCGCCTGCTGGCCGGCCTCGTCGATGTCGCCGGCGGCGAAGGCCCGCGCGATGCAGGCATCGACTTCTTCACGGTACAGGCGCACTTCCTCCAGGCCAGGACGCGAGAGCAGGCCGCGCCGGGGTCGGGCGTGCATCGGCCCCACGCTCTGGTAGTAGCTGTTGAACAGGAAGTGCCAGTCGGGATTGATCGGCCGGTAGTCCGGATCGCGCCCCAGCACGAAATGCTCGAAGAACCAGGTGGTGTGCGCGAGGTGCCACTTCGCCGGACTGGTGTCGTCCATGCTCTGGACCATCGCGTCCTCGGGGGACAGCGGCGCGGCCAGGGCGGCGGTGCGTGCGCGCACCTTGCGGTAGCGGGCCTGCAGCAGCCCCGTCGAATCGGCATCGGACCGGGATTCGGCGGGCGCATCGTGCAGGGCGTGGGCAGCCGTCGATGTCATGGCCCCGAGCTTATCGCAGCGGATGTGACGTGGCCTGCACGCGGGTGACACCCCTGCCATGACGGTGGCAGCATGGTCGAATGAGGATCGACGGCATGCAATCGCGCGCGCAAACCCCGCCCCCGCAGGCATTGGCGCGTTTCCAACGCGCGGATTTCCGGGTGCCCGAGGATGTCGTCTACCTGAACGCCGCCTCGCATGGACCGCGCCTTGCCCGCGTGCAGCAGGCAGCGCAACGCGCGCTCGACGCCGGAACGGCGCCCTGGCGCCTGGAGATGGATGCGTGGCGCGCGTCGATCGAGGACGTCCGCCGGGGCGTTGCGGGTCATCTCGATGGCGATGCCGACGGCGTGGCCCTGGTGCCGTCGGCGGCCTACGGCCTGTCGCTCGCGGCGCGCAACCTGCCGCTGGCGGCCAACGAGACCGTGCTGGTACTGGCCGGCCAGTTCCCCTCCAACCTGCTGCCCTGGCAACAGCGCTGCCAGGACGTCGGCGCGCACCTGGAGCAGGTTGCACGGCCCGTGGGCGACGATGGCCGGCCGGGCGACTGGAGCGATGCCGTGCTCGCTGCGATCGCCCGCGCGCCGCGCCTGCGCATCGTTTCGCTGCCGCAGGTCTACTGGCACGACGGCAGTCGCCTGGACCTGGACCGCATCGCCGCGGCGACCCATGCGCGCGGCGCGGCGCTGGTGCTCGACCTCAGCCAGAGCCTGGGCGCGCTGCCGGCGGACATCGTGCGCTGGCGGCCCGATTTCGTCGCCTCGGTCGGACACAAATGGCTGCTCGGCGCCTACGGCCTGGCGTACCTGTGGGCGTCACCGGCCTGGCGCGAGCGCGGCGTCGCGCTGGAGCAGCACTGGATCGCGCGCGAGGCCGCCACGGTCTTCGATTCGCCGCCGAGCCCGCCTCCGCTGGCATCCGGCGCGCGGCGCTTCGATGCCGGCGGCGTGGCCGAACCGCAACGGCTGGCGATGTCGGCGGCGGCGTTCGCACAGTTGCGCGACTGGGGGCTCGAATGTGTCCACGCTGGCCTGCAGGCGCGCGGGCGCTGCCTGCGCGAGGCCCTGCGGGCGCAGGGCCTGGGCGACTGGCTGGCGACGGCACCGGGCAGCCA
>NZ_VICE01000102.1 GCF_006546775.1 Marilutibacter aestuarii
TTCGAGCGCACCAAGCCGCACGTGAACGTCGGCACGATCGGCCACGTTGACCACGGCAAGACCACGCTGACGGCTGCGCTGACGAAGGTGGGCGCCGAGCGTTTCGGTGGCGAGTTCAAGGATTACTCCGCGATCGACGCGGCGCCGGAAGAGAAGGCGCGCGGCATCACGATCTCGACCGCGCACGTGGAATACGAGTCCGAGAAGCGCCACTACGCGCACGTGGACTGCCCGGGCCACGCGGACTACGTGAAGAACATGATCACGGGTGCGGCGCAGATGGACGGTGCGATCCTGGTGTGCTCGGCCGCTGACGGCCCGATGCCGCAGACGCGCGAGCACATCCTGCTGGCGCGCCAGGTGGGCGTTCCGTACATCGTCGTGTTCCTGAACAAGGCCGACATGGTGGACGACGCCGAGCTGCTGGAGCTGGTGGAGATGGAAGTGCGCGAGCTGCTGAGCAAGTACGACTTCCCGGGCGACGACACCCCGATCGTGCACGGTTCGGCGCTCAAGGCGCTGGAAGGCGACCAGAGCGAGATCGGCGTGCCTGCGATCCTGAAGCTGGTGGAAGCGCTGGACAGCTACATCCCGGAGCCGGAGCGTGACATCGACAAGGCGTTCCTGATGCCGGTCGAGGACGTGTTCTCGATCTCGGGTCGCGGCACGGTGGTGACGGGCCGCATCGAGCGCGGCATCATCAAGGTGGGCGACGAAATCGAGATCGTGGGCATCCGTCCGACGACCAAGACGACGGTGACCGGCGTTGAGATGTTCCGCAAGCTGCTGGACCAGGGTCAGGCGGGCGACAACGCGGGCCTGCTGCTGCGCGGCACGAAGCGTGACGACGTGGAGCGTGGCCAGGTGCTGGCCAAGCCGGGTTCGATCACCCCGCACACGCAGTTCGACGCCGAGGTGTACGTGCTGTCGAAGGACGAGGGCGGCCGCCACACGCCGTTCTTCAAGGGCTACCGTCCGCAGTTCTACTTCCGTACCACCGACATCACCGGTGCCGTGACCCTGCCGGAAGGCGTGGAGATGGTGATGCCGGGCGACAACGTGAAGATGGTGGTGGA
>NZ_VICE01000103.1 GCF_006546775.1 Marilutibacter aestuarii
GCACGATCCAGGCCATCGCACTGCCCGGTTCCCGCGCGACGCGCGCGCGCGCGCCCGGCCGTGGGTCGCCGCCGGCAGGGGGCATGCTCATTCGCCAGGCCTCATGCGGGCGTGACCGCGTCGCCTTCGATCGGCGGGGTCGCGTCCGTGAGCGGCAGGCTGTACCACTGCGAGGCGTCCTCGTGCCAACCGGCGGCGCGATACAGGGCGCGCGCGGCCTCGTTGTCGCGATCGGTCTCGAGCATCAGCCTCGCGCCGCCTGCGGCCCCCGCGGCGACCGCGGCGGAGTCGAGCAGGAGGCGGCCGACGCCGCAGCGGCGGACCCGCTCGGCGACGAACAGGTCGTTGAGGATGAAGATCGGAGCGGTCCGGACCGAGGAGTACATCGGGTAGAGCTGCGCGAAACCCAGCAGCTCGCCTTCGAGCTCGGCGAGGATGATCACCGACTGGTGCTTCTCCATCCGCTCGCGGAGGAACGCGCGGGCGCGCGCGGGGTCGGCGGCCTGGCCGTAGAACTGGCGGTAGGCGTCGAACAGCGCGGCAACGCCGTCGAGATCGGCCGGGGTGGCGCGGCGGATGGTCGTCGTCATGGGGCCCCTGTCGGCGTGCGTGGGTGACCATTGTGCCAAGCCGCCGCGGGGCCTGCCCGGCCGCGCGCGGCGAAGGGACGACGACGCGCCTAGTGCGCGTCCGTCAAGCGCGCGAGCTCGTCGGCCTGGTGTTCGGCCTGGAGCCGCTCGACGAGCGCGTCGAGTTCGCCCTCGACGATGTTGGGCAGGTCGTACAGGGTGAGGCCTTCCACGCGATGGTCGGTGATGCGCCCCTGCGGGAAGTTGTAGGTGCGGATGCGCTGGCTGCGGTCTCCGCTGCCCACCTGGAGCTTGCGGGTCTCGGCCTGGACGGCGGCGGCCTGGATGGCCTGGGCTTCGGCGAGCATGGCCTGCAGGCGCTTCATCGCCTTGTCGCGGTTGGCGTGCTGGCTGCGCTCGGTCTGGCTCTCGACCACGGTGCCGCTGGGCAGGTGGGTGATGCGGATCGCCGAGTCGGTCTTGTTGACGTGCTGTCCACCCGCGCCGCTGGCGCGGAAGGTATCGACCTTGAGCTCGGCCGGGTTCAGGACGATCGGCTCGCCTTCCGGTTCCACGGGGATGATCGCCACGGTGGCCGCCGAGGTATGGATGCGCCCCTGCGACTCCGTCTCGGGCACGCGCTGCACGCGATGGGTGCCGGACTCGAACTTCAGTTTCGAATAGGCGCCCTGGCCCTCGACGCGCGCGATGACTTCCTTGAAGCCACCGTGCTCGCCGGGGCTGGCGGACTCGACCTCGACCCGCCAGCCCTGGCGTTCGGCGTAGCGCGAATACATGCGGAACAGGTCGCCGGCAAAGATCGCGGCTTCGTCGCCGCCGGTGCCGGCGCGCACTTCCAGGTAGAGGTCGCCGTCGTCGCGGGGGTCCTTGGGGACCAGATGGGCGAGCAGCTCGCGGTCGAGGCTTTCGAGCCGCGCGTTCGCCGCGGCGATCTCCTCCTCCGCGAGCTCCCGCAGCTCCGGATCGGCGCGCATCGCCTCGGCGGTGGCCAGGTCGGCCTTGGCCAGGGCCTCGTCGGCGAGCGCGTCGGCGACCGGTTCGAGCTGGGCGAATTCGCGCGAGAGTGCGCGGAAGCGCTTCGCGTCGCCGATCACCCCCGGGTCGGAAAGCAGGCGCTCGAGCTCCTCGCGGCGATCGACCAGGGCTTCGAGCTTCTGTCGCAAGGAAGGATGCATGGAGGTACCGAGGGGAAGGAGCCGGCAATGGAGAACGCACGAACGACGCGAGCGGCGGGCGTCGCTAGGGTTCGTCGGGCGACGTCGCCCCGGCCTCGTCGGATCCCGTCGCCCCGCCCTCCGGCAACTGCGGGAACAAGCGATCGACCGCCCGCCCCAGTTCGGCATTGCCCTCGACCGCGGCCTCGCGCAGTGCGACCGTCGGTGCGTGCAGCAGGCGGTTGGTCAGGGTATGGGCGAGATAGCCCAGCACGACCTCCGGGTCGGCGCCGGTGGCGAGCTGCTGCCGGGCGCGGGCCAGGACGTCGGCCTTGGCCGCCTCGCCGTGCGCACGCAGGCGCTTGAGCGGTTCGGTGCGGGTGCTGGCGGCCAGGGTCTCGACGAAGCGGGTGACCTGCAGGTCGATGATCGCCTCGGCCTCGTTGGCGGCTTCGCGGCGCCCGCGGCGGTTGTCCTCGATCGTGCGCTCCAGGTCGTCGACCGTGTACAGGTAGACGTCGGCCAGTTCGCTGACATCGGCAGCGATGTCGCGCGGCACCGCCAGGTCGAGCAGCAGCATCGGCCGGTGCTTGCGGCGGGCGAGGGCGGCGGCGACCTGGGCCTTGTGCAGGATCGGAAGCTGCGCCGCGGTGGCCGACAGCACGATGTCGGCTTCGTCGAGGTGCTTGTCGATCTCCGCCAGCGGCAGGGCCACGCCACCGTGCCGCGTGGCCAGGTCCTGCGCGTGGGCCAGGGTGCGGTTGGCGATCATCAGCCGCCGGGCACCGCCCTGGGCGAGGTGCCGGGCGGCCAGTTCGATCGTCTCGCCGGCGCCGACCAGCAACACGTTGGAGTCCTCCAGCCGGGCGAAGGACTCCTGCGCCAGGCGCACGGCCGCCGAGGCCACCGAGACCGGGTTGGCGCCGATGCGGGTATGGGTGCGCGCACGCTTGGCGGTCGAGAAGGCCTGCTGGAACAGGCGGTCGAGCTGGCTGCCGAGGCTGCCGCTGCCACGTGCGAGCGCCCAGGCCTCCTTCACCTGGCCAAGGATCTGCGGCTCGCCCAGGACCAGCGAGTCCAGGCCGGTCGCGACCCGGAACAGGTGGCGCACGGCGTCGGCGTCGGCATGCCGGTAGAGGTAGCCATGGAGGTCGCCGGCGTCGTCGGGTTGCGTCGCCAGCCAGTCCGCGAGCGCGCTGCCGTCGCCATCGGCCACCGCGTAGAGTTCGGTGCGGTTGCAGGTCGACAGCAGGGCGGCCTCGTGCACGCCCGGCAGGCCCTTCAACGCCGCGAGCGCCCGCGGCACGGCGTCGCCGGCAAAGGCCACCCGTTCGCGCAGGGATACCGGCGCGGTCTGGTGGTTGATGCCGAGGACGAACAAACTCACGTGTCGGGTCTCGCTGGGGATCGCGAAGGGCGCCGCGGGCGCTCGGTCTGCAATCCCGTTCAGGTGCTTGCGATAAGCTGCTGGCTGCTGAAAACGCCGACATTCTACCGGGCCCGGACCGGTTCGGCGTGACCCGTCGTTGTATCCATCGTCCCCAACGGAATGTCCGCCCGATGCGCTCCAGACTCCTGACCACCGCCGTCCTGCTGGCCCTGGCCGCGCTCATGCCCGTGGCGCGGGCCAGCGAGGCGCCGCCCGTGCTGATCGCGCCCGACGCCAGCGACGATCCGGCGGTGCGCACGCTGGGGCCCTTGATGACCGCTGAGTTCGCGCTCCAGGCCGGTCGTCTGGACGAGGCGGCCGATGCGTACCTGGAAGCAGCCGGCGAAGCGCGCGACCCGCTGCTGGCCGAGCGGGCCACGCGGATCAGCCTGCTCACCCCGGACGACGCGCGCACCGCGCGGGCGCTGGGGCTCTGGCGCGAACTGGGGGCCGAAGGCCTGGACCTGCTCGCCGCCGAAGCCTCGCTCTCGCTGCGCCAGGGGCAGGAACGCAAGGCGCGCCGGCAATTGTCGGACCTGTTGGCGATGCCCGAGCCGGGGGGCTGGCGGCAGGCCTTCGGCGTCCTCGCCACCGGCAGCCACGATCCCGCGCAATCGGCCCGGGTGCTGGAATACCTGGTCAAGCGCGACCGCATCCCGGCCCAGCTCGAAGCCTGGATGGCCTTCGGTGGCCTCGCCCTGAGGCTGGATTCGCCGGCGCTGGTGGAGGCCATCGTCGAGCGCGTGATCGCCCACTTCCCGGGCGAGCCGCGCGTGGCCCTGCTGCGGGCCAGCCAACTGCGCGAGGCCGGCGAGGCGGATGCCGCGCGCGAGGTGTTGGCCGGCATCGATCCCAAGGCTGCCCGCGACCCGGTCCTTCGCCAGAGCATTGCCCACGAATATGACCGCCTGGGCGACCTCGACCTCGCCGAGCAGACCCTGGCGCGCGGGCCGCAGGACGACCAGAGCTACGCCACGCGCGCCTCGCTGCTCGCCCGCGACGAGGATAAGGTCGCCCTGACCGCGCTGTACGACGAACTCCGGCAGGACGCCGCCGCGCCCGAGCCCGCGCGACGCCTGCTGCTGGGCCAGATCGCCGAGTTCCTCGAGCGCCACGAGGAGGCGCTCGACTGGTACGCCGGCGTGCCCGGCGGCCTGCTGCGCTGGCAGGCCCGCCTGCGCGGCGCCAACGTCCTGCATGAGCTCGACCGTGGCGACGAGGCCTATGCCGCCCTGGCCGCCATCCAGACCGACGCTGCCGCCCCCGATCCGGCCCGCCAGGACGCCTACCTGCTCGAGGCGGCCCTGCACCAGGAAGACAAGGACGATGCGGCCGAGATGGAGGCCTTCGCCCGCGGCCTGGCGACCTTCCCCGACGCCCCGGAGATCCTCTACGCGCGCGCCCTGGCCTGGGAACGTCGCGACGACATCCCGCGCGCGGAGGCCGATTTCCGCAAGATCCTGGTGATCGAGCCCGACAGCGTCGCCGCGCTCAATGCGCTGGGTTACACCCTGGCCGACCGCACCACGCGCTACCAGGAGGCGCTGGAGCTGATCAATCGCGCCCGCACCGCGCAGCCGGAGAACGCGGCCATCATCGACAGCTACGGCTGGGTGCTCTACCGCCTCGGGCGACCGCAGGAGGCCGTGGTGGAACTGCGCCGCGCGCTGGCGTTGCAGGAGGACGCCGAGATCGCCGCCCACCTGGCCGAGGTGCTGTGGGTGCTGGGCAAGCGCGACGAGGCGCGCAAGGTCTTCGAGCAGTCCCGCGCGATCGACCCGGAAAACCGCTCGCTGCGCCGTGCGCTCGAGAAGCTGGGCCTGCCGCTTGATCCGCCTGCCGACGGTGGCGGCGGTGCAAGCGACGAAGGCAACGAAGGCGGCCCGGGCAACCGCGCGTCGGGCGGAGTGACGGCCGCATGAGGCCGCGCCTGCTCTGCGCCGCCGCGCTTGCCGCCCTGTTGTCCGCCTGCGCCACCGCGCCGGCCCCGCGTAGCCTGCCGCCGGCGCAACGCGCCCAGGCCGAGGCACGCCTGGACGCCCGCGAAGCCGCCCTGCGCCCGGTGTCGGACTGGTCGATGAGCGGCCGCGTCGCGGTCTCGATCGGGCGCGATGGCGGCAGCGGCCGACTGGAATGGCGCCAACGCGCGGACGGCTACACGGCCGAACTGAGCGCCCCGATCACCCGGCAGGGCTGGCGACTGAGCGCCGGGCCGGCCGGCGCCCGCCTGGAAGGCCTTGAGGGCGGGCCGCGCACCGGCTCCGACGCCGCTGCCCTGTTGCGGGAGGCGACGGGCTGGTACCTGCCGATGTCGGCGCTGGCCGACTGGGCGCGTGGGCTGCGCGCGGCTTCGGCCGGGCCTGCGCAGGTCGAGTTCGACGCCGCCGGGCGCCTGGCGGTGCTGCAGCAGGACGGCTGGCAGATCCGCTATGAATGGCCGGACGCCGCCAGTGGCGGTGGCGTTGAGTTGCCCCGCCGGATCGACGCCCGCCACGGCGACGGCGACCGCGAGGCACGGGTGAAACTGATGGTCGACGACTGGCAAGGCGCTTCGGGCGATGCCGCGGCCGGGGGCTGAGGTGCCGGCGGGCGAGGGGGCAGTGGCGATGGGTTCAGCTTTCGACCCGCGACCCGACGCCGATGGATGGCTGGCCTGGCCAGCGCCGGCCAAACTGAACCTGTTCCTCCACATCACCGGGCGCCGCGAAGACGGCTACCACCTGCTGCAGACCGTGTTCCGCTTGCTGGACTGGGGCGACACGATCCGCCTGCGACCGCGCGACGACGGGCGCATCGTTCGCCACGGCGGCTCGGTGCCGGGCGTGGCCGAGGCCGACGACCTCACCGTACGGGCTGCCCGTATGCTGCAAAAAGAAGCCAACGTCGGCAAAGGCGTGGACATCTGCATCGAAAAGAGGATTCCCGCCGGCGGCGGCTTTGGCGGCGGCTCCACCGATGCCGCCACCGTCCTGGTCGCCCTGGATGCGATGTGGGGCGCGGGCTTGGGCCTGGATCGGCTGGCCGCGATGGGCCTGTCGCTCGGCGCGGACGTGCCCGTCTTCGTGCGTGGCCGGAACGCCTGGGCGGAAGGGGTCGGCGAGCGGTTGACGCCGATTACGCTGCCCGCGGCGGCCTACGTCCTGCTCGATCCGGGCGTGCATGCCCCGACCGCCGTGCTCTATGGGGCCCCGGAATTGACGCGCGATGCCGCGCCCGCGACAATATCGGACTTCGTTTCGGGCGTTCCGCTCGGCAACGTGTTCGAGCCGGTCCTGCGCGCGCGGGAGAGCGCCGTCGATGCGGCGTTCTCCGTGTTGTCCGGACTGGGTCGCCCGCGTCTGACCGGGTCGGGCAGCGGCTGCTTCGTCGAGTTTCCCTCAATGGGACTCGCCGAACGCGCGCTGGCGACGCTGCCCCCCGGCCTGGTGGCCTGGACGGCGGCCGGCGCAGCGCGTTCGCCCTTGCTGGACGCGCTCGAAACCCACGCATCACACCGGAATGCCGACACGGGTTCCGGCGCGACAACGGGCTGAACACCACAGGGGCGTCGCCAAGAGGCCCAAGGCACCAGGTTTTGATCCTGGCATTCGTAGGTTCGAATCCTACCGCCCCTGCCAGTTCGGTTCGCTGTCGCGGCTCCGGCCAGGACGCCGGGGTCGGCAAAGACCTGGAGTTCCACCCGCAATTCCATGGCCGTATCGGCGTCATCCCGCCGGCCGGCCGACCCCTCGTCCACGAACACCGCATCGCCGGAGTCCGATCGTGCAAACCGACCGCAACCTGCTGGTGTTCAGCGGCAACGCCAACCGTCCCCTCGCCGACGCCGTGTGCAAGGAGCTGGGCATCCGCCTGGGCAAGGCCCTGGTCAGCCGCTTCTCCGATGGCGAGGTCCAGGTCGAGATCGAGGAGAACGTTCGCCGCCAGGAAGTGTTCGTGATCCAGCCGACCTGCGCCCCGAGCGCCGAGAACCTGGTCGAGCTGCTGGTCCTGGTGGACGCGCTCAAGCGCGCCTCGGTCAGCAACGTCACCGCGGTGGTGCCGTACTTCGGTTACGCCCGCCAGGATCGCCGCCCGCGCTCCTCGCGCGTGCCGATCACCGCCAAGGTCGCCGCCAGCATGTTCAGCGCCGTCGGCACCGACCGCGTGCTGACCGTGGACCTGCACGCCGACCAGATCCAGGGCTTCTTCGACCTGCCGGTCGACAACGTCTACGCCTCGCCGCTGCTGCTCGCCGACATCTGGCGCGCGCACGGTACCGACAACATGGTGGTGGTCAGCCCGGACGTCGGCGGCGTGGTCCGCGCCCGCGCCATCGCCAAGCGGCTTGACGACGCCGACCTGGCGATCATCGACAAGCGCCGTCCGCGCGCCAACGTCGCCACGGTGATGAACATCATCGGCGATGTCGAGGGCAAGACCTGCGTGCTGGTCGACGACATCGTCGACACCGCCGGCACCCTCTGTGCGGCGGCCAATGCGCTCAAGGCGCAGGGCGCGACCAAGGTCGTCGCCTACTGCACCCACCCGGTGCTGTCGGGCGCGGCGATCGACAACGTGACCCGTTCGCAGCTCGACGAGCTGGTGGTGACCGACACCATCCCGCTCACCGACGCCGCGCGGGCCACGGGCAAGATCCGCCAGCTCAGCGTGGCCGAGCTGCTGGCCGAGACCATCCGGCGCATCGCGTTCGGCGAGTCGGTCAGCTCGCTCTACGTCGACTGAGCGCCACGGGGCGGGAATCCGGAATCCGGACTCGGGGCGGCCACGGCCGCCGGCGTCGAGTCCCGATTCCCGATTCCCGGTTCCCCGGGAACGGAGGCTTTCCTGGTCGCGGGAGAGTCCAACAGCCGCCGCGAGGCGGTCCAACGCTAGAAAAAGTGAGTAATCGAAATGTCTGAACACAGCCTCAAGGCCGCAAGCCGCAAGGTCGAAGGGAAGGGTGCGAGCCGCCGCCTTCGCCACGCCGGCGTGATCCCGGCCATCGTCTATGGTGGCAAGTCCGAGCCCAGGTCCATCGAGCTCCAGCACGAGAAGACCTGGCTCGCCAGCCAGAACGAGTGGTTCTACTCCTCGATCATCGACCTGGAGATCGATGGCAAGAGCGAGAAGGTCCTGCTGCGTGACATGCAGCGCCACCCGTACAAGCAGTTGATCATGCACCTGGACTTCCAGCGCGTGACCGCCGGCCAGGCGCTGCGCACCAGCGTGCCGCTGCACTTCATCAACGAAGACAAGTCCGCTGCCGGCAAGGCCGCCGACGTCGTCGTGACCCATGAGCTGAACGAAGTCCAGATCAGCTGCCTGCCCAAGGACCTGCCGGAGTTCATCGAGGTCGACCTCGCCGAGCTCGAGCTGGGCCAGACCATCCACCTGTCGGAGATCAAGCTGCCCAAGGGCGTCGAGATCCCCGAGCTGAAGCTGGGCAAGGAGCACGACGTCGCCGTGGTCGTCGCCCGCGCCGGCCGCGTGGAAGTCGACGACGCCCCGGCCGACGAGGCCTCGGCCGAAGTCCCGGCCGCCAAGGTCGAGAAGGACGAAGAGTAATCGCGTCCTGCCGTCGGTCCTCCCCGGAGGCCCGGCGGCGCACGCGGCTCGCTCGCCACGCGTCCGATGGCCGATCTGCGCCTCATCGTCGGGCTGGGGAATCCCGGTCCCGAACACGCCCGGACCCGGCATAACGCCGGGTTCTGGTTTGTGGACGCCCTGGCCGATCGCCTGGGCGCCCGCTTCAACGTGGACGCCAAGCTGTTCGGATCCACGTGCAAGGTCGATATCGCCGGCAAGCCGGTCTGGCTGCTGAAGCCGGCGACCTTCATGAACCTGTCCGGCAAGTCGGTCACCGCAGCCCTGCGCTTCTGGAAGATCGATCCCGACCAGGCCCTTCTGGTCCACGACGAGCTCGACCTGCCGCCGGGCACCGCCCGCCTCAAGTTCGACGGCGGCCATGGCGGCCAGAACGGCCTGCGCGACACCATGCGCCTGCTGGGCCACGGCGGTTTCCATCGCCTGCGCATCGGCATCGGCCATCCCGGGCACAAGGACAAGGTCACGCCCTGGGTGCTCGGTCGCCCCAGCGGAGAGGATGAGACAATGATCCTGCGCGCGATCGACGACGCCATCGACGTGCTGCCGCTCGCCACCCGAGGCGACTACAACGAGGCGATGAAGCGCTTGCACACGGCCAGGCCGTGATTGGCGATTGGTGATTGGTGATTCGGCGCGCGGCCACCCCGCCCCTCGAGTCACCAATCACGAATCTCGAATCCCGGACCACGGACACACCATGGGCATCAAATGCGGCATCGTCGGCCTGCCCAACGTCGGCAAGTCGACCCTCTTCAACGCGCTGACCAAGGCGGGCATCGCCGCGGCCAACTTCCCGTTCTGCACCATCGAGCCCAACGTCGGCGTGGTGCCGGTGCCGGACCCGCGCCTGAACGCGCTCTCTGAGATCGTCAAGCCGCAGAAGTGCATCCCGACCGCGATGGAGTTCGTCGACATCGCCGGCCTCGTGGCCGGTGCGGCCAAGGGCGAGGGCCTGGGCAACAAGTTCCTGGCGCACATCCGCGAGGTCGACGCGATCGCCCACGTCGTGCGCTGTTTCGAGCACGGCGACATCGTCCACGTCGCCGGCAAGGTGGATCCGCTCTCGGACATCGACACCATCGACACCGAGCTCGCCCTGGCCGACCTGGAGTCGGTCGAGAAGGCCCTGCAGCGCGCCGAACGCAGCGCCAAGTCCGGCGACAAGGACGCGAAGGCGCGGGCGGAAGTGCTCGGTCGCATCCGCGAAGGCCTGGACGCCGGCCGCCCGGCGCGCGCGCTGGACCTGTCCGAAGACGACCTGGCCGCGGTGCGCGACCTGTTCCTGTTGACCCTCAAGCCGGTCATGTACGTGGCCAACGTGCTCGAGGACGGGTTCGAGGACAACGCCTTCCTCGACGCCGTGCGCGAGCGCGCCCGGGGCGAGGGCGCCGAGGTCGTGCCGGTGTCGGCGGCCATCGAGGAGGAGCTCAGCCAGCTCGACGACGAGGACCGCGACGCCTTCCTGGCCGACCTCGGCCTCGACGAGCCGGGCCTGAACCGCGTCATCCGGGCGGCCTACACCCTGCTGGGCCTGCAGACCTACTTCACCGCCGGGGTCAAGGAAGTGCGTGCCTGGACGGTCCGCAAGGGCGCCACCGCCCCCCAGGCCGCCGCCGTCATCCATACCGACTTCGAGAAGGGCTTCATCCGCGCCGAAACCATCGGTTACGCCGATTACATCCAGTACAAGGGCGAGGCGGGCGCGCGCGAAGCGGGGCGGATGCGCCTGGAAGGCAAGGAATACCGCGTCCAGGAAGGCGACGTGCTGCACTTCCGCTTCAACGTCTGACCCCCGCCGGCCAGTGCCCGCGCGGCTTCGCGGCGGGTACGGGTCGGAAATGTCGATTTTGTTGCGAATCATGCGTTGACAAGATCGAAGTCAGTCGCCAAAATTGCGGGCTCTTTTGGAGGGATACCCAAGCGGCCAACGGGGGCAGACTGTAAATCTGCTGGCTTACGCCTTCGGTGGTTCGAATCCACCTCCCTCCACCAGGTTTGAAGTGCGACAATTGCGGGTCCCGGCGGTAGTGGGGCAGGCGAATCGGAGGTGGACGAGAGTCACCGCTGGTTCGGCGACGATGCGAAGCGTCGTCGTGCGCGCCGAAGGGCGCGGCCCGGAGGGCAAAGGGTGCGAAGCGCCCGCAGCCATCCACCTCCCTCCACCAGGTTTGAAGTGCGACAATAGGTGTTCCCGGCGAGCTGTCATGGTCGGGAATCGCAAGACCCCGAGGCCTTACCAGCCGAGGGCGCGGTACCCAAGCAGGCGTGTCCGGTGCGGGAGTAGTTCAATGGTAGAACCTCAGCCTTCCAAGCTGATGGTGCGGGTTCGATCCCCGTCTCCCGCTCCATTGCTGCCGCACGATCCACCTGCTGCGACAACCTGCTCACGTAGCTCAGTCGGTAGAGCACCTCCTTGGTAAGGAGGAGGTCGCTGGTTCGATTCCAGTCGTGAGCACCACATTTCAGATACTCGGTTCCATCCGTCCCAAACAGAGAAGCGACAGCCATGGCTAAAGGTAAATTCGAGCGCACCAAGCCGCACGTGAACGTCGGCACGATCGGCCACGTTGACCACGGCAAGACCACGCTGACGGCTGCGCTGACGAAGGTGGGCGC
>NZ_VICE01000104.1 GCF_006546775.1 Marilutibacter aestuarii
CCAGCAGCAGGCCTTGCCAGCCGCGCGGCTGGAGGCGCTGGAGGCCCGTTGGGCCGAGGCGGGACTGCGCGAAGCGTCCGACGCCAACGTCCTCGCCGACCGCTGGGAAGCCCTGCCCAAACCGCTGCGCAGCGACCCCGCGGCGGTGGCCGCCTATGCCGAGCGCGCCGCCGCGCTGCGCTGGGAAGACGCCGCCGCGCGCAGCGTCGAACAGGCGTTGGACGCACGCTGGAACGACGCACTCGCGCGCCTGTACGGGCGCCTGCCGATCGGCCGCATCGACGAGCGCCTGGGCCACGCCGAACGCTGGCTGCAGGCGCACCCGGCGAGCCCGGGCCTGCTGCTCAGCCTGGCCCGCCTGCATCGCAGCAAGGGCCAATGGTCGCAGGCGGAGGCCTACCTGCACCGCGCGCTCGCCCAGGGCGGCAATGCCGAGGCCTGGGAAGAGCTGGGGCACGGCTTCACCCAGGCCGGCGAGGACACCCGTGCCCGGCAGTGTTACCAGAACGCCTTGCGCGTGGGCCGCGGCGAGGCACCGGTCGACATCCCCGGCCGCGACCTCAAGCAGAAAATCTACGACCAGGCCGCGATCGAGGAACGCGACGAGCACGGCCTGCCGCGCCTGCGGGAATAGGCCCCGCCACCCGGGCAGGGGTTCAGCGCTCCCGGATCGCCTCGTACAGCGCGACAGAGGCGTCGATGGCCCGGTCGTTCGTGATCGGCGCCAGTTCTTCGACCTCTCCGAGGTAGAGGCCGCCGGCCGTGATGATGATCGTGGTGGGCCCGATCACGAGCTGCGGGCCCATGATGCCCAGCGGCGCGGCGGGATCGAACGCGCTGTCCAGGGTCACCACGTAGCCACCCACGGCCTCCGCGCGGGGATCGTCGAAGATCATGCCCATCTCGCGCATGACCGCTTCATCATCGGCCGGGTCCGCGGGCAGGTTGCTGACCGTGATGCCCACGGCGAGCGACCCGCCCTTCACGGCTTCGAAGACGCTGTCGCTCTTGGCGCGCGGCGTCAGCCACGTGCAGCCCACCCCGTAGATGGCCCCGTCGCGATGCTTGCCCTGGCCGCTTTCCGCGTCGTCCACCGGCACCAGCCCATCCACCAGGCCGCCCAGCAGCGCCGCCATTTCATCGCAATCGGGCAGTGCTTCCAGCGACGGGGCTCGCGGCGAAAGCGCCCCGGCGGTTGGTGCCGCGCCGGGGGAATCCGCGCCGCAGGCGCACATCGTGCAGGCGGTGAGCATGACGCCCGCGATCCATCCGGCAGGCCTGCCTGTCCATGCTGTCATCCATCTCGTCCTTGATCGATCCCACGTGCGCGCAGGATACGCGTCAGCGCTCCAGGATCGCCACCACGCCCATGCCGCCGGCCGTGCAGATGGAAACCAGGCAGCGGCCGCCGCCGCGCGCCTTGAGTTCCTTGGCCGCGGTCGCGACGATGCGCGCGCCGGTGGCCGCGAACGGATGCCCGGCGGCGAGCGACGAACCATTGGGGTTGATCTTCTCCGGATCGATCGCGCCCATCGCGCCGTCCAGCCCCAGGCGCGTGCGGCAGTATTCCTCGCTCTCCCAGGCCTTCAGCGTGCACAGCACCTGCGCGGCGAAGGCTTCGTGGATCTCGTAGATGTCGAAGTCCTGCAACGTCAGGCCGTTGCGCTTGAGCATCTCGGGCACTGCCACGGTCGGCGCCATCAGCAGGCCTTCGCCATGCACGAAGTCCACCGCCGCGACCTGGGCGTCGCGCAGGTAGCACAGCACTTCGTGGCCGTTGTCGCGGGCCCAGTCCTCCGAGGCCAGCAGGCAGGCGGAGGCGCCGTCGGTCAGCGGCGTCGAGTTGGCGGCGGTGAGGGTGCCACGACCGGAGACCTTGTCGAAGGCCGGCTTCAGGGTGGCCAGTTTCTCCATCGTGGAGTCGGGCCGCAGGATGTTGTCGCGGGCGACGCCGCGGAACGGCACCACCAGGTCGTCCATGAAGCCGCGCTCGTAGGCCGCGGCCAGCTTCTGGTGGGACGACAGCGCCCAGGCGTCCTGGGCCTCGCGGCTGATGTGCCACTGCTTGGCCATGTCCTCGCAGTGCTGGCCCATGCTCTTGCCGGTGCGCGGCTCGGCGACGCCCGGGAACTCGGGCTTGAGTTCGCGCAGCGAGAAACCCTTGAACGCGGCCAGCTTGCCCTTGACGTCGCGCGCGGCATTGGCCGCGAGCAGGCGCCGGCGCAGCGACTTGCCGTAGACGATCGGCACGTCGGAGGTGGTGTCGGAACCACCGCCGATGCCCGACTCGATCTGCCCGGTGGCGATCTTGTTGCCGATGGTGATGATCGAATCGAGCGAGGTGCCACAGGCGCGCTGCAGGGTGATGCCCGGCGTCAGCGGCGACAGCCCCGAGGACAGCGCGGCCTCGCGGCCGAGGTTCCAGTCGCTGCTGTGCTTGATCACGGCCCCCATTGCCACTTCGCCCAGTTGCCTGCCGTGCAGGCCGAACTTCTCGACCAGCGCGCCGAGCGTGCGCACCGACATGCCGAGGTTGCCGACGTCCGAGTAGGCGGTGTTCTGGCGGCAGAACGGAATGCGGACGCCACCAAGCACGGCGACGGGACGGGTTTGGCGCATCGGGACACCTCTTGGGACGGATGGTCGGGCCGGAGGCACAGCATGCCTTTCACGGCGTGGGGGCATAATGAACATGCGATCGATGCCTCGGCCGGACCGGGGCATCGGCGAGTGTAGCGCCGCCCCCTCCATCGACCAAACGGTACCGTATCTTTCGCCCATGACCGACGCCCCCGACCCCGTCCGCGACGCCGCCCTGGCCCCCCTGCACGTGCTCGGGGCGCTCGCGCTGGAGCTGACCGCGGGTGCCGACGTGGCCCGCGACCGCCTGCCGCAGGGCGACGCGGGGGCGCTGGCCACGCTGATCGCGTCGGACCTGGCCGGCTTCGACCCGGACGCCGCAGCGCTCGACCTGGTCGTGGTCGGCGCGCATTACGACCCGGTGGAACTCCTCCGGCCCGGTTGGCCGCTCCATCGGGAACTGGACGACCTTGCCGCGCGCGCGCCCCGCGACGGCCATGAGGGCGGGCGGGTGATCGCCTTCGGCAGCCACGAAGACCGCCTGCCGGGCGCGCTGTCGCCTTCGGGCGACTATCCCGGCGGCACCCTGCGGCTGGTGCCGTTCGCGCTGTCGGGCCCACCGTCGCGCGTGGCCGCGGTGGGCGACCGCTTCGAGGCCACCCTGATGGAACAGGGCATGGCCAGTGCCGAAACCGCGCTGGAGGCGCAGGTGGCGTTCGGGGTGCGCGTCGAGCACGCGCGCTACCTCACCGTGCACGACCTGGCGGCGATGACCTCGATGCAATACGACCATGCCGGCCTCGGCCCGTTGTGGCCGTTGCTGGAGACCGCGCTGCTTGAACCCGACGGCGAAGCCTGGCTGGATGCCGGCGCCGAACCGCTGGTGCATTACGTTGCCGGCGAAGCCCGCATCGCGCTGTTCCCGCCGCGCGCCTGGCACGCGCGCTATGCCCCGGACGAACCCTGCGATACCGAGGATTGCCGCGAGCGGCTGGAACGCCAGTACCAGCACTTCCAGGGCCGGCAGCGGCAGTTCGCCGCGGTCCTGGGCGCACACGGGGTGGCGGTCAATTTCGTGCACTGCGAGGACGCCGCGGGGGCGCGCGACGCCCTCGCCTGACACCACTGCACACGCCGCGGAAACCACGCATCAGACGCAGGCCAGGTAGAGCTCGACCACCAGGTTCAACAGGAAGTGGGCGACCATGCATGCCAGCAGCGATCCGGTGCGGATCCGGACCAGTCCCAGGTACAGACCGGTCATCAAGTAGTACCCGAACGTCAGCACCGTGAATTCCAGCGACCCGTTGTCGATCGCCTTGGGGTGGAACAGGGTGAACGCGAGGCTGCTGACCCACAGCACTGCGTTCGGGCTGAACCACTTGCGCAGCCATTCGAATGCCCAGCCCCGGAAGATCATCTCCTCGCACACGGGCGCAACCAGCAAGGGCATCAACAGGAAGAAAGGCCGCCATTCCGCCGCCGAGCAGGCCTGGCTGAATGCGTTGCCGACAAAGGCACTCATGTGCCCTGCAAAATAGGGAAGCGTCAACGGAAGCACGAGCGCCGGAGCGAGCCAGGCCAAGTTGCGATACTTGAACAGACGCCCCGGCCGGTAGACACGCCAACCACCGACCCATGCAACCAAGAGCAGGGCCAGCAGGGCGTAGCTGATGTTGTCGCCCACGAACACCAGCGGCAACCACGCTGACGGGAACAGCGTGTGTCCGGCGCTGCTGTACTCGGTGGCCCACGACACCCGCTGTTGCGCACCTGGCTGCGTCGCCAGAAAGCCCGGGACGGTGATGGGATCCATCCCGCGGTACACGAGTGTGCATTTCATGCGTCGTCCGTGCATCTGGCCCGTCACCGGATGCTGGTCGGAAAGGCGCCTGCAGTCGTGTGCGACGACCCTCTCACGCAGCAGATCCGGAACCGTGATTGCCTGCCCCGGTGCAATCGGGTCGCTCGCGAACGAGACCTCCGCGGTGGACCAGGAATACGGCATCACATAGGGACCGACGGTATCAACAATGCCGGTATAAGCCCAGGTGACCAGCACCAGCATCGCTATCGCCAGCATCTGCCCGGAGCGGAAACGCGGGGCCGGGCCGGCCCCGCGCCGATGCAGCGCATGCGTCATCTTTCGAGCGCCGCGTTACGACCCGCTGCCGTCGGGCGGCTGCTCGGGGCTATGGAATGCGCACTCGACCTTGGCGTTCCTCCCACAGGCATCACCGTTGTCGATACTGACCACACGCCCCCCTGCGCTCCGGCACATGGCGATCTCGGTACTGTTGTTCCGATAGGCGAGCTCCTTGCCCAGAGTGCACTCCTTTGAAGCAACGTCCCTCTCGTCCGGCGTCGGACCGCCACCATCTCCGGGAATCACGACAATCGGCCGATCCACGATCCTCATGAAGACTTCGCAGACCGCCCTGACCCTGGCCGGACTGCGCGGGCATACCCCGGTCTTCCGAGCTTCGGCGATCGCAATATCCAAGGCGTAGCGATTCTCCGCTACCTCGGTCGCTGAAAGCGTGCCCTGATAGGCACGTCGGGTATCGGAGTACACGTACTTGTAAGTATCGCGCTCCATGATCGCGGCGCCCGTATAGCGGCCGCCACGGATGGTGTCCACGGTATAGGCGCGTGCACCTACAACGAGCGTCCCGGGAACCGGGACGACCTGGGTGGAAATCACCTCACGCCCGTCGGGCGGAAGTTCGGGAGATGGCGGGGGGG
>NZ_VICE01000010.1 GCF_006546775.1 Marilutibacter aestuarii
GTGCCCGCGAGGCCGGTTTCGGCTCGCGCATGCTGCCCTACCGCTGGCTGCGGCACCTGGAGCAGGCGGGCCGGCGCGAGCCCTTCCTGGCGCCGGCGCACCTGCAGGCGCTGGGTTTCATCCTGCAGGCGCCTTCGCCGGGCAACCCCGACGGCCTGCCCGTGGGACTGACGCTGACCCGTACCGCCCGAGGCCCGTCCGACGCCTGGGCCGGCCTGGGCTGCGCGGCCTGCCACACCGGCGAGGTCCGCCACGGCGGCCAGCGGATCCGGATCGACGGCGGCCAGGGCTGGCTGGACTTCACCGCCTTCGAGCGCGCGGTGATCGACAGCCTGTCGGCGACCGCGCAGGATCCGGCGGTGTTCGAGCGTTTCGCCGATGCGCTGCAGACCCCGGGCGGGCAGCGCGAGAGCCTGCGCACGGCCCTGGTCGAGCGCGCCTCGGCGCTGGAGGCGCGCCACCGCATCAATGCCAGCGACGTGGCCTACGGCCCGGGCCGGCTGGACGCCTTCGGGCAGATCTTCAACACGGTCGCGGTCGAGGTGCTGGGCGTCCCCGGCAACGGGCGCTCGCCGGATGCGCCGGTCAGCTATCCGGTGCTGTGGTCGGCGCCGCACCTGGACCTGGTGCAGTGGAACGGCTCGGCGCCGAACGCCGGGCCGGGGCCGCTGATCCAGAACGTCACCACCGCGCTGGCGGTCTACGGCCATGCGCGGGTGCCGTCGCGCGGCCCCGGCTACGCGTCGGACATCGATTTCAAGGAGCTGGGGCGCCTGCAGGACGACCTCTACCACCTGACCGCGCCGGCGTGGCCGGAAGCGGTCCTGGGCGCGCTCGACAGCGAGCGCATCGCCCGCGGCAAGCCCCTCTACGAGACGCATTGCGCCGCCTGCCACGCCCCCATCGACGCACGCGACCCGCGGCGCCGGCCGCGCGCCGTGCTCACGCCGCTCGCGGAAGTGGGGACCGACCCGCGCATGGTGCGCAACTTCCTCGACGCCGACGCGCGCACCGGCCCGCTGCAGGGCAAGCGTGCGCTGGTGGTCGCGGGCGCACCCTTCGGCGAACGCGCGCGCAGCATCGACCTGGTCGCGCACGTCGCCATCGGCGTGGCGCTGCGCCATCCGCTGTCGTCGGTGCGCGATGCGGTGAGGGGCCACCACCGCGTCGCGAAGGCGAGCCTGGACACGCACCCGGACTACTACAAGGCCCGCCCGCTGGACGGCGTCTGGGCCAGCGCGCCCTACCTGCACAACGGCTCGGTGCCGACCCTGGAGGCCCTGCTGCGACCGGCGGCCGAGCGGCCGGCGCACTTCCAGGTCGGGCACGGCGAGTTCGACCCGCAGGCGGTCGGCGTGGCGACCACGATGGCCGGCGGCTGGCGCTTCGACGCCACCGTGCCGGGCAACCTCAACAGCGGGCACGAATACGGCACCGCCCTGGAGGAGGCCCAGCGCCGCGACCTGCTCGAGTACCTCAAGTCACTCTGAGGCCGGCGTTGGCCCCACGTCGCCGGCCCACAGGCGGTCGAACCACTCGGCCATGCCGTTGGCGGGCGCCTCGGCGAGCATGCGCTCGACCAGGCAGCGGCCGAGCGTGCGGTAGGCCTCGAACTCGGCCTCGCCGAAGAACTGGTTGCTGGTCGGCTGGTTGGGGAAGCTGGGGTGGGCGCGGGCGTAGGCGTACAGGTCGGCCGGCGCCTCGGCGATCCGCATCGGCTTGATGTAGACGATCCGGCCGCGGCTGCCGTCGGCGTACAGCACCTCGCCCAGCAGCCAGGGCCGGCGCGCCTCACCGCTGGCGTGCTCGGCGACCAGGCGGTCGGCCGAAAGCCGCACCTCCGCGCCGAAATCCACGCGCACGCGCTCGATCGCGCGGCCCAGGTCGGCCAGGTCGAGGTCCGGGTCGGCGCCGGCGTCGCAGACGACGATGTGGCGCACCTTGCGGCGGATGAGCTCGTACAGGCCGAGGTTCTCGAAGTGGCCGCCGTCGGACAGGTGGATCCGCGCGTGGCGCTCGTCCAGGCCGACACCGAACATTTCGCGCGCGATCAGCCACCACCACTCGCCCGGCAGGCGGCCGCGGGGGCGCGACGGGTTGTCGGCCCAGTAGCCCAGGCGCACGTTGAGCAGCGCCATCAGCGAGGACACCGCGCGCGAGCCCACCGCCGAGTTCGACGGATCGATGGCCGCGCCGGAAATGGTGAACGCGGTCGACAGCGCCATGCCGCCGCCGGGGAAGCCGTTGCTGCGCGTGTAGCCGGTCGCGAGCGCGCCGCAGTACAGCGGCGACAGCACGTAGCTGGCACCCTCGCGGCCGTGGCGGCGCTGGTCGGGCGAGCTGCTGGTGTTGAGCGTCGTGTTGACCAGGTGCAGCGGCGCGCCGCGGTCGGGGCCGAGCTCGTCCAGCCGGAATTCCATCGGCCGGGCGTGCAGGCTGCCGCCGGGCCGTGGCATGAAGGTCTCCGACAGCCGCGCGCGGTAGTAGCCGTGCATCGAGATGCGGTTGATGTTGAGCGTGGACGCCAGCAGCGCCGCCAGCACCAGCAGCGCCCAGAACAGCGGCGTGCCGACCACGTCCACGTGCACGACCAGGTGGTAGGCCAGCACCAGCATGCCGTAGATCACCAGGGCCAGGCCGGTGCTGGCGACCTGCAGGCGCCCGGGCGTGCGGCCACCGCGGCCGGCGAGCATCGCCACCACGCCCGAGAGCATCGGCAGCAGGTAGCTCATGTGCTGGCCGAGCACGTGCATCACGCTCGATTCGAAGCGTCCGGAGAACTGGTCCCAGAACGCGTGCACCACGGGGATCAGGCCGACCGCCAGCAGGCACAGGCCGACCGCGAGCTGGCGCCCCATCAGCACGCGCAGGCCGTCGATGCGCGCCATCGAGGCGCGCTCGCGGATGCCGGCCGCGACGCCGAAGCCCAGCGCCGTCAGCGGGAACGTCGCCAGGCAGGCGGCACCCAGGGCCAGCAGGAGCAGGTAGCCGTGGTGGTGGTGGCGCGGGTCGGGGTCGGGCAGGCCGGCCAGGCTCGGCGGCCAGCCCAGCGGCAGCCAGCCCAGGGTCATCGCATAGACCGCCAGCAGCACCACCGGGCCCAGCACCAACAGGTTGAGGAAGGTCGCCGCGAAGATCGAGGCGAGCAGGGTCCACAGCGAGTAGCCGCGGGCGGCGATGAGGTAGCGGCCGTGCCGGCGCAGCCAGTCGATCACCCGGCCGCCGCCGGGCAGCGGCTGCTCGAAGGGATTGCCGGCCTCGTCGGGCAGGCTGGCACGCAGCCAGGAGTAGCAGGCGCCGATGTAGCCGCCGCCGGACACGGTGGACAGGTAGTCGACGTCGCGCATCAGGCCGGCGCGGTCCAGCGCCTCGATGACGCCAAGGTTGAAGGTCGCCGAGCGGATGCCGCCGCCCGACAGGCCCAGCCCGACGCAGTCCTCGTGCCGGGGCGGACGGCCGAGGGCGGCGCGGCGCCGCGCGATCCAGTCGTGCTCGGCCGCCTCGACCGTGGCGAAGTCCGCGGCCGGCGTGCCGTCCGTCGTCGCGCTCATCGCCCGGCCACCCGCGCCAGGCAGCTCGGCGGCTGGAAGCCGGCCGGCGTCGCCGGGGTGTCGCGGTGGACCTTCAGGTACTCGATGATCGCCATGCGCTCCGCGTCCGCCAGCAGCGGGCCGATCACGCCCGGCGGCAGGGGATGGCGCCTCGGGTCCTGGTGGTGGCGCTCGAGCATCTCGGGCGTGGCGGTGAAACCATGGCCGGTATTGCGGTTGCCGGGCTCGCGGGTATCGAGCCAGAAGCCCTCGCCGTCGTCGGGCAGGTCGATCCGGAAGCCGACGTGGACGCTGTCGTAGTCGCGCTGGCCGACCGGGAAGCGGACGCTGCGCTGCTCGGGCGGCAGCAGCATCTCGTAGAGGTTGGGCACCGAGCCGTTGTGCAGGAACGGCGGCGTCGCCCACACGCCTTCCAGCGGCCGCGGCTTGTAGCCGGCGATCTCCTGCGGCAGGTCGAGCGTGCCGAAGCCCTCCAGGCACTCGCGGGTCCGTGCGTCGGCGCCGGTCTCCTCGAACCAGCGGCGTTTCACCAGCAGGCCCAGCAGGTTGAGGCCGCGCCCCTCGCTGAGGGCCGCGGGGTCGAGCATCGCCAGCTCGGTGTCGATCTCGCCGCGGCCGCGCACCACGTTCCAGGCCAGGTGCGCGCCCTGGCAGTCGAGGTTGCAGTCGGGCGGGTCGTCCGGCGCGGTGTGCGGCGCTTCGATGCCGTCGGCCTCCAGCAGCGCGGCAATCGCGGCGAAGCGCGCCGCCGGCACCGTCGCCGGCTCGCCGGCCCCGGGCAGCGGGTAGGTCTCGAGCTCGGCCGCCAGGGCATCGGCCTCCAGGCCCGCGGCGCGGCGGCCGTCGACGACGGCGCTGAGGCGGTAGCGGGTGTCGCGCACGAGTTCGCGCTGCATCAGCGGACGCAGCAGGCCGTCGATCTCCTGGCGGTCCAGGCCCGCCGCGGTCAGGTCGTAGCGGCGCTCGAGGAAACCGGTCGCCGCGGTGGCGTCGGTGCCGATGTGCGATAGCGGGATCACCTCGATCTTCCAGACCGTGCCCGGCTCGCGCTTGAGTGGCGCCATCGCGGCCTGCTCGGCCGCGCCCGCCGGATGCGGGCCGTGGCAGTCGCGGCAATGCCGTTCGAACAGCCTGCGGCCGCGCTCGGCCAGCGGGCGGTCGATGCGGCCCAGCAGGTCTTCCGGCCAGCGCGGCGGCTGCAGGGTCTGCAGGGTGTGCTCGATGGTGGCCAGGTTGGGGATCATCACCGAGCTGCGGAAGCGTTCGCTGGCCGGCAGCGGGCCGCCGTGGGTGTTGGTCATGCGCAGGGTGGCGCCGACGCCCAGCGCTTCGCCGACGTTGCGCGCCAGCGGCTGGCTGACCGAGCCGTTGTACTGCACCCAGTCGAACTTCCAGATGTTCCACAGGTAGGGATAGCTGACCGGCGCGCCGGCCTCCTGGTAGTTGCCCTTGACCAGGTGGTCGCCGAACACGGTGTTGGCGATGCGACCCAGGGCGTCGGTGCGGCCGAAGCCCTCGCGCACCGGGTAGAGGTGCCGCAGCGGGTTGTTCTGCCCGCGGCGCAGGATCGCCACGACGGTGTCGCCCAGCGCCGCGTGCAGCGCGTCCTTGCCGGCCGGGTAGCGCGCGCCGATGACCTTGCGGGCGAAGCGGTCGAACTTCGCCGGGTTGCTCCAGGTCGCGATCAGCGAGGCCAGCAGGGTGGGCGCGAAGCTGCCGCGCTGCATGTCGGTGAAGGCATGCATGGCCTGGCCGCCGTCGATGCGCACAGCCACCCGGCGCCCGCCCTTGGTGGCGATCAGTTCGCCGGTGTGGCAGGCCGCGCAGGTGATGTCGAGGACCTCTTCGCCCAGCAACGGATCGAAGTGGCGGGTGAAGCCGACCGGCAGGCGATCGGGGTTGGCCGGCGTGGCGACGTCGTCGACCAGGAAGCGGTAGCGCCGCATGTGCGCCGGATCGGCGAAGCGCTCGAGCCCGGTCGGCATTTCCAGGTGGACGAACCAGTCGTAGCGCAGCGGCGCGAGCGCCTCGCCCTGCGGGATCGAGGCGCCCTGCGGGGTGTAGTAGTAGGTCTGGCGCCCGGGGGCGGTGGGACCTTCGCCCCAGCCCTGGTCGAGGTAGACGATGCCCTCGAAGGCCTCGCCTTCGGGGATGCTGTGCGCAGGCAGGGCGACGAAGGCCCAGAAACCCGCGACCGCCAGCAGTCCCAGCGCCAGCGCCAGGCCCAGGGCGACTTTGAGCAGGGTGCGCAGGCGCACGTCGAGCAGGCGCCGGCAGGCGGCGGCGATGCGGTGCATGAGGGATCCCCCGGGTTGCCCCATGGCGGCGTTCCTTCGCGGGTGTGGACGGTGGCGTGCCGGGCGGCGAAGGCTCCCCCCTTTGCCGCCCGAGGGGAAAGGTACAGCGCGCGCGGGCCGCTGCCCACCTTCGATTTGACGCGGCACCACCCCCGGCGTGGACAATGCACGCATGGATACCGCCGAACTGCTTGAAACCGTCGAACACGAAACCGGCCCGTCGCCGGCCTGGTCCGTCCTGTGGCTGCATGGCCTGGGCGCGGACGGCAACGATTTCGCCCCCATCGTGCCCGAGCTCGTCCGCCCGGACTGGCCGGCCCTGCGCTTCGTGTTCCCGCACGCGCCGGTACGGCCGGTCACGATCAACAATGGCGTGCCGATGCGGGCCTGGTACGACATCCGCGACATGAACCTGGCCCAGCGCGCCGACGAGGGCGGGGTGGATGCCTCCGTCGCCCAGGTCGAGGCGCTGATCGCCCGCGAGGCGGCGCGCGGCATTCCCGCCTCGCGCCTGCTGCTGGCCGGGTTCTCCCAGGGCGGTGCGGTCACCCTGGCCGCCGGCATGCGGCGCGAGACCCCGCTCGCGGGCCTCATCGCCCTGTCGACTTACCTGCCGATGCCCGAGCGCCTGGCGCGCGAGGTGACGGCCGCGGCCCCCTCGCAGCCGCTGTTCATGGCCCACGGCCAGTTCGACCCGGTGGTGCCCCATGCCGGCGGCGACGCCAGCGCGCGCGCCCTGCGTGGGCTCGGCTTCAACGTCGACTGGCACGCCTATCCGATGGCGCACCAGGTCTGCGGCGAGGAAATCCGCGACCTGGGCGACTGGATGGGCGCCCGTTTCGCCGCGTCCTGATCGCCCGTGGCAGTATGGGCGGTGCGTGCGCGTCGGGACCGACCCGGCGCGCGCTGACGTGCCGGACGGCGGGAGGCACGGCCGATGACCGTGTGGGATGCCCGGGAGGAGCAGGCTGATGAAGGTGGTGATTGCCGATGACGAGCCGCTGGCGCGCGAACGCCTGCGCGCGCTGCTGGCGAACCGCGGGGACATCGAGGTCGTGGCCGAGGCCGGCGACGGCCACGATGCCCTGCACGCCTGCGCCGAGCACGAGCCCGACCTGATCCTGCTCGACATCGCCATGCCGGGCCTGGATGGGCTGGAGGCCGCCCGCCACCTGGCGGCCTTCGAGCCGCGGCCGGCGGTCGTGTTCTGCACCGCCTACGACGCCCATGCGCTGTCGGCCTTCGAGGCCGAGGCGATCGACTACCTGGTCAAGCCGGTCCGCGCCGAGCGCCTGGACGCGGCGCTGGAACGCGTGCGCACCTTCGCCGCCGGCCGCCAGCACGGCATGGCCGCCAGCAAGGGCCAGCAGCGCACGCACCTGTGCGCGCGCCTGCGCGGCAGCCTGCGCCTGATCCCGATCGAGGACGTGCATTACCTGCAGGCCGAGGAGAAGTACGTCGTCGTCCACCACGCGCACGGCGAGGACCTGATCGAGGAGTCGCTGAAGTCGCTGGAGGACGAGTTCGGCGAGCGCTTCGTGCGCATCCACCGCAACTGCCTGGTGGCCCGCTACGAGATCGTCGAGCTGCGCCGATGCCCCGATGGCCACGTGCAGGCCGTCCTGCGCCACGGCGACCGCCCGCTGGAAGTCAGCCGCCGCTGCGTGCCGGGCGTGCGCGAGATCCTCAAGCAGCTCTAGCGTCGCCGCGCGGGATGTCGCTCCGGTCCGCGTCCTGCGGCCTGTCAGGGAGTCGCGCCGGGTCGCGGATGCCGGGCGCCGACCGCCGCTGTTCCCGGTGCAGCGGCGGGCTGGGCGATAATGGTGCCGATGAAGACCCTCCGTATCGCCACCCGCAAGAGCCCGCTCGCCCTGTGGCAGAGCGAACACGTCGCCGAGCGCCTGCGCGCCGCCCATCCCGGCCTGTCCGTCGAACTGGTGCCGATGAGCACGCGAGGCGACCAGGTGCTGGACCGCTCGCTGGCGGCGATCGGTGGCAAGGGCCTGTTCCTCAAGGAACTGGAAGTGGCCATGCAGCGCGGCGAGGCCGACTGCGCGGTGCACTCGCTCAAGGACGTGCCGATGACGCTCGAAGCCGGCTTCGCGATGCCGGCGATCCTGCCGCGCGCCGACGCCGCCGATGCCTTCGTGAGCCCGCGCTTCGAGCGTCTCGCCGACCTGCCGCACGGCGCCTGCGTGGGCACGTCCTCGCTGCGGCGCCAGGCGCAACTGCGCGCCCTGCGCCCGGACCTGGTGCTGCGAGACCTGCGCGGCAACGTCAACACGCGGCTGGCGCGACTCGATGCCGGCGAGTACGACGCCATCGTGCTCGCCTGCGCCGGCCTGCAGCGACTGGGCCTGGCGGCGCGCATCCGCAGCCGGCTCGACGCCCCGGAGTGGTTGCCGGCACCGGCGCAGGGCGCCATCGCGATCGAGTGCCGCGACGACGATGATGCATGCGCCGCCGTGTGCGCGGCCCTGGACGACGCCGACACCCGCTGCCGGGTCGAAGCCGAGCGGGCGATGAACCGCGCGCTGCACGGCAGTTGCCACGTGCCGGTCGCCGCCTATGCGCGACTGGAAGGCGATCGCCTGCACCTGGCGGGCGCGGTCGGATCGGCGGAGGATGGCCACGGCATCCGCGCCGAGGCGGAAGGCCCCGCGTCCGATCCGGACGCACTGGGGGTCGAAGTCGCGCGCCGCCTGCTCGAGCAGGGTGCCGACGCGCTGATCGCGCCGCACGTCTGAAGGCCTCGCCGGCCCTCAGAATCGCCGGCGGATGCCGAACCAGCCCTCGGCCGTCTCGGTGCCGCTGGCGCCGCGGGTGCGGTGGCGGATCACATAGTCGCTTTCCAGCGTCCACTCCGGCCACAGCTGGACGTCCAGTCCCATCGACTGCTTGATGAAGGTCTGGCCCTGGCCGGTCTCCCACATCAGCCGCTGGGTGAGTTCGGCACGGTCGCCGAAGCGCCGTCCGAAATCGATCGCACCCCTGAACACCGGGCCGGGCAGGCCGATGCCATCGTCCGAGCGGGGCGCCAGGCGCCAGGCCGCGCCCAACTCGACCGCCAGGCGGTTGGGGCCGTCGCGCAGCACCTCGACATCGTGCCGGGTGCCCACGCGCCACTTGTTGGAATAGTTGTCGGTCGACTGGCGCGCCTGCGCGCGCGCGTGCAGGCGCCGCTGCGCGGCCCGGTAGCGCGCGCCGGCACCGCGCTCGCCCAGCCGCCTGCGATCGAGTGCGGCATGCCCGGGCGTCGCCAGCTCCTGGCGCCACTCCTCGTCGTTGCAGCGCAACGAGAGGCAACGCGTCCGCCGCCAGCGCATGTCCATCACCCCGGCCAGCAGCTCCGGCTGGCCGTAGGCGGGGATCGGCGATGTCAGGAACGGGCTGAGGGCGAGTCCGAGCAGGAGGGACATGTCGGTCGGGTGCGATCGGGCGGGGCCGCCTGGCATGGTGCCAAGGCCGGCCGCCGCTGGCGAGGGGTCAGAAGTCGTAGACGACGTTGATCGTGGTGAGGTTGTCGGTGTTCTTGATGCCGGGCAGCACGTCGGTGTTGTAGCGCGTTTCCAGGCCGGCCTTGAGGGCCAGCGCCTGGGTCATCTTCACCTTCAGGCCGACGTCGTTCACGGCGAAGGTGTTGTCGCTGCCGGCCTCGACGAGCAGGGTGTCGTAGACCGAGGTGTTGGCGTTGAAGGCGTGCGCGAATTCCATCGAGCCACGCACGATCGTCTCGTTGTTGTGGACCTGCACGCCCTGCAGCTTGGCCCAGCGGTAACCCGGGCCGATCTCGAAGGTGAGCTGGGTGGCTTCGCGCTTGATCGCTTCGTAGCCGTAGCTTGCCGACACCGTCCACTGGTACTCGTAGGAGGCGAAGTGGTCGCGCTCGTTGCGGATCGCGCCGAGCAGGTAGCTGCGTCCGGTGAGGCGGTATCCGCTTTCGGCGAACACGTCGTAGCGGTAGGCGGTCTCCAGGCCATCGCTCTTGCCGTAGAGGAACGACGCGCCGACGGCATGGCGCCAGACCGGGTCCTCGTGCGACAGCGCCAGGCTGCCGGTCAGGGTCTCACTGTCGGTGTTGCCCTTGGCGATCGCCAGGCCCAGCTCGCCCGTCCCGCTCCAGCCGGTATCCGGGGCGTCGGCGTCCTGCGCCAGGCAGGTGGCGGGGAGAGCGGACATCAGGACCAGGGCGAGGATCGAAGGCTTCACGGCGACTCCAGGGCATGTGCGGGGGGGGGGCAGGCACGAAAACGGCCGACGCGGGGTCGGCCGTGGCCTGTTTCGTTAATTCTACGTTATCCGAAGTCCAACTGCCGCCAAGGGCGCCCAACGGCATTCAACTGCCGGCAATTCCGGCGAATGATCGCGCAGGGCGTGGCTTCAGTAGTAGAGGCCGACCACGTGGCGGGCCTGGGCGAAGAACAGCCAGCGTTCGACGAAGGCGCCGAGCAGGACCGAGGCGAGCGCCAGCAGGGCCAGTGGCAGGACCGCCTGTTCGAAACCCAGGCCCAGTGCGGCCAGCAGGAGCGGCAGCACCGCGAACAGCGCGATGGCCAGGTGCCGCAGCGCCCGCGCATGCTTGCGCGCGAGGACGAAACCCATCTCCCGGGTGATGTAGTTGCCTTCGGTATGGGGGCGCTCGAAGACGCGGATCTCGCGCCCCGGCAGGCCGACCGCATCGCCGCGCGTGACCGGCAGCGGGGTGGAGTCGATGGCGCGCCAGTAGCGGAGCTTGACCCCTGCCAGCGCCAGGCCGGGCAGGGCGACTGCCACCAGCAGGCCCGCGGCCATGCGGCCGTCGTCGAAGGCGGCGACTGCGGCCGTCAGAGCGAGTCCGCCCTGCAGGCCGAACAAGAGGTAGGCCGGCAAGACGAGGCGGTGCCCCCAGGCCGGGATCGGCTTGAGCGAGGCGTAGATCATCGCGGTGCAGGCCAACGTCACCAGCGACAGCAGCGCGAGCACGGCGCCCAGCACGGCGGCCAGCGGCGCCGGCACGCCCTCGCCCCGGCCGATCGCGGCGGGGACCAGCAGGGCCAGCAGGGCAAGCGCCGGCAGATAGACGAGCACGGCCATGACGCCCTCGCGCGAGAGCCAGGAGGTCCGCCATTGCGAGAACGCCCGCCAGGCGCGCAGCGGCTTGCCCAGGTGGAAGGTCGAGCTGAGCAGGCCGATCGTCGCCAGCGCCAGGCCCAGGGCCAGCATCACCGACAGGACGAGCGGCGAGGGGCCGGGCATGCCCAGGACGGGAGCGAACAGGCCGAGGCCGGCGAGCGCGAGTACGCCGTAGCCGGCGCCCGACAGGGTGGTGAAGGCGATGACGGAGAAGGCGGGATGCATGCGCGGGGTCCGTCAGCGGCTCAGGACGCGGTCGAGCCAGCGCAGCACCGGCGGCAAGGCGGCGGTGTCCAGGGCTTCCCCGGCCGGCCCGCGGCCTTCGGCCTCGCCCGCCGGTCCGGCGCGACGCGGGCGCGGCGGCAGGTACTGGTTGGTGGGCTTGTAGCCCAGCGTCGGCATCAGGTCGACACCGCCGCGTTCGGCGACCATTCGCGACACCTTCGAGTCCGGGTCGCCGAGGTCGCCGAAGTGGCGCGCGCGGGTCGGGCAGGCCTGCACGCACGCGGGCTGGCGTTCGGCTTCCTCGAGGTTCTCGTTGTAGATGCGGTCGATGCACAGGGTGCATTTCTTCATCACGCCCTCGACCTCGCTGTACTCGCGCGCGCCGTACGGGCAGGCCCAGGAGCACAGCTTGCAGCCGATGCACTTGTCCTCGTCGACCAGGACGATGCCGTCCTCGGCGCGCTTGTAGCTGGCGCCGGTGGGGCACACGGTGACGCAGGCCGGCTCCTCGCAGTGCAGGCACGAGCGCGGGAAATGCAGCGTCATCGCCGGTTGCGGCGCCGCCGTGCCGTCCCCGCAGCCGCCGCCGGGCGCGATCTCGTAGCTGTGCACGCGGTTGAACCAGACCCCGGAGGGCGACTTGCCGTAGGGATCCTCGTCGGTCAGCGGCGCGGCGAAGCCGCCGGCGTTCCATTCCTTGCAGCTCACCGCGCAGGCGTGGCAGCCGACGCAGGTGTCCAGGTCGATGACCAGGCCCATCTTCTTCCTGCCCGGGGGTGGCAGTCCGGTCATCGCCGCGTGCCCCCGCGGTCGGCACGCAACAGCAGCAGGCCGGCGACGAACGCCGCCACGGCCAGGGCCAGCGTCGGCGCCAGCCCCATCAGCGCGGCGCCCAGCGACGCAGGGGGCGGATCGCCCGTCCCGGGGCCGATCACCCCCAGTCCGAGCAGCACGACCAGGGCGAAGCCCAGGGCCACGCAGGTCCAGCCGGCGATGCGGCGCGAGGGCAGGGGGGATGGGTTCACGTGGACTCCTCCTCGCGCGCGGCGCGGAAGTCGGCGCCGTAGCGCAGTGGGCCGGGCTCGGCGCGGCCGAAATCGATCGCGGCGAAGCGGGGCGCGCTCTCGCCGCCGCTGCCGGCGGGGGCCCGGGCGATGCGGACCCGCAGGTCGAACCAGGCCGCCTGGCCGGTGACCGGGTCGGCGTTGGCGTAGTCGCCGCGCGGGGTGATGTCGGAAATCAGGTGGTTGAGCAGGAAGCCCTTGCGCGCCTCGGGCGCGTCCTTGTCCAGGCGCCAGGCCCCCTTGCGCTTGCCGATCGCGTTCCAGGTCCAGACGGTGTCGGGCTGCACGTTCGCGGCGAACTTCGCCTGCACGGTGATCTCGCCGTGGTGCGAGGCCACGGTGATCCAGTCCTCGTCGGCGATGCCGTGGCGGGCGCCGGTGTCGGGATGCAGGTACAGGTAGTTGCGCGCGGTGATCTGTCGCAGCCAGGCGTTCTGCGAGCCCCAGGCGTGATACATGAACATCGGCCGCTGGGTGACCGCCGACAGCGGGAACGGGTTTTTACCTTCTCCCTCCTGGAGAAGGTGGCGCGAAGCGCCGGACGCGGGTTCGTCGGCGCTCGTGCCCGCACCCCAACCCCGCTCCCCCGGTGCGGGAGGCCTTGAAACCTGGGCGCCCTCGAAGGGCTCGTACCAGGTCGGCAGCGGGTCGAAGTAGGTCGCCACGCGCGCGCGGTGCGCCTCGGGCGGCTGGTGCGGGCCATGGCCCTGGGCGGCCAGGCGGAACTTCTGCATCGTTTCCGAGTACAGCTGCAGCACGATCGGGTCGCCGTGGCCGAGGAAGCCCATGTGCTGCGCCCAGTCGAGGTAGCCGCGGTTGGCCATCTTGAAGTAGCGCGCGTGCTCGGGGATTTCGCTGCGCCAGAAACCGCCGTGCTCGATGTAGCGTTGCAACTGCTCGGGGTTGGGCTGGCCCTTGGCCTCGACCTCGCCGGGCACGCCATCGACGAGGCCGCGTCGCCAGCCGGCCAGCAGGCCGACCCCCGGCGCGCGCTCGTGGTGGGTGATGTAGTCGGCATAGTCGCGGTAGCGCGCCGAGCCGTCCTCGTGGACCAGGCCGGGCAGCCCCAGCCGCGTGCCCAGGTCGATCAGCACCGACTGGAAACCACGGACGTCGCGCCCTTCGCGTTGCTTCGCCGGGTCAAGCACCGGGTGGCGGATCGCGTCGGCGGCGCCGTCGGCGTCGGAGATCGGCCGGTCGAGCATGCTGATCGCGTCGAAGCGTTCCAGGTAGGTCGTGTCGGGCAGCACCAGGTCGGCGTAGGCGACCATTTCCGAGGCATAGGCATCGGAATAGATGATGCGCGGGATGCGGTACTCGCCGTTCGCGTCGCGGTCGGTCAGCCAGCCGATGGTCTCGGCGGTGTTCATCGCCGAGTTCCAGCCCATGTTGGCCATGAACATCAGCAGCGTGTCGATGCGGTAGGGGTCGCCGGCCCAGGCGTTGCGGATGACGGTGTGCATCATGCCGTGCGCCGACAGCGGATACGCCCAGGAGTAGGCGTGGTCGATGCGGCGTGGGTTGCCGTCGGCATCGACCACCAGGTCCTCGGGACCGTGCACGAAGCCCAGCGGCGCGGCATCGAGCACGCCGTTGTCCTGGCGCGCCTTGCCGGGCCGGTTGGGCGGCGGGATCGGCTTGGGGAAGGGCGGCTGGTAGCGGAACGAGCCGGGCGTGTCGACCGCGCCCAGCAGCAGTTGCAGCAGGTGCAGGGCGCGGCAGGTGTGGAAGCCGTTGCTGTGCGCGCTGATGCCGCGCATGGCGTGCATCGACACCGGCCGGCCGACCATTTCGTCGTGCTTGCGGCCCCAGGCATCGGTCCAGGCCACCGGCAGGCGGATTTCATGATCGAAGGCGGCCTCGGCCAGCTCGCGGGCGATCCGGCGGATGGTCGCGGCCGGGATGCCGCAGCGCTCGCTGACCGCATCGGGCGAGTACGCCGGGTCCAGGTAGCGCTCGGCGGTGAGGTGGAACACCGGGGTCGCGGTGCGGCCGTCTGGCAGGCGATAGGAGCCCACCACCGCCGGCGAGGTGCCGGTGGCCGCTGCGTCGACCGCGCGGCCCGCCTCGCGGTTCCAGCACAAGGGCCGGCCCTCGGCGTCGCGCGCGAACAGGCCGTCTTCCGCCCCCCCGGGATCACGCACCACCAGCCAATGGGCGTTGGTGTAGCGGACCAGGTAATCGAGGTCGATGCGATCGGCCTTCAGCAGCTCGTGGATCAGGGCGAACGCGAACAGGCCGTCGGTGCCCGGGCGGATGCCGATCCACTCATCGGCGATGGCGCCGTAACCGCTGCGCACCGGGTTCACGGCGACGATCTTGGCGCCATTGGCCTTGACCTTGCCCAGGCCCAGCTTGATCGGGTTCGAATCGTGGTCTTCGGCCACGCCCCACAGCATCAGGTAGCGCGTGCGCTCCCAGTCGGGTTCGCCGAACTCCCAGAAACTGCCGCCCAGCGTGTACAGGCCGCCGGCGGCCATGTTGACCGAGCAGAAGCCGCCGTGGGCGGCGTAGTTGACCGTGCCGAACTGCTGCGCCCACCAGCCGGTGAGGGCCTGCGACTGGTCGCGGCCGGTGAAAAACGCCAGTTCGTCGGGGTTGCGCTCGCGGATCGGCGCCAGCCAGCCGGTGGCGATGGCCATGGCCTCGTCCCACTCGATCTCGCGGAATTCACCCGAACCGCGCTCGCCCGCGCGCAGCAGGGGCTTGTCCAGCCGCGCCGGCGAGTAGTGCTGCATGATCCCGGCCGAGCCCTTGGCGCACAGCACCCCCTGGTTGACGGGGTGCGCGGGGTTGCCCTGGATGTAGCGGATGCGCCCGTCCTGCAGCCACACCTTGATGCCACAACGGCAGGCGCACATGTAGCAGGTGGTGGTCTTGACCTCGTCGCCCGGCGTGGGCGAGAGGTCGATGGCGGGCTCGACGGGGCCGAGCGGGCTGGAACCGGGCATGACGCGTATTGTGCGCCGACCGGCCCGGGCTGGCGAGGGGCGCGGGACGGCGGCTCCGCCCGGGGGCGATGTCCAGGGGCGCGCGGTGCGGCGCGGCGGGCGCTCAGTCGGGCGCGGCGATCCGGATGGAGGGGTCGTTGAAGTCGCGGTAGCGGATGCGCACGGTCTGCGACTTGCCATCGGCGATGCCGGTGGTCTCCAGCTGCAACGGCAGCCCCGAGCGGTCCGAGATCCAGGCCTTGGTGTCGGCGCGCCCGTGCCGGGTGGTGACGTAGTGGTAGACCTTCGCCGGCTCGCCGTCGACGCTGTCGGCGCCCAGCGCATCGACCACCAGGTCGCGTTTGAGCGCTTCCAGCGCCTCGCGGCTGCGGTACTGGCCGACGATGTCGCCCGCGGGCATGGGCAGTTTCATCGTGCGGCCGCCCATGTCCATGTACATCGCATCGCCGATGATCAGCTGGCTGGGGCCGCCCTGGACGCTGACCCGGTAGCGGTCGGGCGCCACGAACTCCATCTCGGTCAGGGTCTTGCCCTTGGCGACGTCGGTGAGCGACGCGCGGAAGCTGGTGGCCGCCAGGAAGCGTTCATACGCCTCGTGCAATTCCTCGCGCGGCCCCGCGGCGACGGGCTGGAACGCCAGCAGCGCGACCGCCGCCAGCAGCATCGATGCGCGCATCCGCACGCGGAAACGGGTCCTGGACTCCATTCGTGACGCCTCCCTCGATGGCGCCCGGTGCCCGGGCAATGCCATGCTAAACGCAACAAGCCGTCGTAACCTGCCAACTCCCCCGCCGGAAAGCTGCATCCATGGAACGCATCGAACGCATCCACGCCCTGCACCGCATCCTCTCCAATGCCCGCTACCCGGTCACCGTGCAGCGGCTGATGGAGGAACTGGAATGCTCGCGCGCGACCGCCTACCGCGACCTCGCCTACCTGCGCGACTTCCTGATGGCACCGGTGGTCGGGAACGGCGAAGCCGGCTTCAACTACGACGCCGGCGAGAAGGACCGCTTCGAGCTGCCCGGGCTCTGGCTCAGCTCGCAGGAGCTGCACTCGCTGCTCGCCGCCCAGCAATTGCTGATGCGCAGCGGTGGCGGGGTGCTGTCCAACGCGCTCGCGCCGTTGCAGCACCGCATCGAGAAACTGCTCGACGAGCATGCCGGCGGCCGCCGCGTGCCGGTCGAACGCGTGCGGGTGGTCCCGCACCGGACGCGCAGGCTGGACGAGCATGCGTTCCGCAATGTCGCCACCGCGGTGCTCGACCGCAAGCAGCTGGCCTTCGACTATCGCGCGCGCTCGACCGACGAGGCGACCCGCCGCACCGTGTCGCCGCAGCGCATGACGCACTACCGCGACAACTGGTACCTGGATGCCTGGGACCACACCCGCGACGCCCTGCGCAGCTTCGCCGTCGACCGGATCACGGCCGCGAAGCTGCTCGACGAGGACGCGCGCGACGTCCCGGACGAGGAGCTCGATACCCAGCTGGCCTCCAGCTACGGCATCTTCTCGGGCACGCCCAAGGGCTGGGCGACGATCGTGTTCAACGCCAAGGCCGCGCGCTGGGTGGCCGACGAGCACTGGCACTCGCAGCAACAGGGCCGCTTCCTGCCCGATGGCCGCTACGAACTCAAGATCCCCTACAGCAACGGTCGCGAACTGCTGATGGACGTGCTGCATTACGGCAGCGACGCGGAGATCGTCGAGCCGCCGGTGCTGCGCGAGCAGGCGCGCGCGCTGCTGTCGCTCGCGCTCAGCCAGTACGACTGAGGCGCAGGGGATGGCAGCGGCCGACGCGCCCAGGATCCAGCGGCAGGAACGCATCGCGCTGGTGCTCGGCTCGGGCGGTGCGCGCGGGCTGGCCCAGATCGGCGTGATCGAGGCACTGCAGGCGCGGGGCATGCAGATCGTCGCGGTCGCCGGCTCGTCCAGTGGCGCCCTGGTCGGTGGCCTGTTCGCCGCCGGCAAGCTCGAGGTCTACCGCGAATGGCTGTTGACGCTGAGCCGCGCGCAGATGCTGCGCCTGCTCGATCCGGCCTTCGGCCGGGCGGCGCTGTTCGAGGGCGACCGCCTGATGGCGGCGCTGCGCGAGCTGACCGGCGCGCCGCGGATCGAGGACCTGGACGTGGACTTCACCGCGGTCGCGGTGGACCTGATGCGGCAGCGCGAGGTCTGGCTGCGCGAGGGCGACCTGTGGGACGCGGTGCGCGCCTCGATCGCCATCCCCGGCGTGTTCACCCCGCACGTGGTGCACGGCCGCGAGCTGGTCGACGGCGGCCTGCTGGCGCCGCTGCCGATCGCCGCGACCCGCCTGTCGGACGCGCATCGCCTGATCGCGGTCGACATGCATGGCTGGCCGCAGCGCCCCCCGGGATCGCCCGCCGAGTTGGAGGGCGACGCCAGGACCGCCGAGGCCGCCCGCTGGCACCGGCGCCTGGCGCGCTGGGTGGGCCTGGCCGATGAAGGGGACCCCGCGCCCGACGGCGGCGGGGAAGCGTTGAGCGTGCGCGCTGCCCACATGGGCCTGAGCGAACTGATGGCGCGCTCGCTGGACACCATGCAGGCGCAGATCGCGCGCGTGCAGCTGGCCCTGGACCCGCCGGAGCTGGTCATCCGCATTCCGCGCGATGCCTGCCAGTTCTACGAATTCTGGCGCGCGGGCGAGCTGATCGAGCTGGGACGCGCCGAGGCCGACAAGGCGCTGGACGCCGCCGGCTACTGACCCGGCGGCCACGGCGGCGCCGTCTTAGCCGGTGAGATGCCGGCGCGCGAAAGTGGCTCCACACCCCAGGGAGCCACGCCATGCACACCGTCCATGCCCGCCGTCCCACCCCCCGCGCCACGCCGAGCCGGGTCCACCCGCTGCTCGACGAAGTGTTGCGTGCCGCCGTCGCCATCGGCGCGCTGCTGCTGTTGATGGTGCCCGAGGCGCGAGGCAGCCACCCGCAACTCGGATGGTTGCCGCTGTGGCTGCTGGGCATGCCCCTGGTCGCCTGGTGGGCGGCGCATCGCTTCCGGTTGCCGGGACGTCGCGCGTCCCCGCCACCGGCCGTGCGCGGGTCGCGCCGCCGCCTGCCGCAGGCACGCCGCCGCGATCCCGTCTTGTCGCGGACGCGTCGCCCGGCTCCGCGCCTGGCGGCTTGACAGGGCAGGGACGCCCGGCTTGCCGACCGTGACCGCAGGCAGGGGAGCGGGGCGGCCGGCGTGTGCTAGCGTTCCGGGCTTCCATCCATGCCCACCGGACCCTGCCCATGCCCAAGCTGTCGCATGCCTGCCAGACCCTGCTGATCTCCGCCAGCCTCGCTTCGACCGGCCTGCTCGCCGGGGCGGTGGGCACTGCCCACGCCCAGGAGGCGCCCGTGAACGATACCTACCAGTGGCTGGAAGACGTCACTGGCGACAAGCCGATGGACTGGGTCAAGGCCGAAAACGCCCGGACCGAGGCCGAACTCGCCGCCACGCCCGCGTTCAAGGCGCTGGAGTCCGACATCCGCACCATCCTCGACTCGGACGCCAAGATCCCCGGCGTGCAGAAGATCGGCGACTACTACTACAACTTCTGGAAGGACAAGCAGCATGAGCGCGGCCTGTGGCGCCGGACCACGCTGGACGAGTACCGCAAGGCCTCGCCGCAATGGGAAACCGTGCTCGACCTGGACGCGCTCAACAAGGCCGAGGGCGAGAACTGGGTCTGGCACGGCGCCGACTGCCTGCGCCCGGACTACGATCGCTGCCTGATCGCGCTCTCGCGCGGCGGCGCGGATGCCGACGTGACCCGCGAATTCGACATGGCCAGCAAGACCTGGGTCGAGGACGGCTTCTTCCGGCCGGAGGCCAAGGGCGGGCTGGGCTGGATCGATCGCGACACGGTCTTCGTCTATACCGATTTCGGCCCCGGCTCGATGACGCCCTCGGGTTACCCGCGCATCGTCAAGGCCTGGAAGCGCGGCACGCCGCTGTCGGCGGCGGAGGTGGTGTACGAAGGCCAGGCCGAGGACATGTACATCGCGGCCTTCCACGACGACACCCCGGGCTTCGAGCGCGACTTCGTCAGCCGCACCCTGGCCTTCTACAACGACGAGCTGTACCTGCGCGCCGCCGATGGTGCGCTGGCGAAGGTCGACGTCCCCAACTCCGTCAACAAGTCGGTGCATCGCGAATGGCTGCTGCTCGAGCCGCGCGAGCCCTACACCGTCGTCGACGACCAGGACGGCGAAACCACCTATCCGGCCGGCAGCCTGATCGCGATGGACTTCGATGCCTTCATGGCGGGCAAGCGCGATTTCACCGTGCTGTTCGAGCCCACCGCCGAGACCTCGCTGGCCAGCCACGCCTGGACCCGCAACCACCTCGTCCTCAACCTGCTCGACAACGTCAGCAGCAAGCTCGAGCTGCTGACGCCCGGCGCGGGTGCCTGGGCCCGCGCCGACTTCCCTGGCGCGCCCGACCTGGGGACCGTCGGCATCAGCGCGGTCGACCCCGATGAGAGCGATGCGCTGTGGATGACCGTCACCAGCTACCTGACCCCGACGACCCTGTCGCTGGTCGAGGTCGGCAAGGCGCCCGAACCGCTGAAGTCCATGCCGGCCTTCTTCGATGCGTCCAATGGCGTCGTCGAGCAGCACTTCGCCACCAGCGAGGACGGCACCCGCGTGCCCTACTTCCTGGTGCGTCCGCGCGACCTCGAGCGCAACGGCAAGGCACCGACCCTGCTCTATGGCTATGGCGGCTTCGAGGTGTCCCTCACCCCGGGCTACTCGGCGACGGTCGGCAAGGGCTGGCTGGAGAAGGGCGGCGTCTACGCGGTCGCCAACATCCGCGGCGGTGGCGAGTACGGTCCGAAGTGGCACCAGGCGGCGCTGAAGGCGAACCGCCACAAGGCCTACGAGGACTTCGCCGCCGTCGCCCGCGACCTGGTCGCGAGCGGCATCACCTCGCCCGGGCACCTGGGCGCGCAGGGCGGCAGCAATGGCGGCCTGCTGATGGGCAACATGCTCACCCAGTACCCCGAGCTGTTCGGCGCGATCGTCTGCCAGGTGCCGCTGCTCGACATGAAGCGCTACAGCCACCTGCTGGCCGGTGCCTCGTGGATGGCCGAGTACGGCGATCCCGACACGGCCGACTGGTCCTTCATCAAGACCTTCTCGCCCTACCACCTGTTCGACGCCGACAAGCAGTATCCGGCGACGATCTTCATGACCTCGACCCGCGACGACCGCGTGCATCCGGGCCATGCGCGCAAGATGGCGGCGCTGATGCTCGACGCCGACAAGGACGTGCGCTACTACGAGAACATCGAAGGCGGCCACGGCGGCGCGGCCAACAACGCCCAGGCGGCGCACATGAGCGCGCTGGCCTTCACCTTCCTGTGGGAAGAGCTGGCCGAGTAAGCCCACGCGCCACGCGTGTTCGCCAACGACGGCGGGGCGCAAGCCTCGCCGTCGTTGTTTGCGCAAACCCTTGAGGGCACCTCCCACGTCCCCTCATGCGCAGGTCCCGGGTGCGCTTCGCTTACCCGGGCTACGCGACGCGTTGCCGTTGCCGTTGATCTTGTTCTTGATCTTCGCGACTTTGAGGCCACCGAGCACCGCAGGGCGTGGCGGACGGAGAGGCGCCCTTGTCCGGGCGAAGCGAGTTTGGTCGCCGTGCCGCCATGGACGAGGCGCACAGGGGACCGGTGCGGCGAAGCCGGACCGGCGGCCGATGGAGCGCGCGGTTTTGGTTCCTTTTGACAAGACAAAAGGAACCCGCCCATAGGGCGGAAGCCCTTGATCTTGCCTTGGCCTCAAATCTCCCCTCGCGGGACGGATTGCGCGACGCAAAACCCATCGTGCGTCGTGGCCGGCAGCAGCGGCGGTGGGTATCGCCTCCGGCTCGGCCCACCCTACGGCAACGCGGCAGCCGAACCCCGTCCTGCAGCCCAACACATCGTCATCCCAGCGAACGCTGGGATCCAGCCGTTGGCAAGGCTTGGGAGTTCTCCCCGGCCCAGCGGAGCGCGCTGGGCGTTCGCCCAGGCCGCGCGGCGGTGTCGCGCAAGCGGTCCGCCTCACCCCAGCGTTCGCTGGGATCACGAAAGGTGGTGGCGTAGCAGCGCACGATGGGTTGCGCGAAGCAGAACCCGTCGCGTGATGTAGCCAGGGCCGACGGTGGGTATCGCCTCCGGCTCGGCCCACCCTACGGTGATGCCTTGGGGGGAATCCCCGGCCCGACGCCGCCTGATCCCGCAGACCCCCGCCCCGGCGCACCGTGCCACCCGGCATGTGCCGAACGCCGCCGAACGCGCTACCTTCGGGGCCACCGTTGCGAAACCCCGTCCCGGACCCCATCCCATGAAACCCAGCCTGCTGCTAGCCGCCATCCTCATGACCCTGTCCACCCAGACGCCCGCCAACGAGCTGCCCGCCCCGCCCGACGTCGAAAAGCGCCCGCACGTGGTCAAGGCACCACATGGCGCCGAACGCCAGGACGAGTACTACTGGCTCCGCGACGACGCCCGCGAGGACACGGCCATGCTGGCCTACCTCGAGGCCGAGAACACCTACACCGACGCCGTGATGGCGCCGCTCAAGCCACTCGAGGACCGCCTGTACGAGGAGATCGTCGGCCGCATCAAGCAGGACGACAGCTCGGTGCCGTACCGCGAGCGCGGTTACTGGTACTACACCCGCTTCGAGACCGGCCAGGACTATCCGGTCCACGCTCGCCGCAAGGACGGCCCGGGCGTGGACGCCGCGTCCATCCAGAAGGCCACCGACGCGGGCGACTTCACGGGCGAGGAGGTGATGCTCGACCTCAACGCCCTGGCGGCGGGCAAGGACTACTACGCGGTCAGCGACCGCGAGGTCAGCCCCGACAACCGCCTGCTCGCCTATGCCGAGGACCTCAACGGCCGCCGCCAGTACACCGTGCGCATCAAGGACCTCGAGACCGGCGAACTGTATCCGGACGAGATCAAGGGCGTGTCGGCCAACCTGATCTGGGCCGACGACAACCGCACCCTGTTCTACGTCGAGAACGACCCCGAGACCCTGCTCACCGTCCGCGTCAAGAAGCACGTCCTGGGCACCCCGGTGGCCGACGACGTGCTCGTGTACGAGGAGAAGGACGACAGCTTCTACATGGGCATCGGCCGCACCCGCGACGACAAGTTCATCTGCATCGGCGTCGAGAGCACCGTGTCCAGCGAGATGCGCTGCACGCCCGCGGCCGCGCCCGGCGAGTTCGTCGTGCTGGCGCCGCGCGAGCGCGACGTCGAGTACGACGCCGACCATTTCGACGGCCGCTGGGTGATCGTCACCAATGCCGACGGCGCCAAGAACTACAAGGTCGTGACCGCGCCGACCGGCAGTACCTCGCGCCGCGACTGGCAGGAGTGGATCCCGCACAAGGACGACGTCTTCATCGACGGCGTCGAACTGTTCGACGGCTTCACCGCGATCGCCGAGCGTTCCGAGGGCCTGGAGCGCCTGCGCCTGGTGCGTGGCGAGCCCGGCCAGGCCGACGGCGACTCCGAATACGTGAAGGCCGACGAGCCCGCGTACTCGATGGGCCTGTCGGCGAACCCGGAACCCGACACGGAATGGCTGCGCTACAGCTATACCTCGATGACCACGCCGGCCACGGTCTACGAGCTCAACGTCCGCAGCGGCGAGCGCCGCCAGCTCAAGCAGGAGCCGGTGATCGGCTACGACCCCTCGCAGTACGTCACCGAGCGCCTGTGGGCCACGGCACGCGACGGCACGAAGGTGCCGGTGTCGCTGGTGTACCGGAAGGGTTTCGAGCGCGACGGCACGGCGGCGATGCTGCAGTACGCCTACGGCAGCTACGGTTCCTCGACCGACCCGGGCTTCAACAGCACCGTGGTCAGCCTGCTCGACCGCGGCATGGTCTATGCCATCGCGCACATCCGCGGCGGACAGGAGATGGGCCGCGCCTGGTACGACAACGGCAAGCTTTTCAACAAGAAGAACACCTTCACCGACTTCATCGACGTCACCCGTTACCTGGTCGAACAGAAGTACGCCGCGCCCGACCGCGTCGCCGCCTACGGCGGCAGCGCCGGTGGCCTGCTGATGGGCGCGATCGCGAACATGTCGCCGGGTGACTACGACGTGATCCTGTCGCAGGTGCCCTTCGTCGACGTCGTCACCACCATGCTCGACCCCAGCATCCCGCTGACGACCAACGAGTACGACGAGTGGGGCAATCCCGAGCAGCAGAAGTACTACGACTACATGCTCACCTACTCGCCGTACGACAACCTCAAGGCCCAGGACTACCCGGCGATGTACGTCGGCACGGGGCTGTGGGACTCGCAGGTCCAGTACTGGGAGCCGGCCAAGTACGTGGCGCGCCTGCGCGATGTCGATACCTCCGGCAACACGGTCGTGTTCCGCACCAACATGGAGGCCGGGCACGGCGGCAAGTCGGGTCGCTTCCGCCGCTACCGCGAGCGCGCGGAAATGTACGCCTTCATGCTCGACCGCCTGGGCGTGACGGAAGCCGCCGCGCGATGACGCGCCTGCGGGCGGCGGCGCTGTCGCTCCTGGTGCTGGTGGCGGGCGGAGCGCCCGCCCTGGCGGCGGAGCCCGCGCCGCGCCCGCTGGTGATCGGCGAGACGTTCGACATCGACAGCGGGGTCCTGGGCGAGACGCGCCGCATCAACGTCTACCGGCCGTCCGTCGAGGCCGGGACGCCGCTGCCCGTGCTGTACATGCCCGACGGGGGCCTGGGCGAGGATTTCCTGCATGTCGCCGGCCTGCTGCAGGTCGGCAGCATGAACGGCACCATGCGCCCCTTCCTGCTGGTGGGCATCGAGAACACCGAGCGGCGCCGGGACATGACCGGCCCGACGGAGGTGGCCGAGGACCGCGGGATCGCACCGAACGTGGGCGGCTCGGCCGGCTTCCGGCGCTTCATCGCCACCGAGCTGATGCCCGGGATCGCGCGGCGCTACGAGGTCACCGACGAGTCGGCGATCGTCGGCGAATCGCTCGCCGGCCTCTTCGTGGTGGAGACCCTGGTCGAGGCACCGGGGATGTTCGATACCTACATCGCGATCGATCCCAGCCTGTGGTGGAACGGCGGCGCGCTCGCCAGGCGCGCCGCGCCGGCGCTGGCAGGCCTGGCGCCGGGCTCGGCGACCGTCTTTTTGGCCAACAGCGACCAGGCGGGCATCGCCGGCCCGACCGCGGCGCTGGCGGCGTCACTGGGCGCGCTGCCGGGGCTGTCGGTCGAGTACCGCGACATGCCGGTCGAGCAGCATCACACCGTCTACCATCCGGCCGCATTGGCGGCGTTCCGTAGCGTGCTCGCGCCGCCCGCAGGGGACTGAGATGGCCGCGCGGCGCTTCCGCTGGGCCTGGTGGCTGCTGGCCTATGCCAGCCTGGCGCTGGGCCTGGTCGGGATCGTGTTGCCCGGCCTGCCGACGGTGCCCTTCGTACTGCTGTCGGCCTTCGCCGCGGCCCGGGGCTCAGAGAAACTGCACCGCCGGCTGCTCGACGACCGTCGCTTCGGGCCCGTGATCCGCGACTGGGAAGCCCACGGCGCGGTCAGTCGCCGCGCCAAGTGGCTGGCGACTGTGATGATGTCGCTGTGCGCGGGCATCATGTTCCTGACCGCGCCGCGGGTGTGGATGGCCGCCACCGGCACCGCGATCATGGCCGTCGTCGCCGCCTGGCTGTGGCGGCGTCCTGAACCGCCGGCGGCTTGAGCTTCGCAGCATCCGGAGGGCGGGCTACACTGCCGGCATGAACGCACGCACAGCCCTGTCGATGATCTTCCTGGCGCTGGCCCTGGTGGCCTGCGGCAACAAGGGACCGCTGGTCCAGGCTCCGGTGGAGGCGCCGGTGATCGAGATGCCGGACGAGACGCCCGCCCCCGATCCAATGGACGCGGACGCCCTCCCGGCCGATCCCGCGCCGGACGAGGACGACGGGTCCCCGGCACGATGAGCCCGCCCGCCGCCCCGCCCGGGGCCGGCCTGCGCTTCAGCAAGATGCACGGGGCCGGCAACGACTTCGTCGTGCTCGACCTGCGCGGCGGCCGGCCCTCGCCAACGCCGGAGCTGTGCCGGGCACTCGCCGACCGGCATACCGGCGTGGGGTGCGACCAGATCCTGACTCTCGAGGATCCGGCCTCGCCCGGCGCCGTGGCGGCCTACGGCATCTGGAACGCCGATGGCTCGGCCTCGCAGCAGTGCGGCAACGGCGCGCGCTGCGTCGCCGCCTGGCTGGTCCGCGACGGCGCCACCACCGGCGATCGCTTCGCGCTCGACAGCCCGGCCGGCCGCCATGAGGTGGAGCGCCTGGGCGCCGACCGCTTTCGCGTCGGGATGGGCGTCCCGGAGTTCCGTCCCGAACGCATCCCGCTGCGCGCGCCCGGCGGCGAGCAGGAGGCCTATGTCGCCGGCGACACCGCCCTGCCGCCCTTCGGCGCGGTGTCGATGGGCAATCCGCATGCCGTGGTCGAGGTCGATGACGTCGGCGCCGCGCCAGTCGCCCAGGTGGGCGCGGCATTGCAGCGCGACGGCGTGTTCCCGGAGTCGGTCAACGTCGGCTTTGCCCAGGTCGTCGCACGCGACCGCGTGCGCCTGAGGGTGTACGAGCGCGGCGTCGGCGAGACCCTGGCCTGCGGCAGCGGCGCATGCGCGGCGGCGGTGGTGCTGATGCGGCGGGGTCGCGTCGACCGCGCGGTCGCCATCGAACTGCCGGGCGGCACGCTGGACATCGAATGGCCCGCCGACGGCGCGTCCGTCGCGATGACCGGCCCGGCTGCATTCGTTTTCGAAGGAGAGTGGCGTGATGAATGAGATCGAGGAGAAGCTGGGCGCACACGAGGTCGCGGCCTGGCTGCGCCGGCATCCCAACTTCCTGCGGCAGTTCCCCGACCTGGCGATCAGCCTGGTGGTCCCGCGCGACGAGGGCTCTGCGGCATCGCTGGCGAGCTACCAGCTCGACGTCCTGCGCGACAAGAACCGCGAGCTGTCGCGCCGCTTGCAGGAGCTGTTCGGCAACGCCCAGGAGAACGAGCGGCTCGCGGTGCGCACCCACCAGCTCGCGCTGGCGCTGATGCGCCAGCAGGACGCCGCCGACACGCTGAAGGCGATGGCGGCGACCCTGTCGGAGGAGTTCAACGGCGACCTCGTGCGCCTGGTCATGCTGCGGCCGGTCGCCGGCATCGAGGATGCCGACTGGCTGCAGGTCGTGCCGGCCGACGCCGTCGCGCTGGCCCCCTTCCGCGACTGCCTGGCCGACGGCGAACCGATCTGCGGCCGCCTGCAGCCGGAGAAGAACGCGCTGCTCTACGGTCCGCGGGTGGAGGAGGTGCAGTCTTCCGCGCTGCTGCCGCTGCCCGGCGTGGGGCTGGTGGCCGTTGGAAGCCACGATCCCAACCGTTTCTTCCCCGGCATGGGCACGCTGTTCCTGCGAATGATGGGCGAGTCCCTGGTGACGGCCCTGGCGCGCTACCAGGACCGCGACTGACGCGGTACGCCCCGGCCGGCCCGGCAGGGGCGCCCCCAGACGATGAGCGCGATCGACGACTTCCTGGCCCACCTCGCCGTCGAACGGCAAGTGTCGGCGCACACGCTCGACGCCTACCGCCGCGACCTTGCCGCGCTCGGCGACTGGAGCGCGACGCACGGGTTGGACGTGCTGGCCCTCGACGCGGAGCAGGTCCGGGCCTTCATCGCCGCCGAGCATCGGCGCGGCCTGTCGCCCAAGAGCCTGCAACGCCGGCTGTCGGCGTGCCGCAGCTTCTACGGCTGGCTGCTCCGACAGGGCCGGATCGCGGCCAGCCCGGCCGCGGCGATCCGCGCGCCCAAGGCGCCGCGCAAGCTGCCGCAGGTGCTCGATCCCGACGAGGCCAAGGCCTTGGTGGAGGTGCCCACCGACGCGCCGCTGGGCCTGCGCGATCGCGCCCTGCTGGAGTTGTTCTATTCCTCGGGCCTGCGCCTGTCGGAACTGTGCGCGCTGCGTTGGCGGGACCTCGACCTGGCCGATGCCCTGGTCACCGTGCTCGGCAAGGGCGGCAAGCAACGCAGCGTGCCGCTGGGCTCGCACGCGCGCGCGGCGCTGGCCGAATGGCGCGCGTCCGTCCCGGCGGGCGAAGGCGATCCCGTCTTCCCCGGCCGCAACGGCCCCATCACCCCGCGCGCGGTGCAGCTGCGCCTGCGCAAACTGGCCCTTCAACAGGGCCTGTTCAAGCGCGTGCACCCGCACTTGCTGCGGCACTCCTTCGCCAGCCACATCCTCGAGTCCTCGGGCGACCTGCGCGGCGTCCAGGAACTGCTCGGGCACGCCGACATCGCCACCACGCAGATCTACACCCACCTGGACTACCAGCACCTGTCCCGCGTCTACGACGATGCGCATCCGCGCGCCCATCGCCGCACCGACGAAGACGAGTAGGGCGGGCGACGGCTGAACGGAACCCGCTCCGCCCTTGTCCCCGCGTCCGCCCGACCCCATCCAGTCGATTCGACCCCGGAGACTGCGATGGATCCCAGCCAGAACCCCCACGTATTCCACGCCACCACGATCGTTTCGGTGCGCCGCGACGGCCGCGTCGCGGTGGCCGGCGATGGCCAGGTCACGCTCGGCAATACGGTGATGAAGTCCAACGCGCGCAAGGTGCGCCGGCTCGGCCGCGATGGCCAGGTGCTCGCCGGCTTCGCCGGCGCGGCGGCGGATGCGTTCACCCTGTTCGAGCTGTTCGAAGCCAAGCTGGAAAAGCATGGCCAGCTGACCCGCGCCGCGGTGGAGATGGCCAAGGACTGGCGCACCGAGCGCCGCCTGGGCAAGCTCGAGGCACTGCTCGCGGTCGCCGACAAGGAAACCTCGCTGGTCATCAGCGGCACCGGCGACGTGATCGAGCCCGAGGACGGCATCATCGCCATCGGCTCGGGCGGCATGTACGCGCTGTCGGCCGCGCGTGCCCTCATGGCCCACACCGCGCTCGACGCGCGCAGCATCGCCAGCGAGGCGATCAACATCGCCGGCGACGTCTGCATCTACACCAACCGCAACGTGGTGGTCGAGGAGCTGTGATTGGTGAAGTGTGATGGGTGAGTCGCAGCTGCGAGTCCCATCCTTCCACGGTCGTATCGAACTCCCTCCGCCCTGACGAATCACGAAGCACAAATGTCCAATCACACCTCAGCCACCATGACCCCGCGCGAAATCGTGCAGGAACTCGATCGCCACATCGTCGGTCAGCACGCGGCCAAGCGCGCCGTCGCGATCGCACTGCGCAACCGCTGGCGCCGCGCCCAGCTCGACGACGCGCTGCGCAACGAGGTCATGCCCAAGAACATCCTCATGATCGGCCCCACCGGCGTCGGCAAGACCGAGATCGCGCGGCGCCTGGCGACCCTGGCGAACGCGCCCTTCGTGAAGGTCGAGGCGACGCGCTTCACCGAGGTGGGCTACGTCGGCAAGGACGTCGAGCAGATCGTCCGCGACCTCGCCGACACCGCGGTCAAGCTGTATCGCGAGCAGGCCAAGGCGCGCGTGCGCACCCAGGCCGAGGAGCGCGCCGAGGACCGCATCCTCGATGCCCTGTTGCCGCGCCGCAGCGGCACCGCGACCTCGTTCGGCTTCAGCGTCGCCGAGGCGGCGAAGGACGAACCCTCGGCCCAGGCCAATGCCCCCGACGACGCCACCCGCACCAAGCTGCGCCGCCAGCTGCGCGCCGGCGAACTGGACGAACGCGAGATCGAGATCGAGGCCGCGGTCAACGTCGGCGTGGACATCATGGCACCGCCCGGCATGGAGGAGATGGGCCAGCAGTTGCGGCAGATGTTCTCGCAGGTGTCCGGCGGCAAGACCCACAAGAAGACGCTGCCGATCAAGGCCGCACGCAAGCAGCTGGTCGAGGACGAGGCCGCGCGCCTGGTCAACGAGGACGAGGTGCGCGAGGCGGCCATCGAGGCCTGCGAGCAGCATGGCATCGTCTTCATCGACGAGATCGACAAGGTCGCCAAGCGTGGCGAGAACGTCGGTGGCGGCGACGTCAGCCGCGAGGGCGTGCAGCGCGACCTGTTGCCGCTGGTGGAAGGCTCGACGGTGAGCACCAAGTACGGCTCGGTCAAGACCGACCACATCCTGTTCATCGCCTCGGGCGCCTTCCACCTGGCCAAGCCCAGCGACCTGATCCCCGAGCTCCAGGGTCGCTTCCCGATCCGGGTGGAGCTGGGTGCGCTCAGCAAGGACGACTTCGTCCGCATCCTGACCGAGCCGCGCGCCGCGCTGACCACGCAGTACGTCGAGCTGATGAAGACCGAGGGCCTGGGCCTGTCGTTCACCGACGATGCGATCGAGCGGCTCGCCGAGATCGCCGCGACCGTCAACGAGCGCCAGGAGAACATCGGCGCGCGTCGCCTGCACACCGTGCTCGAGCGCCTGCTCGACGTCCTCAGCTACGAAGCGCCCGACCGCGACGGCCAGTCCGTCGTCATCGATCGCGCCTACGTCGACGAGCACCTGGGCGAGCTGGTGCAGGACCCCGACCTGAGCCGATACATCCTCTAGCGCCAGCCCGTCGCGGCGCGGCGTGATCCGCCACGCGCGCCGCGACGCGCGCTGGCCCGCGACTGTTCCCGGGGTCTCGCCGCGTGCTCGACCGGTGTCCTGGAACCGGGGGATGCCGCGACCACGCCCGGGCGCTGTCACGTTTCCGGAACGCCGGGTTCACGGCGTGCGCCTGCACGACGCTATTGGGTCTACGCCGCCTCGCGACGCCCGTCGTCGCGCCGGCCGCAGGGAGCGAAGGAGTCGCGACACGATGCCGACCGACAGGGGACGAAGGATACGCACGGCGATGGCCCGGCGCGGTGTCGGCAAGCATTGCGTCCTGGCCACGGCGCTGGACGTGACCGAAGGCGCGGTGTCGCGCTGGTGCCAGGGCGGTCCGATGAGCCTGGCCAATGCGATCGCGTTGTGCGAGTACCTGGACGTGTCCGCGGACTGGCTGTTGCTGGGAAGGGGCGAAATGGAGGTGGGCGCTCGGGGTCGCATCGCGTCCGATCCGCCGCCGTGGCCTGCACTGCGCGAAAGTACCCGACGGCACCTGAGCCTGCTCTTGCGCGAGCTCGATTCGCGCGGTTGAGCGGCACTCAACGCAAAGAATCGCTGTTCAAGCGCTTTTGCTTGTGTCGTCGCGCGCGTGGCCGGGAGACTGGCGGAGGCGTCCCGTCCGGGGTGCCGACCAGTCAAAGGAGTTGAACATGGGACGCTCGAAAAGCATCGAAGGCATGGCCCGGGAGAACGACAAGTTCAAGGACTTCGTCGCCACCATGCGCAAGGACCTCGACGCGGAGGTCGACAAGCACCGCGAGTTGATCAGGACGTCGGTGAAGGAGCACTACGCACCGTATGGCAACGACGACGTGTCCATGCTCATGGGCTCGTTCTCGCACCAGTCCTGCGTGAGCGAATGGAACCTCGACGCGATCAACGGGATGATCGACACCTGTCGCAATGCCCTGCTCGGCGGCGAGAAGCCCAAGGGCACCTCGTCGGACGAGGATGCGGTGGGCGCGACGGAGGCGATCAAGAAGATCGCCGGCATCAACCAGCTCATCGCCGGTGCTGCGTTCGAGGCCGTGCAGGGCCTGCTGCGGGGCGTCTCGTCCAGGACCTCGATCGAGACCAAGTCGCAGTTCGCGGCGCGGCCGCTCGCACCGGGGCTGACGCTGTTCATCTCGGTGGTGGAGAACGGCTACGACAAGAAGCACTTCTTCGGTCGCGAATCGATCGTGCAGACCATCTTCGTCTTCGACGCGCGCTACTCGCTCGCCGAGGGCAAGAAGCAGGCGGAGATGACCGGGCTGATGGCGCTGTCGAACCTGCTGGAGGCCTTCGCCCAGCAGCTCGCCCAGGTGTCGCTGCAGATCACCAGGATCGACATCATGGACGAGCAGTACGACTTCAAGATGGACCGCCTGGAAGGCATCAGCGAGCGCATCAAGGCGCAGATGGGCAAGATCCGCGACGAGATGGCCTCGCTGGGCCGGCCCGCCGAGGACCACGCGGAGGTGCGACGCCTCAACAGCGCCTCCATCCAGGGCGCGCGTGCGCTCGCGTCGGTGGCGCGCAGCCTGCATGCCTCGCCGGTGCTGGCGGCCGGGCCGGTCGCCCTGCCGCGCAAGTAAGGGCGTGCCAACGGGCGGGGTGGGGCGCCGGACGGGCCCTTGCACCCCGCCCGATCCGGGTGCTGGCTCCACGGCGCCCACCCCGGGGCGTCAGGGGCCGGCATGGCGGGCGCGAGTCAGTCCTCGCCGATGTCCTCGTTCCACACCTCGGGATGGGCGGCGATCCAGTCGCCCAGCATCGCGATGCAACGCGCGTCGGCCAGGTCGACGACCTGCGTGCCGTTCTCGCGCAGCCAGTCGATGCCGCCGCGGAAATTGACCGATTCGCCGACGACCACGGTGCCGATGTTGAACTGCCTGACCAGCCCGCTGCAGTACCAGCAGGGGGCGAGGGTGGTGACCATGATCGTGTCGCGGTAGCGGCGTTGGCGCCCGGCCTTGCGGAACGCATCGGTTTCGCCATGGACCGAGGGATCGCCCTCCTGCACGCGGCGGTTGTGGCCGCACCCGAGCAGGGTGCCGTCGTCGCGATACAGCGCCGCGCCGATCGGGATGCCGCCCTCGGCGAGGCCTGCGCGGGCTTCGTCGATGGCGGTGTCGAGCAGGGCGCGGTAGTCGGGCGTTTCGATCATCGCGTGTCTCCAGGGTCGGCGGGACGCAGCATCTCCACGTGCGGGATGCCGTCCTCGAGGTAAGGGGCGGACGCGAGGGCGAAGCCGTTGCGCGCGTAATAGCCCTGCAGGTGCGCCTGGGCGCCGAGCCGGATCGCGGTGCCCGGCCAGCGGCGCAGGGCATGGGCGATGCCTTCGCGCAGCAGCGGATCCCCCAGCCCCTTGCCCCGCCACGCCGGCGCGGTCACCACGCGGCCGATGCTGGGCTCGGCGAACGCCGTCGCGCCATGGCCCAGGCCGTGCGGCAGGATCCGCAAGTACGCGGCCAGCGCGCCGTCTTCGGCGATCCCCAGCAGGTGCAATGCGTCGGGATGGCGGTCCTTGCCGTCGATGTCCTGGTAGGCGCAGGCCTGCTCGACCACGAAGACCTCGCTGCGCAGGCGCAACAGGTCGTAGAGGCGGTCGGGCGGCAGCGCCCCGAAAGCGCGGGCCTGCCAGTGAAGCGGGGGCGGCGTGTGCATGCCGACATGATGCCAGTGTCGGCGCCGGCGGCGGGCCGGGACTTTCACGCCCCGGATCGGCGACAATCGGGGCATGAACGAGCAGCCTTCATCCCCCCAGGACGAGAAGCCCGCCGCCGCGGGCACCACCCACTTCGGCTTCCGCGACGTGCCGGTGGGCGAGAAGCAGAAGCTGGTCGGCGAGGTCTTCTCATCGGTCGCCGGCAAGTACGACCTGATGAACGACCTGATGAGCCTGGGCATCCACCGGGTCTGGAAGCGCTACTTCGTGTCGACCGCGCAGGTGAAGCGCGGCGACCGCGTGCTCGACCTGGCCGGCGGCACCGGCGACATCGCGCTCCTGCTGCGCGATCGCGTCGGCGAGACCGGCAGCATCGTGCTGGGCGACATCAACGGCGAGATGCTGCGCGTGGGGCGCGACCGGATGACCGACAAGGGACGCGTCGGCGGCTTCGAGTACGTGCAGATGAATGCCGAGAAGCTGCCGTTCCCGGACGCCAGCTTCAACCTGGTCACGATCGCGTTCGGCCTGCGCAACGTGACCGACAAGGACGCCGCGCTGCGCGAGATGCACCGCGTGCTGAAAGTCGGCGGGCAGGCGCGGGTGCTGGAATTCTCCGAAGTCACCGCCGACTGGTTCAAGCCGGTCTACGACTTCCATTCCTTCAAGGTGCTGCCCGCGCTGGGCAGGCTGTTCGCCGGCGACGCCGACAGCTACCAGTACCTGGCCGAGAGCATCCGCAAGCACCCGCCGCAGGCGGAACTGCAGGCGATGATGGAGGCCGCCGGCTTCGCCCGCTGCCGCTATCGCAACCTGTCCGGCGGCATCTGCGCGATCCATACCGGCTACAGGGTCTAGGCGCGTAACCGCGGGGCGCGCCGGGACGAATCCGTCCCCGAGCCCCGTGGAAACGCCGCCATGCCCGTCCTGCCCGCCGTCGCGTCCGAACCTCCAGTCCAAACCGCCTGCCCGGCCGTTGAGGCGCGCGCGTGGGCGTTCGCCGCGGCGGTGCTTGCGCTGCTGCTGCTGTGGTTCGGGGCGATGGGCTTGCTGCCGTTCTCGGCGGATCTCCTGGTCCAACGCGCCGGCTTGTCGCCGGCAAGCGCCCGCGGCGTGGCGTCCTTGCTCGGCGTGGTCCAGCTCGCGCTGGGGCTGGGCCTGCTGCCGGTCTGGCCCGATCGCGTCCGCGGCCGGATCGCCCTGGCCGTCGCGGCCTTCTGGTGGCTGCAGATGCTGGCCCTGGCCTCGCCGGCGATGTGGGTCGACGCCGTGCCCTACGACGGCTTCCCTTTCCTCGGCGCCGGGCAGGGGCTGCTCAAGCACCTGGGCCTGGGTGCGCTCGGATTCGGGCTCTGGGCGCACTGGAACGGGCGGGCGACGGGACGGCGCTGGGCGCTGCGGGGCCTGTGGGCGGGACAGCTGCTGGTGCTGGTCTGGATCGGCCTGCTCAAGTTCACCGCTTACGAAGCACGCGGCGTGGAAGGGCTGATGCGCAACAGTCCGCTGTTCGCGTGGCTCTACGAGGGCCTCGACGTGCAGGGCGCGTCCAACCTGATCGGCGTCGTCGAGCTCGCCACGGCGGCGCTCATCGCGCTGTGGCTGTGGCGCCCGCGTTGGGCCGTGCCCGGCCTGGCGATGGCCGTGGCCACCTATGCCCTGACCACGGGCTTCCTGTTCAGCACGCCCGCCTGGGCCCCGGGGCACGGTTTTCCCTACGTGGCCGGGAGCGGGCAGTTCCTGCTCAAGGACCTGGGCCTGCTGGCCGGCGCGCTGGTACTGCTGGCCGCGGCCGGTCGGACGGGCACGCGGGCCTGATGCCGCCCGGGCCTTGCGGGGCATGCCCCGCACGGGGCGAGACGCTACACTCGGGGGCTTGTCAGTTGCCGTGAGCCGTCCATGCGTCCATCGATCCTTACCCTCTGCCTGGCCGTCGCGTTCGCCGCCGGTTGCACCCCCGAACAGACCCCGCCGCCGGCCGACGGCAGCGCCAGCGCGCCGAGCGCCGAGCCGGGCACCGACCTCAGCGAACCCGATGCCGCCATGCGCGCCGATGCCTTTTCCTATGCCGAGCCCGACAGTGTCCGCATCAAGGACCTCGCTCTCGCGCTGGACGTCGACTTCGACGCGCGCGAGCTGTCCGGCAGTGCCACCTACACCCTGGACTGGGTCGACCCCGAGGCCGGGCGCCTGGTCCTGGATACCCGCGACCTGACCATCGAGAAGGTCGTCGGCGAGCGCCCGGACGGCAAGTGGGACGACCTCACCTTCGTGCTGGCCGACGCCGACGAGCGCCTGGGCAGCAAGCTGACCATCGCCGCGCCGGAGCGCAACCCGCGCATCCGCGTCACCTACAAGACTTCGCCCGAGGCCTCCGGCCTGCAGTGGCTGACCCCGGCGATGACCGAGGGCGGCAAGTCGCCCTTCATGTTCAGCCAGTCCCAGCAGATCCACGCCCGCTCCTGGGTGCCCCTGCAGGACACCCCCCAGGTGCGCTTCACCTATACCGCCCACGTCACCGCCCCCCAGGACGCGATGGTCCTGATGAGCGCCGACAACGACCCCAAGGCGGTGCGCGACGGCGACTACGAATTCACGATGCCGCAGCCGATCCCCTCCTACCTGCTGGCGATCGCGGCGGGCGACCTGGTGTTCAAGCCGGTCGGCGAGCGCAGCGGCGTCTGGGCCGAGCCGGCGGCGATCGACAAGTCGGTCAAGGAGTTCGCCGACACCGAGAAGATGATCGAGGTCACCGAGAAGCTGTACGGCCCGTACCGCTGGGGCCGCTACGACATGCTGGTGCTGCCGCCCTCGTTCCCGTACGGCGGCATGGAGAACCCGCGCCTGTCGTTCATCACCCCGACCGTGATCGTCGGCGACAAGTCGCTGGTCTCGCTGATCGCGCACGAACTGGCACACAGCTGGTCGGGCAACCTGGTCACCTTCGCCACGCCGAAGGACCAGTGGCTCAACGAAGGCATGACGAGCTACGTCGAGAACCGCATCGTCGAGGACCTGTACGGCAAGGACCTCGCCGACATGGAGTACCTGATCGCGCGCAACGAGCTGCGCAAGACCATCGGCGACATGCCGCCGCAGGGCCAGGCGCTGGCGATCCGCCCCGACGTCAAGGTCACCGCGAAGGATCCGCTGACCGAGGTCGCCTACGACAAGGGCGCCTGGTTCCTGGCGTTCCTGGAGTCGCGCTTCGGCCGCGAGGACTTCGACACCTTCCTGCGCGGCTACTTCGACCACTTCGCCTTCCAGTCGATCCCGACCACCACCTTCATCGACTACGCGCGCGCGAACCTGCTCGACAAGCACCCCGGCAAGGTCAGCGAGGCCGAGCTCGACGAGTGGATCTACGGCACCGGCATCCCGGCGTCGGCGCCGCAGGTCAAGTCACCGCTGCTGGAGAAGGTCGACGCCGCGCGCAGCGCCTGGCTCGCCGACGGCACCCTGCCGGCCAAGGCGGTCACCGACGCCTGGAGCACCCAGGAATGGCTGCACTTCCTCGACGGCATGCCGGCGACCCTGGAGACCGCGCAGCTGGTCGCGCTCGACGAGGCCTATGCCTTCACCGGCACCGCCAATGGCGAGGTCGCCATGCGCTGGTACCCGCTGGCCGTGCGCAGCGGCTACACGCAGGCCCATGACGCCGCCGCGGCCTTCCTGGAGAAGATCGGCCGCCGCAAGCTGATCATGCCGACCTACGCCGAGCTGGTGAAGACGCCCGAGGGCCTGGCGCTGGCCGAAGCGACCTTCGCCAAGGCACGACCGGGATACCACCCGATCACCACCGCCAGCGTCGAGCACCTGATCGAGGAAGCCAAGTCGCCGGGCACCGCCAAGGATGCGCCGGTCGACTGACGCGACGTGCCGCCGTCCCTCGCGGGGCGGCGGCCCCGGTCGGCACGCCCCCTCCAACGTCCCCCACGGGAGACCGAAGATGAATCCTGCACGCGCCTCGTCCCAGTGCCTCCTCGCCCTGGCGATCGCCTCCACCGCGCTGGTCGCCTGCCAGCCCGGGCCGGACCCCCAGCAACAGCAGGCCGCCCGCGCCGAGGCCCGCGAGCAGGCCGCCGAGGCGATGGCCGCGGAGTTCGACAAGGCCTACGCCGCGGAGAACTGGAACCTCGCGCGCGCCCATGGCGACATCCTCAATGCCGAATACCCGGGCAGCGCGGCCGCCGAACGCATCCAGGCGCGCTACGCGGAAGCCCGGGACAAGGCCCGCGAGCAGCGCGAGGGCCTGCGCCTGGCCGGCCTGTGGACCTACCAGACCCAGCCCTTCAAGGACGGCCTGCAGGTGTCGGCGTCCCTGTACAGCCGCGAGCCGGTCGACACCGACGGCAGCGGCGCCCATCCCGTGCAGCTGATCTTCCGCGACAACCCCGACTGGGGCCGCAGCAGTTACCTCGTGCTGAAGACGGGTGACTTCGATTGTTACGGCGGCTGCAAGGTGAAGCTCGTGGTCGACGATGGCGAGCCGCGCCGGGTCGACGCCAGCCGTCCGAAGACCGACGAAGCGATCGCGATGTTCATCGAGGACGAGGCGATGCTGTGGCAGACCGTGAAGTCCGCGGGCCGGATCGCGATCGAGTTCCCGGTCAAGGCCGGCGGCACGCGCACCGCCGAGTTCGAGGTGGGCGGCCTGGCACCCGAGCACATGCCGGGCTGGCGATGAATGCCACGGTCCGCGTGCCTTGACGCGGGGCGAACACGGGGGGCGTAAGCTCGGGGCATGGGACGCGCTGTCTCGCCCGCGTCCCGCTGCAGAGGCGCGCGGCAGGAGGCCAGGCGCCCGGACCCCAGCGACGCCGCCGCGCGGAGCGCGACGTGCGCCCTCGCGGAGGCCGCCATGCTCTCGCCCCGATTGCACAACCTGCTCGACTCGCGCCATGCGTCGTACACCACGCACGTCCACGAACGCACCCTGACCGCCCACGAGACCGCCGAAGCCGCGCACGTGAGCCGCGCGCTGTTCGCCAAGACCGTGATGATCAAGGTCAACGGCACCCTCGCGATGGTGGTCATGCCGGCCGCCTACCGCGCCGACCTGGTCCGCCTAGCACGCGCGCTGGGCGAAGCCGAGGATGCGGTCGAACTCGCCGAAGAGGCGGAATTCCGCAATGCCTTTCCCGACTGCGAGGTGGGCGCCATGCCTCCCTTCGGCCACCTCTACGACATGCCGGTCTACGTCGACTCCCGCCTCGCGCGCCAGGACGAGATCACCTTCAACGCCGGCACCCACACCGACGCGGTCTCCATGCCCTACAAGGAATTCGAAGCGCTGGCCGAGCCGGAGATGCTATGGCTGGCGCATGTGATGTAACTGCCGTGATGGGCTGATGGGTGATTCGTGATTCGAGGGACGTGACTCCAAGGGCAGGCCGATATTCTTCCTGCCAATCACCAATCACCAATCACCAATCACCAATCACCAATCACCAATCACCAATCACCAATCACCAATCACCAATCACCAATCACCAATCACCAA
>NZ_VICE01000105.1 GCF_006546775.1 Marilutibacter aestuarii
CGCCGTCCTGCGCGGTGGGGCGGGGGGCCCGGGTTATGCTGGCGGCGCCCTCCAGGAGCCGACCATGACCGACTCGCCCCGCATCGCCTTCCTCGCCAGCCCGGCCGAGGACGCCCTCGAGGCACTGGAAACGCTGACCGCGCGCCACGGCCAACTCGATCCGGTCGAGGCCGACGTGCTGGTGGCGCTGGGCGGCGACGGCTTCATGCTGCAGACCCTCCACCGCTTCGGCTCGCTCGGCAAGCCGGTGTATGGCATGAAGCTCGGTTCGGTCGGCTTCATGATGAACCAGTACCGCGTCGACGGCCTGGTCGAGCGCCTGCACGCGGCGGAGCCCTCGGTGCTGCGTCCGCTGGAGATGGTCGCCACCACCGAGTCCGGGGCGACCGTCGGCTCGTTGGCCTACAACGAGGTGTCGCTGCTGCGCCAGACGCGACAGGCCGCCCACCTGGGCATCGAGCTCAACGGCCAGACGCGCCTGGAGGAGTTGATCAGCGACGGCGTCATGGTCGCGACCCCGGCTGGCAGCACGGCCTACAACTTCTCGGCGCACGGCCCCATCCTGCCCCTGGGCGGCAAGGTCATCGCGCTGACGCCGATCGCCCCGTTCCGTCCCCGTCGCTGGCGCGGCGCCGTGCTCAAGGCCGACACCGAGGTGCGCTTCCGGGTCCTGGACCCGTACAAGCGTCCGGTGAGCGCCACGGCCGACTCGCACGAGGTCCGCGACGTGCTCGAGGTGACGATCCGCGAATCGCTCGACCGCACCGTCACCCTGCTGTTCGATCCCGAGCACAACCTCGAGGAGCGCATGCTCGCCGAGCAGTTCATCGGCGGCTGAACCGCGCGCGTCCCGGCGTCGCCGGTCTCAACACCCGAGACCGGGGCAGGGCACAATAGCGCCATGCCAGACCGTGATGCCGACCCGCTGATCGTCGCGATTTCCTCGCGCACCCTGTTCAACCTCGAAGACAGCCATGCGCTGTTCGAGGCCGAGGGCATCGATGCCTATGCCGCCTTCCAGCGCGAGCACGAGGACGACCTCCTCGCGCCCGGCATCGCCTTTCCGCTGGTGCGCAAGTTGCTCGGCCTCAACGAGGGCGCGCCCCCAGAGGCGCCGCGCGTGGAGGTGATCCTGATCTCGCGCAATTCGGCTGACACCGGCCTGCGCATCTTCAACTCGATCGCCCACCATGGCCTGTCGATCAAGCGCGCGGCCTTCAGCAACGGCGCGCCACCGTTTCCCTACATCCGGCCGTTCGGCGCCGACCTGTTCCTGTCCACGCATGCCGAGGACGTGCGCAGCGCGTTGATGGCCGGGGTCGCGGCGGCGACCCTGTTGCCGGCGCAGGCGCCGCAGGACCGCCACGAGCGCCAGCTGCGCATCGCCTTCGACGGCGACGCGGTGATCTTCGGCGACGAAAGCGAGCGCGTGTCGCGCGAAGGCGGGCTGGCGGCCTTCACCGAGCACGAGCGCGCGAATGCCGGCGAACCGCTCTCCGGCGGCCCGTTCCGCGGTTTCCTGGACGCGCTCCATCGCCTGCAGGCGGCGTTCCCGGTGGGCCAGGATTCGCCGATCCGCACCGCGCTGGTGACGGCACGCTCGATTCCCGCGCACGAACGCGTGATCCGGACGCTGAGGGAGTGGGGCATCCGGCTCGACGAGGCGCTGTTCCTGGGCGGTCGCGCCAAGGGGCCCTTCCTGGAGGCCTTCGGCGCCGACATCTTCTTCGACGACTCCGCCCACAACATCGAGTCCGCCCGGGGCCTGGTCGCCGCGGGGCACGTGCCGCACGGCGTCGCCAACAGCGCTTGAGGCTCGTCCGGCGGCGTCGGCCGTGACGGCGAGCGGCTCCGGGTCCGCTCAGGGCGCGTCGTCGTCCTCGCCCAGGCGCAGGTCGATGTCGCTGATCTTCCAGCGCAGTCCGTGACGGGTCATGGTCACGTCGATTTCCTCGCCCTCGTCGTCCACCAGGGTCGCCTTGAAGCGCGAGAGCGACTCGAAGCGGTAGCGCGCGTCCTGGAAGGGGTCGCGTGCCGGCACGTCCTTGTAGATGTCATTGCGGGCCACGCTGTCGCGACTGGTGCGATGCCACAGGCTGCGCCCCTGCAACAGCGCGCCCACGCCGACCGGCGTGGCCATGGTCTCGATCGCGGCACCGCTGAGATTGCTGGCGACGGACAGCGCGAACGCGCCCAGCACGCTCTCGCGTACCTTCTCGCCGGCGCGGCGGGCCATGTAGTCGTCGGCCTGGGCCTTGAGGCTGCTGCGCACCGCCGGGAAATCGACATGGCGCGACAGCGCGGCACTGTCGTTCTCCTCGATGGCCGCGCGGATGCCCCTGACCGCCCAGAAGGGGCCCGCCGCCCACAGGGCCGCCAGCAGGAGGACCAGGGCGATGCTTGCCGCGATGAACTTCTTCATGTCGATGCCGTCGTTGGAGCCTGGGCAAAGCTTACCCGCTGTCCCGCGCGCGTGGGCGCGGGACAGCGGGGACCGTGGCGACGGCCCGCCAGGGCCTGGTCCGGGGTCAGAACTTCAACGCGTACTCGCGCGACTCGATGGGCGACATGCGCGTCTGGTCGTGGAGCTCGAGCTGGCGCAGCTCGAACGGGCGTCCATAACCTGTGGGCAGGTGCGAGCGATCGAACGAGAGCGTCAGGCGCCGTTTGCCGGCTTCGAACCAGTTGGCGGCATGCGCCTGGGACACCGGCGCCATGGCGCCATCCGCGGCGGTGGCATAGAGCGTGCCGCGCACTTCGAAGCGGCCCGTCGAGGCCACTTCCACCGGCAGCGATACCTGCAGGCGGGCGGGATCGACCTCGAAATCGCCGGCCAGGCGCGCGGTCGGTGCGGCGACCGCGAACGCCGTGCGTGCGTCGCGGGCGACCTCGCCGTCGTTGGCGAAGACCTGCAGCTCCCACAAACCGCGGGCGTTGCCGGTCGCCTCGGGCAGCTTGAAGCGGGCGACGTTGCGGCCATCGCGGCCGCCGCGCACCGCGACCGGGGTGCTGCTGCCATCGGGCGCGACGAGCAGGGCCTCGGCCTTGCCCGGCACCGGGCGCCCAGCGCGCTCCAGGTCGACCGCAACCTGCATGCGGCCACCCGCCAGCACCTGCTGTCGATCGGGGCGGGCACGCAGGACGACGTCGCTTTGCGGCTCGTACACATGGACGACGTAGTCGCCGCGCGCTCCCTCAGCCTGCAGCCGGTAGCGACCGGCGCCGGCCTCGAGCTTGACGATGGACGTGCCGGCGGTGATGGGCATGCCGGCGGCCTGCAGTTGCGCGCTGTCGGCGAGCGACTGCAGTTTCACGCGCCGACCGCCCTGGCTGACCCGCAGTTGCGTGGGTGCCATCGCGCGCGCGCCGCGCGCCGGGTTGACCCGGATCAGCGAGCCCGGAGCGGTCAGGCTGACGTCGACGCCCTGTTCGAGTTCGGCGCCTGCGACCGTCATCCAGTACTCGCGGCTTTCCGCCTCGAAGGGCGCGGCGGCCTCGACGCGCGCGGTGGGATCCAGCTTCCAGGCATAGCTGACCGCCTGGCGCTCGTGGTCGCCGGTCGGCGGCGGCAGCACGACGAGGCGTCCGGGCACCTGGTCGCCGTTGGAGGCCGGCAGCAGCGGCGTCGCCGCGTGGGTGGCGGTCGTCGCCATCGCCAGCAACAGCGGCAGGGTCGCGGCCTTGAGGGCGCGGGCTTGGGTGCGCATGTTCATGTCGTGGTCCCTCACTGTTGCATGTCGCTGCGGAGAATGGTGTCGAGCCGGAAGCAGGCCCGGCGGCTCTGGTTGTGGCTCAGCGGCTCGCGGTCGCGCGTGCGGCTCTTGTCCACGAACCACACGCTGCCGGCGGCCGACTGGCTGCTGCATTCCAGGAAGCCGTCCGAGCAGTCGTCGAGCCAGTTCTGGGTGGTCTCCAGGCCCACGTTCTCGGCATAGCCGCCGCAGTAGCTGTCCGAATCCCAGATCGCCGATTCGACATCGCTGCCGACGACGCTGCGGAAGGTGCGCGGCAACCCCGGTCGACCGGATGTGCCGTACAGGTATTGGCCGTTGTAGACCGCCATCCAGCTTTCCTGCTGCATGCGCACGGCGTCCGACTTGTAGCCCAGCAGCCAGCCCAGCGACTGTTCGAACACGTTGCCGTTCATGACTGCGTCCGCCAGCGGCGTGCCCGCCGAAGACGGGGCGATGGCATTGACGCGCACGAGCTTGTCGATGATCGACGGGTAGCGGCTGTCCCAGGTCGGGTTCGACATGATCCAGCGCATGACGTTGCCGCCATTGGAATGGGTGACCACGACAAGGCGGGTGATCCCGCGCTGGTTGATGAAGCTGGTCAGCTGGCCGGCGAGGCAGCCGGCGGCCCGGCTGTCCCACATGTACTGCTCGAAATCGCAGTTGATGACCGTGTAGTTGGCCGGGTTGGAGAGGCCCTGGCGGACCGAGTCGACCATCTGCGGCTTCCAGTAGTCCTGGTAGGCGTTGGTCTGTTGGCCGGTGCCATGGACGAAGGCGACGCCGGTGACGTCGGCGGCGTTCGCGCCTGGCGCGAGCATGGCGAGGAAGAGCGAGCCCATGACGGGGCCGCAAGCGAGCTTGAGCATGTTCACATTCCCTTGTTCGATGCGGCCGACGCCGACGGCATGGCCGCGGAGAGTCTGCTTTCCTGCGTTCCCCTCGACGCATCGCCATCGAAAATACCCGTACGTACGGGTATGTCATGCGGCGCTGCGACGATTCAGCGAACGTGCATCACAGAAATGGGACCGCGCCCGCCTGTCGGGATCGCCCGCTCAGAACTCCAGGTCGAGCGACGCGCACAGGTAGTCGACGAAGGGCGCCATGGCCTTCAGGTCCGTCTCCAGGCGCTGGCGCAGGCGCGGTCCGGTCATGGTCGCGTCGGTGATGGCACGGCTGACGACGAAATTCCTGCGTCGCAGGTCCTCGGCATGCTCGAAGTCCGGCGGGAATCCGCGCGGCATGCGCACCAGCATCTCGCTGTCATCGAGCCGGTAGCTGCGTTCGAAGCCCGGCGCGTGCGCGGCGCGGCGCCAGCCCTCGGGGTTGTCGAGGATGAAATGCCGGATGCGGCGCAGGCTGTCCGGGGATGGATGCCAGAGGCCGGCGCCGACGAAGCAGCGCCCGCGTTGCAGGTGGATGTAGAAGCCGGGGGCGTCGAGGTTCTTGCTGCGCTCGTGGAACAACCGCGCGCCCTGCCATGACTTGTACGGCGACTTGTCCTTGCTGAAGCGGGTGTCGCGATGGATGCGGAACAGCGATCCGGCCACGCCCTTGGGCACCGAGCGGTAATGCAGGCTGACCTCGGCCAGCGCGGGCTGCAGGTCGGACAGCAGGCGCCGGAACGGTTCGCGCACGTGTGCCTCGTAGCGGTCCTTGTGGGCCTGGAACCACTCGCGGCTGTTGTGCCGTCCCAGTTGCTGCAGGAAATCGAAGCTGGCGTCGCTGAAGTAACGGCTCATGGGGCCTCCGTCGATGCGGGCATCAGGCCCTCGCCGATGTGCTGCCGCCATGCATCGAGCTGGTCCAGCAGGGCGAGGCGGTCGGCGTCGCCGGCATGCTCGGCGCGCAGCGCCGCGATCTCGGCGCGCTGCCTGGCCACGCCGGTGTCGGGGTCGCGCCAGCGCGCCCGCCGGTACTCGTCCCAGCGGGCCGACTCGCTGGCCGACAGGGTGTCGGGCCAGTTGCGCGCCCGGTAGCGGAACAGCAGTTCGGGCAGGCGGGCATCGCGGAAGCCGAACACCCGCTCCCCCAGCGCGGCCGGCGGCGTGCTGCGCACCTCGGCGAACAGGCGCTTGTCGCCGTCGGCGATGAAACCGTCGTAGAGGGCGCCATCGACGTCGGAGGGCGCGTGTTCGCGGCCGTCGTCGAAGACCCGCCTGAGCTTGTCGGCCAGTGCCGGTCCCGCTTCGCGCAGGAGCGCGGCGCGGCGCTCGACTTCAGCGCGATCGATGCACAGGCGCTCGAAATCGGCCGGACGCAGGTGCTGCCAGGCGACCAGCGCGGGGCAGCGGTTGAGGTGGATTTCCTTCAGGGCGATGCGCGCTTCGCCCTCCGGCAGGTCGGCGGCCGGGGTGTAGAGGCGGTCGGCGATGTCCCCGGCCTCGAGTTCGAGCAGGCGCTCGGGCGACTGGTCCAGGTCGAAGACGATGATGCGGTTGTCGATGCGCGGATGGCGTGCGAGCGGGACCACCGGCGCCGCGCACATGCGACTGGCGGGGAACCGCTGCGACACGTGCAGCACGGGTGCCATCGCGACCACGTCCAGCAGGCCCGCCGCGAAGCGCTTGTTGCGCAGCTGCAGGGCGTAGTCCCACAGGCGCGGCTGGGCGGCGCGGAACAGGCGGGCCAGTGCGATGAGCGCACGCACGTCCGACAGCGCTTCATGGGCGTCGCCCTCGCGGACCCCATTGGCCTCGGCCAGGTGTTCGAGCTTGAACAAGGTCGCCCCGTCCTCGCGTCGCGGCCACGCCAGGCCCTCCGGGCGAAGCGCGTGCCAGAGCCGGAACACGTCGAGCAGGTCCCAGCGCGAGTTGCCGCTGCGCCACTCGCGCTCGTAGGGGTCGTGGAAATTGCGGAACAGGCCGTGGCGGACGAACTCGTCGTCGAACTTGAGCGAGTTGTAGCCCAGCGAACAGGTCTGCGGACGGGCCATCTCCTCGTGGATGCGCGAGAAGGCCTCGGCCTCGTTCACGCCCTCGCGCTCGGCCATCTGCGGGGTGATGCCGGTGACCAGGGTCGCGCCGGGGGAGGGCAGCAGGTCGTGCGCCGGCTTGACGAAGAAGCTGATCGGGGCCTCGATGGGTTGCAGGTCGAGGTCGGTGCGGATCGCCGCGAACTGGGCGATCCGGCTGCTGCGCGGATCGGTGCCGAAGGTTTCCAGGTCGTAGAACAGGAAACTGCCGGCCATCAGGCACCGCCCCGTTCGTGCGCCGGCAGGGGGGGCAGGCGCGCGAGGACGAGCGCGTCGGCCACGTCCCAGTCCAGCGTATCGAGCGTGTCGTGGCCGCGGGTGAGTTCGACGAGCAGCTCGCGTTGCACCCGCCCGCGCTCATAGGCCATGGCGTAGGGGAAGCGATGGAAGCTGACCATCGAATAGCGTGGCATGAAGCGCTCGGGATGGCGCAGCGCAAGCGCCTGTTCCAGTTCGCGCTGGAGCAGGTAGTCGTCGTCGTCGACCCGGTCGCGCATCTCCAGGTAGTTCTCCAGCGCCATGGCCTGGATCGCGCGTGCATTGGGGAGGCGTTCGGCCTGGAACGCAGCGAATGCCGCGGCGCGGTCGGCGGTGCCGTCGAGGTGTTCGGCCAGTGCCACGCAGTCCTCGAAGGCGCAGTTCATGCCCTGGCCGTGGAAAGGCACCATGGCGTGGGCGGCGTCGCCGAGCAGGACGGCGCGGTCGTCGAGCTGCCAGGTATCGAGGTAGAGCGTGCCCAGCACACCGGTGGGATTGGCCTCGAAATCGTGCTCCAGCCGGGGGACCAGCGGCAATGCATCGGGGAACTCGCGCGCGAACAGCTCGCGCGCCGCCGCGCCGTCGGTGACGCTGGCGAAGCTCGGGCCCCGGGGCGGCCCACCGGCGACGTCGACGACATCCTGGTTGGGCAGGAACAGCGTTACCGTGAAGGTGCGCTCGTCGTTGGGCAGGGCGATGCACATGTAGCGGCCGCGGGGCCAGATGTGCAGCGCGTTGGGTTCCATGCGGAAGCCGCCGTCCGCGCCCGGCGGGATCTCCAGCTCCTTGTAGGCGTGGTCCAGGAATTCGCTGCGTTCGCCCAGTTCGATCTCGGCGCCCATCGCCGCGCGCAGGGCGGAGCCGGCGCCGTCGGCACCCACCAGGGTCTCGAACCCGAGCTCGTGCAGATCGCCGTTGCGTTCGTCGACGAATCGCGCGCGCCGCGCCTCGAAGTCCACGCCCTGCAGGGTGCGGTGGAAATGGAAATTGACCCCGGCGCATTCGGCGATGTCGAGCAGGGAGAGGTTCAGCTCGCCGCGGTGGACCGACCAGATGACCTCGCTGTCGTCCTTGCCGTAGCGCTGCAGCGCGGTGCGGCCGTCGGCGAAATGGACCATGCGCCCGCGCATCATCACCGCGTGCGACATCACCGCCGGATCGGCGCCGGCCAGGCGCAGCGCGTGGCGGCCGCGCTCGGCGAGGGCGAGGTTGATCGAGCGCCCGCCTTCGTAGCCTTTGAGCCGCGGGTCGCCGCGCTTCTCGTGGACGTCGACCTGCCAGCCGCGGCGCGCCAGCAGGGTGGCGAACAGCGCCCCGGCCAGGCCCGCGCCGACGACGGTGATGCGGCGTTCGACGTGGGCGAGGTCGTCAAGCGGCATCGCGCCAGGCCTCCACCGTGCGCGCGAACCGCAGCACGTCGGCATGGGTGTTGTAGAGGGGCGCGGGCGAGATGCGGATCACGTCGGGCTCGCGCCAGTCGCCGAGCACGCCGTGGGCGGCCAGGTACTCGAACAGGGCGCGGCCCCGGTCGCGGCCGCCCGCGACCCGCAGCGACAGCTGGCAGCCGCGGCGTTCCGGCTCGGCCGGGGTCACCACCTGCAGCACGTCGGCCAGGCGCTCGTGGATCAGGGCTTCCAGGTAGCCAGTCAGGCGCAGCGACTTGGCCCGCAGCGCGTCCATGCCGACCTCGTCGAACAGTTCGAGCGAGGCGCGCAGCGGCGCCAGCCCGAGGATCGGTGGATTGCTGAGCTGCCAGCCCTCCGCGCCGGGCGTGGGCTTGAACTCCGGCGCCATCAGGAAGCGCGTGGCCGGCTCGTGGCCCCACCATCCGGCGAAGCGCGGCAGGTCGGCGTCGGCATGCTTCTCGTGGACGAAGCAACCGGCCACCGCGCCCGGGCCGCTGTTGAGGTACTTGTAGTGGCACCAGACGGCGAAGTCGACGCCGCTGTCGTGCAGGGCCAGTTCGCGGTTGCCGACGGCATGGGCAAGGTCGAAGCCGCAGCGGGCGCCGTGGGCATGGGCGAGCCGCACGATCGCGGGCAGGTCGAAGAACTGGCCGGTCCGGTACTGGATGCCCGGCCACAGCACGAGCGCAAGCCGGTGGCCGTGTTCGCGGATCGCCGCTTCGATCGCCGACATCGAGAGCGTGCCATTGGGCTCATCGGGCGCGACCTCGATCAGGTCGGTGTCCGGGTCGAAGCCGTGGAAGCGGATCTGCGACTCGACCGCGTGGCGGTCGGAGGGGAAGGCCCCGGCTTCGATCATGATCGCGGGGCGTTCGGCGGTGGGCCGGTAGAAGCTCACCATCATCAGGTGCAGGTTGGTGGTCAGCGTGTTCATCGCCACCACCTCCGACGGCCGGGCCCCGACCAGCCGACCCAGCTGCTCGCGCACCAGGGTGTGGTAGGTCATCCACTGCGCCTCGCCGGTGAAGTGGCCTTCCACCGCGCGCGTGGCCCAGGCATCGAGCACTTCCTCGACGTGCGCGCGCGCGCCGCGTGGCTGCAGGCCCAGCGAGTTGCCGACGAAATACGCCTGTTCGCCGTCGCCATGCCGCGGGATCAGGAACTGGTCGCGCCGGGTGGGCAGGGCATCGACCTCGTCGAGGTGGGCGGCGTGGCGGGGATCGAACAGGTCGGTCATTGTCGGTCGTCTTGAATGCGGGTCGGGGGCGCCGCGGCGCCCGGTGGATCAGCGGAAGCGGGCTTCGGGCAGGCCCAGCCACTCCAGCGCGGTGCCATGGTACAGGCGGGCCTGCTGGGTTTCGTCCAGGTCCAGCGATGCAATGCCGGCCCCCGGCGACTGTTCGCCAAGCGGGAAGGGGTAGTCGGTCCCGAGCATCACCTGCGACACGCCGCAGGTATCGAGCAGGTACTGCAGGGCGCGCGGATCGGCCACCCAGGAGTCGAAGTAGAGCTGCGAGAGATAATCGCGTGGATTGCGCGGGTTGTCGGTGGCCACCAGGTCGGGGCGCATGTTGAAGCCGTGCTCGATGCGGCCGATGGTGTAGGGAAAGGCCCCGCCGCCGTGCGCCAGGCACACCTTGAGCGCGGGCAGGCGCTCGAGCACGCCGCCAAAGACCAGGCAGCAGGCCGCGCGCGACTGCTCCGCCGGCATGCCCACCAGCCAGGGCAGCCAGTACTTGGGCATGGACGGCGTGCCCATCATGTCCCAGGGGTGGACGAGGATCGCCGCGCCCAGCTCGCTGGCGGCCTCGAAGAAGGGAAACAGCTCGGGCGCGTCGAGGTTCCAGTCGCCGACATGGCTGCCGATCTGCACGCCCTGGAGGCCCAGCTGGTCCATGCAGCGCTCGAGCTCCTGGACGGCCAGGCGCGGGGACTGCATCGGGACCGTGCCGATGCCGGCGTAGTGGCGAGGATGGTCGTGGCAGGTGCGCGCCATGTGGTCGTTGAGCGACTGGTGCAGCTCGAGCGCATGGTGGGGCTTGGCCCAGTAGCTGAACATCACCGGTACCGTGCTCAGGACCTGCACCTGCACGCCGAAGCGCGCGTAATCCTCGACGCGTTCCTGCGCGTCCCAGGTCTTGGACCAGATCTCGCGGAAGAACTTGCCGTCCTTGTAGATCCGATGCCGACCGTCGTCGGTGTGGTGGATCACCGGGAAGCGGTTGTCGCCGTACTTGCGCACCAGGTCCGGCCAGTCGCGCGGCAGGTAATGGGCATGGGTGTCGACCTTGAGCATGGCGTGCTCAGGTGATGTCGGCCAGCGTGTCGGGCTCGTCGTAACGCGCCGGACGCGGGTTCACGTGGCCGCAGGCCTCGCAGCTGCGATGTTCGAGCGAGCGGTAGAAGCGTTCGAACACAGGCGGGAAGTCCTGCTCGATGTCGCGCAGGTGGAAGTACTCCTCGAACAGCAGGTGGTTGCAGCGTTCGCAGTACCACAGCAGGCCGTCGTCCTCGTGCGGCAGCCGCCGGCGTTCGACCACCAGGCCCACGGACCCCGCCATGCGTTGCGGCGAATGCGGCACGCGCGGCGGCAGCAGGAAGATCTCGCCGGCGCGGATGGGGATGTCGCGCACGGCGCCGTCCTCCTGGATGCGCAGGACCATCTCGCCCTCGACCTGGTAGAACCACTCCGGGCCCTCGTCCCAGTGGTAGTCGGTGCGCTGGTTCGGCCCGCCCACGACCATGACGATGAAATCGCCGTCGTAGATGCACTTGTTGCCCACCGGGGGCTTGAGCAGTTCGCGGTTCGCCTCGATCCAGGCCTGGAAGTTGATCGGATTGGGCAGCATCAGGCATCTCCGTCGGAGGTGGCGCGGGCCACGCACTTGAGTTCGATGGCGATCGGCGTGGGCAATGCGTCGATGCCGAGCGTGGTGCGGCACGGCGCCGACGCCGGGTCGGGGAAATACTCCGCCCAGACCGCGTTGTAGGCCGTGAAGTCGCCGGCCATGTCGGTCAGGAAGACGGTGACGTCGACCAGGTCCTCCCAGCGGGCGCCCGCGTCCTCGAGCACGGCGCGCACGTTCGCCATCACCGCATGCGTCTGCAGCACGATGTCATGGCCGACGACGCGGCCTTCGGCATCGTGGCGGTTGCCCGGCACGCGATCGCTGGCCGGGTCGCGCGGGCCGATCCCCGACAGGAACAGCAGCTCGCCGACGCGGCGCGCATGCGGGTAACGTCCCACGGGACGCGGCGCGCCGGGGGCCTGGATGCCCGCGCGGCTCATCGCGGCGAATCGCCGCCGGCGCGATGCACCCGCTCGATCGCGGCGGCATGGGTCTCGGCCAGGGCCTCGTAGGCATCCACGTCGACGCCGAGGTCGTTCACCCGGCCGTTCTTCAGGCTGTAGACCCAGCCGTGCACGGTGAGGGCCTGGCCGCGCGACCAGGCATCACGGACGATGTTGGTCTGGCAGACGTTGCGCACCTGGTCGATGACGTTCAGTTCGCACAGGCGATCGTGGCGCTCGTCTTCGGCCGCCTGGTGCAGGCAATCCGCATGCTTCTCGGCGACGTCGGCGACGTGGCGGATCCAGTTGTCGGCCAGGCCCACCCGGTTGCCGTGCAGCGCGGCGTGCACGCCGCCGCAGCCGTAGTGGCCGACGACGAGCACGTGCTGGACCTTCAGCACGTCGACGGCGAACTGGATGACCGACAGGCAGTTGAGGTCGGTGTGGACGACGACGTTGGCGATGTTGCGGTGGACGAACACCTCGCCCGGCGCCAGGTCGACGATCTGGTTGGCCGGCACGCGCGAATCCGAGCAGCCGATCCACAGGAACTGGGGCGCCTGCTGGGTGGACAGGCGCTCGAAGAAGCCGGGGTCCTCGGCATTGATGCGGTCGGACCAGTCGCGGTTGCGGTCGAGCAGGTCATGCAGGGTCTTCATGGGGCGTAGGCTTCCAGTTGTAGGCCGATATTGCGGGGTTCGGTGAAAAAGCGCATGGCCTCGAGCCCACCCTCGCGGCCGAGGCCGGAGGCCCCACTGCCGCCGAAGGGCGTGCGCAGGTCGCGCATCATCCAGGTGTTGATCCAGACCATGCCGGTCCGAAGGCCGGCGGCGAGGCGGTGGGCGCGGTCGAGGTCGCGCGTCCATACCGACGCCACCAGCCCGTACTCGCTGGCGTTGGCGAGGGCGAGCGCACCGGCTTCGTCGTCGAACGGCTGGAGCGTGGCGACGGGACCGAAGATCTCCTCGCGGTTGCTTGCGCAGTCGGGACCCAGGCCGTCGATCAGGGTGGGGGCGATGAACCAGCCCGGGCGGTCGAGCGCGTGGCCACCGCAGAGCACGCGGCCGCCTTCGTCGCGGGCGCGTTGAAGGGCGGCGACGACCTTGTCGAAATGGGCCCGCGACGCCAGCGGACCCATCTGCGTGTCGCCGTCGACCGGATCGCCGACCTGCAGCGCGAGGGCATGCTCGACGAGGGCGTCGCGGAAGCCATGGTAGATGCTGCGTTCGACCAGGATCCGCGAGCCGCACAGGCAGATCTGCCCGCTGTTCTGGAACACCGAGCGCACCAGGGTATCGAGGCGGTCCTGCCAGCGGCTGTCGGCGAACACGAGGGTGGGATTCTTGCCGCCCAGTTCCAGCGAGACCTTCTTCAGTAGCGGGGCGGCGATGCCGGCGATGCGTCGCCCGACCGCCGTGCTGCCGGTGAACGAGACCGCACGCGTACCGGCATGCGCGACCAGGGGCTCGCCCACCTCGCTGCCGGTGCCATGGACGATGTTGAGCACGCCCGCGGGCAGGCCCACCTCGGCGGCCAGCTCGCCCAGCAGGGTGGCCGTGAGCGGGGTGATCTCGGAAGGCTTGGCGACCACGGTATTGCCGGCGGCCAGGGCCGGCGCGATCTTCCAGCTCAACAGGTAGAGCGGCAGGTTCCAGGGCGAGATCGTCGCCACCACGCCCAGCGGTGGGCGCAGGGTGTAGTTCAGGCCGGCCTCGCCGTGGTGCGATTCGCTGGCGAACTGGGTCGCGGCGTGCGCGAAGAAGCGCAGGTTCTGCACCGCGCGCGGGACTTCGATGTCGCGCGCGAGCCGGATCGGCTTGCCGGCATCGCGCGATTCCGCGCGCGAGAAGTCGTCGATGCGGGATTCGAGCGCCGCGGCCAGGCGCTCGAGCCAATGCGCGCGTTCACTGTTGGGCAGGGCCGACCAGGACGGGAACGCGGCGCGGGCGGCCGCGACCGCGCGCTCGACGTCATCCGGGCCCCCGTCGGCGAGTTCGGCGAAGGCCTGCCCCGTGGCCGGGTCGAACACCTCGCGCCAACGGCCGGAGGCCGCCTCGCGGGGTTCGCCATTGATCCAGTGCTTCAGGCGCATGCGGGGAGCTTACCGCGCCGGCACGAGGCGCGGCGCATCATGCGCGGCGCTTGGGCGGGACCGCCTGCGGCTCGTGGTACTCGAACCCGATGCGCGCAGCGGTCACCCGCGCCACCCGGGCCGGGACGATCACCGCGGGCTTGTCCTCGGCCTCGTAGAAGAACAGCCGCACCACCTGCTCCTCCTCCAGCGCGCTGTCGGGCGGGACGGCGATGCCGCAGCCGCCCTCGGACAGGTCCATCAGTTCGGCGAACCAGGCCTGTTCGGCCCGTACCACCATCACACGGTCGTGGAAGGGCGTGCGGTCGCCGATCCTGCGCTCGTCGTCGTTCGTGGCGTCGTCCATCGGGGTCTCCACCGGTCAGAGCGATCGGGTACGGCCGCCGTCGACCGGCAGGTTGACGCCGGTGATGTAGGCCGCGGCCGGCGAACACAGGAAGGCGACCGCCGCCGCCGTTTCCTCGGGCCGCGCGAAGCGGCGCATGGGGATCGCGGCGACCATGTCGGCATAGACCTCGGCCCGGCTGCGGCCGGTCCTGGCAACGGTCGTATCGATGATCTGCTCGATGCGCGGCGTCTGCGTGGACCCGGGCAGCACATTGTTGACGGTGATGCCCCTCGGGGCGAGCTCGGTGGCCAGGGTCTTGGCCCAGCTCGCGACCGCCCAGCGCGTCGCGTTGGACACGCCCAGTCCGGCCAGCGGTTCCTTCACCGAGGTCGAGATGACGTTGACGATGCGACCGTAGCCATCGCGCTCCATTCCGGGGATCACTGCTTCGGCCAGCACATGGTTGGCGATGAGGTGCTGCCGGTAGGCCGCCTCGAAGGCCGCGACGTCGGCACCGTGCACGGGTCCGGGCGGGGGGCCGCCGCTGTTGTTGACCAGGATGTGCACCGGGCGCGCGGACACGAGCGATGCGACCTTGTCGCGCAGCGCCGCGGTATCGGCGGCGTCGACCGCGATCCAGGCATGCGACTGCCCGGCGACCACCACCGGGAGCTCCCTGGCGAGCGCCTGCAGGACGTCCGCGCGCCGGGCCAGCAGGGTCACCTCGGCGCCCATCGCGGCCAGGGCCTCGGCGCTGGCCAGGCCGATGCCCTGGCTGGCGCCGCAGACCAGGGCGTGTTTGCCGGCCAGAACGGGTTCCATGGTCAGTCTCCTTGCATGGGGGCGGTGACTGCGGGCAGCGCGTGTTCGCGCATCAGTGCGGCGACCGCGCGTTCCCGCGGTTCGGGGCGCGCGTCCAGGTCGGCGGCGACCGCGGCGATGTTGGCGACCGGGTGGTTCTGGCCGAGCTTGAACTTGACCTCGATCGTGTCCACGTCCAGGTGGAACCCGACGATGCCGCGCAACTGGCGGCGATGGTCCTCTCGATCGGGTTCGAACGTCCAGTCGCGGCCGATCCGGGTCTCCTGGGCGTGGCTGAGCGCCGCGACAAGCGCGCCCAGGCCGGCCTCGTCCTCGAAGGTCCGCAGGCGGCCGCCCAGGTGGGCGACGGCGTAGTTCCAGGTCGGCACCCGCGCCGCCGTCTCCTTGTCGGGATACACGCCCGGCGACACATAGGCATGCGGGCCATGCACGATCGCCAACGCGCGGCCCTCGTGCCGGGCCTGGGGGTTCGGACGCGCCCAGTGCCCGGACAGGCGGACGCGGCGGCCGTCGCGCCGGTACAGCACCGGCAGGTGGCTGGCGCAGGGCGCGCCGTCGGCGACCGTCACCAGGGTGACGAAGGCATCCGCACCGACCAGCCGGTCGAGCGCGTCCAGGTCGTCGATCGCGAAGGCGGGCGGTGTGTACACGTGCGGGTCAGTGGCGGGAGGGCAGCTGGCTGACCATGTGCGCACGCAGGCGTTCGTCGTCCTCGGCCTGCGGCGGCTCCAGTTCCTCGAGCAGGAAGCCGCGGGCCTCGGCGTCTTCCTCGTCCAGGCCTTCGCGCTCGACGAACTCGGCATCGAGCAGGGCGGCGCGGGCACTGTCCTCGCTGTCGTAGGCCAGGGTATTGCCGTCGCTGTCGAAGACTTCGGCGGTGCCGGCCTCGCGCACGCGCAGGCGCGCCCAGACCACGGTCCGCCCGAGCGTCGCCAGCCACCATTGGCCCTGCACGGGGGAGGGGGCGTGCGTGTCGCTCATGCGACCAGCTCCGAGAGCAGCCACAGCACCCCGGCCATGGCCAGGCCGCCGAGGATGGTGATCAAGGACCAGCGCGCGGGCGTCGCCAGCCCGTCGAGGTTGCGGTCACCGGCCGATGCGTAGCCCCGGCGCAGCAACCAGCCCAGCGCGGCCGGCTTGAAGAAGGCCCCCGGCCCGAGCGTCTCCTGGATCCGTGGATGGCGGTCGCGGATGTGCACCAGTGCAAGCGGCCAGAAGATCAGCAGCGCCGTGAAACCGGCGATGGCGATGGCGACGAACAGCAGGGCGAGGAACAGGATCATCGTGTCGGGCGTGGCGGGTTGGGGCGGCGCATGCTCAGAACTCGGCCTGGCCGGGCGCGCGCGGGTAGGGGATGGCGTCGCGGATGTTGGCCAGGCCGCAGACATACACCACCAGGCGCTCGAAGCCGAGGCCGAAACCCGCGTGCGGCACGCTGCCGTAACGGCGGAAGTCGCGATACCAGCCGTAGTGCTCGCCATCGAGACCGAACTGCGCCATCCGCGCGTCGAGCACGTCCAGGCGCTCCTCGCGCTGGGCGCCGCCGATGATCTCGCCGATGCCCGGCGCCAGCACGTCCATGGCGGCGACGGTCTTGCCGTCGTCGTTCAGGCGCATGTAGAAGGCCTTGATGTGCTCGGGGTAGTTGGTCACCACCACGGGGCGGCCCACGTGCTGCTCGGTCAGCCAGCGCTCGTGCTCGGTCTGCAGGTCCAGGCCCCATTCCACCGGGAACTCGAACTTGTGGCCCGACTTCTGCAGCAGGCCCACCGCATCGGTGTAGTCGATGCGCTCGAAGGGCGCGTTGACGAAGGCCTCCAGGCGGGTCACCGCGTCCTTCTGCACGCGTTCGGCGATGAAGCCCATGTCGTCGCCGCGCTCGTCCAGGACCGCGCGGAACAGGTACTTCAGGAACTGCTCGGCGACGCGGGCGTTCTCCATCAGGTCGGCGAAGGCGATCTCCGGCTCGACCATCCAGAACTCGGCCAGGTGCCGGGTCGTGTGGCTGTTCTCGGCGCGGAAGGTCGGCCCGAAGGTGTAGACCTTGCTCAGGGCCAGGCAGTAGCCCTCGACGTTGAGCTGGCCGGACACGGTCAGGAAGGCCTCCTTGCCGAAGAAGTCGCGGCTGAAGTCGACGTTGCCCGCCTTGTCGCGCGGCAGGTTGGCCAGGTCCAGCGTCGACACCCGGAACATCTGCCCGGCGCCCTCGGCGTCGGAAGTGGTCACGATGGGCGTGCTGATCCAGTAGTAGCCGTTCTCGTGGAAGAAGCGGTGCACCGCCTGCGCCAGGCAATGGCGGATGCGGGTGACCGCGCCGAACAGGTTGGTGCGCGGGCGCAGGTGCGCGACTTCGCGCAGGAACTCCAGCGAATGCGGCTTGGGCTGGATGGGGTAGGTCTCCGGGTCGTCGACCCAGCCCACCACCTCGATGGCGCGGGCCTGGATCTCGAAGCCCTGGCCCTTGCCCTGCGACTGGACCAGCTCGCCGGTGGCGATGACCGAACAGCCCGCGGTGAGGTGCTTGACCTCGGACTCGTAGTTGTCGAGCGATGCAGGCGCGACGACCTGGATCGGCGCGAAGCAGGAACCGTCGCTGACATTGACGAAGCTCAGGCCGGCCTTGGAATCGCGCCGGGTGCGGACCCAGCCGCGCACCGTGACCTCGCCGCCGACCGGCAGCTTGCCTGCGAGCGCGTGTTCAACGCTGATGATCGTCATGGGCTGAGCACCGCCATGCCTTGAATCCTTGCCGTTCCGGGCCGATATGGGAGCCGTCAAGTCTAACGGGTGTGCGGGTGCACAGGCGAGGGTGCCGCGCCGGCCGCCGCATGACTGCAACACAACGTACGACCCGCGTGCCCGTCCCGGCGGCGCGCAGGCCCTATAATCGACCCATCCCGATGGAGTGCCCCATGGCCGTCACGCTCGCCCCCGCCGCCCTTGCCCGAGTCCAGCGCTTCCTCGACGCCGACGCGTCGGCGATGGGCCTGCGCTTCGGCGTGACCCGGACCGGGTGCTCGGGCTGGCAGCACGTCGCCGACCTGGCCCGCGAGGAAAAGCCCGGCGACACCGTTTTCGAGCACGAAGGCGTGCGCATCTACGTCGACGCCACCAGCCTGCCGCTGGTCGACGGCACCCGCATCGACGTGGTCAACCAGCGCCTGGGCGAACAGTTCGTGTTCCACAACCCGAACGTGGCCGACGCCTGCGGCTGTGGCGAGAGCTTCACCACCGAGGCCTTGCCCGAACTCGGCCGCTGACCGGGGCCACGCGCCCGCGAGGCGCCATGCCGCTAGACTCCGGGATGGTTCGAATCCCCGGAGAACGCACGTGTCACGATCCCTGATCCTTGGCCTGGCGATCGCCGCCGGCCTGGCCGGCCTGCCGTCGCCCGCGCATGCTGCCCCGAGCGGGCAAGCCGCGACCGTGCGCGATCCGGCCGTGGAAGCGCTACACGCGCTCTATGCCGCCGAATGGGAGCGCGGCCTGCGCGACTCGCCCGAATCGGCGAGCTACAACGGCGACGCGCGCTACAACGACCGCTGGACCGACGAGAGCCTGGAGGCCATCGCCGCGCGCGAGGCCCACGATCGCGAGGTGCTGGCCCGGCTCAGGCAGTTCGATCGGGGGGCGCTGGACGAGGCCGAGCGCCTGAACTACGACGTCTTCCTCTGGCAGCAGGAGCGGGCGGTCGAGCGCCAGGCGTTCCGCGAGTGGCAGCGCCCGGTGAGCCAGCGCGGCGGCATCCAGAACGCCGAAGGCATCGCCCAGGTGTTGCCGTTCAAGACCGCCAGGGACTACGAGGACTGGCTCGCGCGGCTGGCGGGCATCCCCACCCTGGTCGCGCAGACCACGGTGCTGATGCGCGAAGGCCTGGCCGCGGGCAACACGCCGCCGCGCGTGCTGATGGAGCGGGTGCCTGCGCAGATCGACGCGCAGCTCGTCGACGACCCCGCCATGAGCCCGTTCTACGGCCCCTTCGAGCGGATGCCCGATACCCTTCCGGCCGCGACGCGCGCGGACCTCCAGGCCCGCGCGCGGGACGTGATCGCCGACGCGGTGGTGCCGGCCTACCGGCGTTTCGCGGCCTTCTTCAACGACGAGTACCTGCCGGGCACCCGCAGTGGCATCGCCGCCGCCGACCTGCCCGACGGGCGCGCCTACTACGACTTCGTCGCCGGGTACTACACCACCACCGGGCTGTCGGCCGACGAGATCCACCGCATCGGCCTGCGCGAGGTCGCACGCATCCGTGCCGAGATGGAGCAGGTGCGCGCGGAGGTGGGGTTCGAAGGCAGCCTGGCCGAGTTCTTCACCCACCTGCGGACGGCGCCGGAGTTCTTCCACGACAGTCCCGAGGCCCTGCTGGCCGGCTACCGGGACGTGTCCAAGCGCATCGACCCGGAACTGGTGAAGGTGTTCCGGACCTTGCCGCGACTGCCCTATGGCGTGCGCCCGATCCCCGACAACATCGCCCCGGACACCACCACGGCCTATTACCAGCCCGGTGCGGTCGATGGCAGCCGCGCGGGCTACTACTACGTCAACCTCTACCGCCCCGAGGTCCGGCCGAAGTGGGAAATGATGGCCCTGAGCCTGCACGAGGCCGTGCCGGGGCACCACTTCCAGTTCGCCCTGGGCATGGAGATGCCCGACGTGCCGATGTTCCGTCGCGTGGCCTATTTCGTGGCCTACGGCGAGGGCTGGGGCCTGTACGCCGAGCGCCTGGGCTACGACATGGGCCTGTACGAGGACCCCTACGACCGCATGGGCCAGCTCGCCTACGACATGTGGCGCGCGGTACGCCTGGTGGTCGACACCGGCATGCACAGCAAGGGCTGGAGCCGCCAGCAGGCGATCGACTACTTCATGGCCAACTCGCCCAAGACCCTGCAGGACGTCACCAACGAGATCGACCGCTACATCGCCTGGCCGGGCCAGGCGCTGGCCTACAAGATCGGGCAGATGAGGATCTCGGCGCTGCGCGAGCGGGCCCGGGATGCCTTGGGCGAGCGCTTCGACCTGCGCGATTTCAACGACGCCGTGCTGGAGACCGGTTCGGTGCCGCTGGACACGCTGGAGCGCCACATCGATGCCTGGATCGACGCACGACGGCCGCAGGGGGCGGCCAGCTGAACGGGGCAGGGGCGGTAGCCGGCGCCGCCGGGCGCCCGGAGTTGCCCTCAAGTCATTGATGCTGCGATAATTGCCGGCTCCCTCGCCGAAGAGGCGGGGGACCTTGCTCCACCGCGCCCATCCCGGGCGCCGGGGGGCTGATCCGGCCAGCGCCGCGCTGGCCATCATCCGAGAGGAAAAACCGATGCGTCACTACGAAGTCGTGTTCCTGGTCCATCCCGACCAGAGCGAGCAGGTCCCGGCCATGATCGAGCGCTACAAGGGCCTGATCGAAGCCGGCGAGGGCAAGATCCACCGCCTGGAGGACTGGGGCCGCCGCCAGCTGGCCTATCCGATCCAGAACCTGGTCAAGGCCCACTACGTCCTGCTCAACATCGAGTGCGACCAGGCCGCGCTGAACGAGCTGGTCGACGGTTTCCGCTTCAACGACGCGGTGCTGCGCCACCTGGTCATGAAGCGCGACGAGGCCGACACCGAGCAGTCCCTGATCATGAAGTTCAAGGACGAGAAGAGCGACAAGCCGGAGCGTTCGGAGCGTCGTCGCCGTGACGACGACAACGCCGACAGCAACGACAGCAACAACGACGGCGATTCCAACGACGCCGATTCCGACGACAACGCCGAAGCCGCCTGAGGATCGCCCACATGTCCAAGTTCTTCCGCCGCCGCAAGTTCTGCAAGTTCACCGCCGAGGGTGTCAAGGAGATCGACTACAAGGATCTCAACACCCTGCGCCAGTACCTCACCGAGACCGGCAAGATCGTGCCGAGCCGCGTGACCGGTACCAAGTCGAAGTACCAGCGCCAGCTGGCCACGGCCGTCAAGCGCGCCCGTTTCCTGGCCCTGATCCCGTACACCGACAACCACAACGCCTGATGCCGACCGCGGCGGGTGCCCGATGGCACCGCCGCGCGTCCCACCATTCGGACAGCAGCCGCTGCGGGGCCGCGTGCCCCGCTAACGAATACGGAGCAATACCATGCAACTGATCCTCCTGCAGAACGTGCAGAACCTCGGCAAGCTCGGCGACAAGGTCGACGTCAAGCCGGGTTACGGCCGCAACTTCCTGGTCCCGCAGGGCAAGGCCGTGCCGGCCACCGCCAGCAACCTGGAAGAGTTCGAGGCGCGCCGCGCCGAGTACGAAGCCAAGGCCCAGGCCATCCATGACGAGGCCGTGTCCCGCCAGGCCAAGCTGGAAGGCGCCAGCGTCACGATCTACGCCAACGCCGCGACCGAAGGCAAGCTGTACGGTTCGGTGACCACGCGCGACATCGCCGACGCGCTGACCAAGAACGGCCTGCCGGTCGAGAAGTCCGAGGTCATCATGGGCGAGGGCGCCATCCGCCACGTCGGCGAGTACGACGTCGTGGTGCACCTGCACGCCGACATCGACGTCACCGTCAAGGTGGTCGTGGAAGCCGAAGCCGCCTGATCCCGGCGCCAACGGCTCCACCCGGCGGGCGCCCCAGGGCGCCCGCCGTCGTTTCGCGCCCCCGCGATCCGGCCCGTCTCCACTGGTGAGACGGCAATGCGCTAAAGCATGTCGAGGGCCCGCCCGCGCAGGCTGTCCACCGGTTGATACCGGCTTATCCACAGCTTGGCCACAGACCTGTCTGCAACCTTGTGCGTGCCCCCGGGGCTAGGATGCCCAACCCGCGTTCCGTCCTTGCCCCGGCGCTGCCGGGGCGGCATCCCGTCCAGGAGCTCCCAGCGTCCATGAATGCACGACCCGGCTTCCGTAACGAACCGCGCGGCGACAAACGTTTCGATACGCGGGCCGAACAGCGCCTGGACCAGCTGCGCCTGCCGCCGCAGTCCATCGAGGCCGAACAGGCGGTGCTGGGCGGCCTGATGCTGGCCCCCGAGGCCTACGATCGCATCGTCGACCAGCTCAGCGAGTCCGACTTCTACCGCCGCGACCACCAGCTGATCTTCCGCGCGATCAACGAGCTCGCGCAAAAGGCAAGGCCCTACGATGCGGTGACCCTGGGCGAGTGGTTCGAATCGATGGGCCTGGGCGAGCAGGTCGCCGGCGGCGCCTACCTGATCGAACTGGCCAGCACGACCCCGTCGGCGGCCAATATCCGCGCCTATGCCGAGATCGTCCGCGACAAGGCCATCCTGCGCCAGCTGATCGACGTCGGCACCGACATCGTCAACGACGGCTACCAGCCCGACGGTCGCGACAGCAGCGAGATCCTCGACGAAGCCGAGCGCCAGGTGCTGGCGATCGCACAGGCCAGCAACAACGGCAAGAACGACTTCACCAGCGTCCACCAGGCCCTCACCACCGCCTTCGACGAACTGCAGACGCGCTACGCCAACGGCGGCGCCATCACCGGGCTGCCGACCGGCTACAACGAGTTCGACGAGCTGACCGCCGGCCTGCAGAAGACCGACCTGATCATCCTGGCCGCGCGCCCGGCCATGGGCAAGACCACGCTGGCGCTGAACATGGCCGAGTACGCCGCGTTCCGCAGCAAGCTGCCGGTGGCGGTGTTCTCGATGGAAATGTCGGCCAGCCAGCTGGCGATGCGCCTGATCTCCTCGGTCGGGCGGGTCAATGCGCAGCGCCTGCGCACCGGCCAGCTCGAGGACGAGGACTGGAGCCGCGTCACCAGCGCGATCCGCCAGCTGCGCGAGGTCAAGATCTTCATCGACGACGAACCCGGCCTGTCGCCGACCAAGCTCGCCGCCAAGGCGCGACGCCTCAAGCGCGAGCACGGCCTGGGCCTGATCGTCATCGACTACCTGCAGCTGATGTCGGTGCCGGGCAACAACGAGAACCGCGCCACCGAGATCTCGGAGATCTCGCGCTCGCTCAAGGGCCTGGCCAAGGAGCTGGAAGTGCCGGTCATCGCGCTGTCGCAGCTCAACCGCTCGCTGGAAACCCGCACCGACAAGCGCCCCGTCATGGCCGACCTGCGCGAGTCGGGCGCCATCGAGCAGGACGCCGACATGATCGTCTTCATCTACCGCGACGACTACTACAACAAGGAAAACTCGCCCGACAAGGGCCTGGCCGAGGTGATCATCGGCAAGCAGCGAAGCGGCCCGACCGGTTCGGTGAAGCTGAAGTTCTTCGGCGAGTACACCCGCTTCGACAACCTCGCGCACGACTCGGCCGGCAGCTTCGAGTAACGCGGTCCCCACGGCCCTGCATTAGCATGGGCGCCATGTCGACCCAGCCCCACGCCAGCCCCGAACCGGACGACCGCGAGGCCGCCCGTCCCATCGACGAGCGTCCGACCCGGATCCGGGTCGACCTCGAGCGCATCGCCGGCAACCTCCGGGCGATCCGCGCCCATGTCGGCGTCCCCGTCATGGGCATCGTCAAGGCCAATGCCTATGGCCATGGCCTGGTGCCGGTCGCCCGCCACCTGCAGGCCGCCGGGGTGGACCAGCTGGGGGTGGCCTTCGTGGAGGAGGGCATCGCCCTGCGCCGCGCGGGCATCCGCGCCCCGATCCTCGTGCTCGGCGGCATCTTCGGCCACCAGATCGGTCGTTTCATCAGCCACGACCTCGAGATCACCGTGTCCTCGCTCGACAAGCTGCGACAGGTCGAGGCCGCCGCCGAGGCCATGGGGCGGCGGGCGGTCGTGCACCTGAAGATCGACACCGGGATGGAGCGCATCGGCGTCCACAGCTATTCCGCCGGTCCCTTCATCGAAGCCGCCGTGGCCTCGCCCTGGTGCGAGGTCAAGGGCGTCTACTCGCACCTGGCCTGCGCCGACGACCCGGCTTCGCCGGCGACCGCGGCCCAGGTCGCGCGCTTCGCCGAGGCCTGCGAACACTTCACCCGCATCGGCGCGCCGATGCCGCTGCGCCACCTGGCCAACTCCGGCGGCGTGCTGCACTTCCCGGACACCTGGCTGGACATGGTGCGCCCCGGCATCCTGTTGTACGGCGTCCTGCCCGACCCGGCGTCACGGCCAACGGTGGCGGTCCAGCCGGCGATGTCCCTGGTCTCGCAGGTGGTCTACTTCAAGGTCGTCAAGGCCGGGCATGCGGTCAGCTATGGCGGCACCTGGACGGCGACGCGCGACACGCGCGTGGTGACGGTGCCGATCGGCTATGGCGACGGCTATCCGCGCGCGCTTTCCTCGCGGGGGGAGGTCCTGGTGCGCGGCCGCCGCCACCCGATCGTGGGCCGCATCTGCATGGACCAGTTCATGGTCGACATCGGCGACGGTTCGGCCTGGAACGAAGACGAGGTGGTGCTGGTCGGCACGCAGGAAGGGGAGGCGATCCCCGTCGAGGCCGTGGCGCTGCAGGCCGGCACGGTGCCCTACGAGATCCTCGTCGGGCTCAACGAACGCATCCCGCGCGATTACCTGGGCGGGGCCTCGCTGGCCCCGGTCGCGGCATGAGCGCCGCCCGCGCCAGCGGCGACGACGCGCCGATCGCGATCCTCTGGTTCCGCAACGACCTGCGCCTGGACGACAACCCCGCGCTGGAGGCGGCGGTCGAGGGGGGCTACGCGATCCTGCCGGTGTACATCCACGCGCCGGGCGAGGGGGGGCGCTGGCGTCCCGGCGCAGCCTCCGATGCCTGGCGCGCGCGCTCCCTGCAGGCGCTTGCCGCCTCGCTGCAAACGCGAGGCGCGCCGCTGCGTTGCTTCAAGGGCCCGAGCCTGGCCACCCTGCAGGCGATCATCGCCGCGACGGGCGCGCAGGCCGTGTTCTGGAACCGGCGTTACGAGCCGGCGATCGAGAAGCGCGACACCGGCATCAAGCAGGCGCTCAAGCGCGACGGCCTGCGCGCGGAGAGCTTCAATGGCGCGTTGATGGCCGAACCCTGGACGGTGGAGACCCGCGAAGGCGGCCCCTACCGGGTGTTCACGCCGTACTGGCGCACCGCCTTCGCGCAATGGCGGCCCCCGTCGGCCTGGACGGCACCCGACGCGCTCAAGGGCACCGGCAGCGGTCCCAGGGGCGTGCCGGTGGCGTCGCTGGGCCTGGCGCCCGCGCTGGACTGGGATGCGGGCTTCTGGGACGCCTGGACGCCCGGCGAGGCGGGTGCGCGCGAGGCCCTTCAGGTCTTCGTCGACGGCGCCCTTCGCGGTTACGGCGACGGTCGCGACCGGCCCGACCAGGTGGGCACGTCGCGCCTGTCGCCGCACCTGCATTTCGGCGAGATCGCGCCGTGGCGCATCGTCGCGGCGCTGGAGGCCGAGCGCAACGCCGCGCTCGACGGCGACATCGACGCCTACGTCCGCGAGCTGGGCTGGCGCGAGTTCGCCCATCACTTGCTGCACCACTTCCCGAAGAGCGTCGACGAGGACTTCAATCCGAAGTTCGCCGGCTTCGAATGGGCCGACCCGTCCTCGCGCGAGCTCGATCGCGTCCGCGCCGGGCGCACCGGCGTGCCGATCGTGGATGCCGGCCTGCGCGAGCTGTGGCACACCGGCTGGATGCACAATCGCGTGCGGATGATCGTCGGTAGCTACCTCACCAAGCACCTGCGCTGGCACTGGCGCCATGGCGCGGAGTGGTTCTGGGACACGCTGGTCGATGCCGACCTGGCCAACAACACCCTGGGCTGGCAGTGGGTGGCCGGGACCGGCGCGGACGCGGCGCCTTACTTCCGCGTGTTCAATCCGGTGACACAGGCCAAGCGCTTCGATCCGGACGGCCGCTACATCGCCCGCTGGGTGCCCGAGCTTTCCAGGGTACCGTTGCCCGCGCGCTTCGCGCCGTGGGAAGCGAAGGGGCGAAGCGGCCGGCCCGCCGGCGACTACCCGGCGCAACCGATGGTCGGCATCGCCGAGGGGCGACAGGCCGCGCTGGACGCCTACGCGGCGATCCGTGGCTGAGCGGGCTTTCCCGTCCCCAACCTGAACGGGGCGCGGCCCCGTCACTCACCACAGACGCCGATGTGATTATTTTGGCGGCGTCCATCTGGCCATCCATGAGGTTGAAAGCATGAAAACCCCGATCCGTCTCGCGATCACCGCGGCCATCTCCACTGCCATGCTCGCCGGTTGTGCGACCACCAGCGGCTACAACGATCCGTACGGCCAGCCTCAGCAGGGACAGCAGGGCTATAGCGAATCCAGTGGCATGAGCCGCACCCAGAAGGGCGCCCTGATCGGCGCGCTCGCCGGTGTCGCAGCGGGCCTGCTCAGCGGCGACGACGCCACCGAGCGTCGCCAGCGCGCCCTCGTGGGCCTCGGCGTCGGCGGTCTCGCCGGCGGTGCCATCGGCAACTACCAGGACCGCCAGGAGCGGGCCCTGCGCGACAGCATGCAGGGCACCGGTGTCGACGTGGTCCGCCAGGGCGACAACATCACCCTGAACATGCCGAGCAACATCACCTTCGATTTCGACAAGTCCGACCTCAAACCGGCGTTCTATCCGGTGCTCGACCAGGTCGCCAACACCCTGCGCGAGTACGACCAGACGATCGTGGAGGTCGCCGGCCACACCGACAGCGTCGGTGCCGATGCCTACAACCAGCAACTGTCGGAGCGCCGTGCATCGAGCGTCGGCAGCTACCTGATGGGCAAGGGGCTGGTGCGCGACCGCTTCATCCTGGTCGGCGCGGGCGAGTCCCGTCCGATCGCCAGCAACGACACCGACGCCGGCCGTGCGCAGAACCGGCGCGTGGAGATCACCCTGGTGCCGATCCGCTCCTGAGCGGACGACGCCAGGAAGCATCACCCCGGCCCGCCTGTGGCAGGCTACGGTGACGACAACGGGTCGCGGCAACGCGGCCCGTTGTTGTGGCGGCGGAGCCCGTGCGTCGCGGGATGTCCGCGCTGTTGGGCCCCTTCGGCGCCTGGGTCGACCTGGGGCCGGATGCCTCCTGCGACGGAGGAACGCATCCGGAGGTCTTACGGGCGGGTCGGGCACGTGCCCGACGCCCGCTGTCGATGCGCTAGCGCTCGACGACGCGCAGCAGCGTAAGCACCAGCAGGGTCAGTACCGTCGCCGCGACCGCCACGAGGTACAACGCCAGCCCGGCGGCCACCCCGATCACCGCCACCATCAGCAGCGAGGCAGCCGTCGTGATCCCGGCGACGGCGCCATCGCGCCGGCGCGCGAAGATCGTGCCGGCGCCGATGAACGCCACGCCGGCGACGACCGCCTCGATCAGGCGAAGCGGGTCGATCTGCAGCACGCCGGTGCCAGGCAGGATGCCGGGCAGCGTGAGCGCCAGCTTGCCCAGGCCAATGAGCAGGGCCGCGGCCCCGGCCACCAGCATGTGGGTGCGGAAACCGGCGGGGCGGTCCTTGAGTTCGCGTTCGTAACCCACGGCGCCGCCCAGCAGCATCGCCAGGCCCGCGTGGGCCACCACCAACAGTTCATGCGTCCAGTCCATCGGCCGAGCATGCCGCAGGCCAGGTGGCGGCCGGGTCAAGGCGGGGGCGGGGAAATGCGGGGGCGGGGAAATGCGGGCAAGGAGGCTATGATGGACGCCCGGAGACCCGAAACCCGCAGGCAGTCCTTGATGCAATACGGCACGACCCCTTGCCCCCCTGTTTCCCGACCGGGCGCTTCGCGCCCCCATGCAGTGGATCCCCCGGCAGTCGAGGCGCCGGGAACATCGCAGCGTCGACGGGCGGGGCGCGGGGCATGAGCGGGGGCGACATCCCGATGGCCGCGTCCACCCGCAGCAAGCCGGCCTCCCTGTCGTGCCCGCTGATCGCCGCCGACGTCGGCGGCACGCATGCGCGGCTGGCCCTGGTCGACGCTTCCAGGGGCGCCCCACAGGTCGAGCTGCACGGGTATCGGCGCTATAGCTGCGCCGACTATCCGAGTCTCGCCGCGATCCTCTCGGACTTCATCGCCGAACAGGGCCTGGAGACGCGTCCGGAAGCCGCGATCGCGATTGCCGGCCTGCTCGTGGGCGACACCCTGGTGCACGCGAACCTGCCGTGGTCGGTGTCGGTCAGCGGCACGGCCGCCGACGCGGAGCTTGCCGGGCTCCGCCTGATCAACGATTTCGAAGCCATGGCCTGGGCGGTGCCCAGCATCAACCTGCGCCAGGCGCGGCGCATCTGCGGTCCGGAGATCGCCGTGCAGCCGGGGCCGGCGATGATGATCGGCCCGGGCACCGGCTTCGGCGCCGCCCTGCGCGTGCCCGGTGACCCGCCGGTCGTCGTGGCGACCGAGGCCGGCCACGCCGCGCTGTCGGTGCGCGACCCGCGTGAGCTGCAGGTGCTGTCGGTGTTGATGAAGCGCTGGAGCCACGTCGGCAACGAGCGCGTGCTCTCCGGCCCGGGCCTGGTGAACGCCTACGAGGCCTTGTGCGAGATCGAGGGCATCGAGCCGCGCCTGGACACGCCCGCGCGGATCACCCACGCCGCGCAGACCGGCGACGACCCGCTCGCGGCCGAGGCGCTGTCGATGTTCTGCAGCATCCTCGCCAGCGTCGCCGGCGACCTGGCCCTGACCTTCGGCGCCAAGTCCGTCTACCTGGCCGGCGGCATCCCGGCCCAGATCGCCGACTTCCTGCTGGCCGGCGACTTCGCCAGCCGCTTCGTCGACAAGGGCGTGATGAGCGAAGTCCTCGCCCGCGTCCCGGTCTACCTGGTCGAACATGGCCAGCTCGGCCTGCTCGGCGCCGCCACCTGGTACCTGGAGCAGCGTCGCGCCGACGCCATGGCCTGAGCGACCCGTCTCGGACGATCCTCGCCCCGCCCAATGAAAAACGCCCCAGCCGATCGACTGGGGCGTTCTTGTGTTGGTGGAGGTGGGCGGAATCGAACCGCCGTCCGAAGGCACTCCATCCCCGGCACTACATGTTTAGTGCTCCGTTAGATCTCATCCATCGACAGCACGGCGCACAAAGCGCATCGACAGACCAGCCTGCTTTGGGTTAACCGAGTGCTGACAGGCAGCCACTCCCGGCGATTCCGTGATAATGACCCTACATCGCGAGCACGGACACAAGCGGTTTCGGGGCTTAGGCCTTAAGCGGCCAGTGCGTAGTTGTCGTCGTTGGCAACTATGAGTTTTGCAGCTGGATTTACGAGGAAAGCTACCCCCTCGACATGCGCCAGGCGATTTCGCGACCCCCGTCGAAGCCAGTGCACCCCCGGGAAATCGTTCAACTACCAGCCCGACCAGTATAGGGGCGGGCGGGGGGAACACAATGGCCGGCGCGGCGGGCGTTCACCTGCCCGAAACCGGGGCCAGGCGGTATGCTGGCGCGGTGAGCGACGCGGCCCCTACACGAACCCCCACCCTGGGCCCCGTGCCCCACCGACGCGGCCTCGTGCTCGCGGTCGGCGTGCTGGTGTTTTCGCTGCTGCTGACCTTCATCGGCTGGCGATACGCCAGCGAGCGCGAGACGGCCTCGGCGCAGGCGGAGTTCGTCACCCAGGCCGAGGAGATCACCTCGCTGCTGCGCGAGCGCATGGGCAACCACGAGATCCTGCTCAAGGGCGGCGCGGCCCTGTTCGCCAGCATCCAGCGCCCCAGCCCGCTGCAGTGGCGATCCTACGCCGAGGGCATGAACCTGCGCCGGCAGTTCCCCGCAATGGTCGGGCTGGGCTACGCGGCGTACGTGCCGCAGGCGCGGCTGGCGGACCTCCAGCTTGAATGGAAGGAAAGCCAGAACACCCTGCTCGAAATCGTGCCGCACGGCGACAGGCGCCACTACGGGCCGATCCTGATGCTGGAACCCAAGACGCCGGAGAACGTCGCCGCGCTGGGCTTCGACATGTACGCCGAACCGGTCAGGCACGCGGCGATGGAGGCGGCCATGGTCACCGGCCAGCCGCGGCTGTCGGGCACCGTGCAACTGGTGCAGGACGGTGGCGTGCCCGCCACCTCGGCGCTGCTGTACGTGCCGGTCTATCGCAACGGCGCGCAACCGCTCACGGTCGCCGCGCGCGAAGAAGCGATGCTCGGCTGGGTCTACATGCCGTTCCGCGTGGGCACCTTCGTGACCTCGACGCTGGACGACCGGCGCAGCGACCTGCGCTTCACCATCACCGACGTGACCGATCGCGTCCCGCAGGTGCTGTACATGTCCTCGCCGCGCGAGGCCGCGGCGGTCTACCGGCACGAGATCGAACTGCAGCAGTTCGGGCGGCGCTGGCTGTTCCGGTTCGAGACACCGGTCAGCCGCAGCGCCATCCCCGCAGGTGTCATGCGCGGCTGGCTGCTGTTCGGCATCGTCGCCTCGCTGATGCTCGCCACCATCGTCTTCACGATGGCGCGTACCGAGCACCGGGCCATGAGGATGGCCTATCGGATGACCGAGGAATACCGGCGCAGCGAGGAGCGCTTCCGCACCACGATGCTGCATTCGGCGATCGGCAAGGCGCTGCTCGACAGCGACGGCTGCATCGTCGAGGTCAATCCGGCGATGGGAGAGATCGTCGGCCTGCGCCCGGCCGCGCTGGTGGGTGTCCAGTTCGAGTCGCTGTTCGAGGATCACGGCCTGGACGTGATCGAATGGTTGAACAAGGACGCCGGCGACGAGGCCGCGCCCGTCCTGAGGGCCACGCGCCGCCTGCACCGCGCGGGCGACATGGCCCGGCACGCGCAGCTCACCTACGCCCGCGTGCCCGGTGGGGTGGGGCAGGACGTCAGGGGCCTGGTGCAGGCCGAGGATGTCACCGAGCGCATCCTGGCCGAGGCACGGGTGCATGCGCTCAACCGCACGCTGGAAGCGCGGGTGGCCGCGCGCACCCGCGAGCTGAGCCAGGCCAACCAGGAGCTGGAGTCGTTCGCCTACAGCATCTCGCACGACCTGCGCGCGCCCCTGCGGGCCATCGACGGGTTCAGCCGCATCCTGGTCGAAAAGTACCGCGACGCGCTGGACGACACCGGCAAGGGGTACCTGGACCGGGTCCGCGCCGCCGCGGGCCGGATGGATGAGCTCATCGACGCGCTGCTGAAGATGTCGCGCGTGACCCGCACGCCCCTCAGCCCGCGCGAGGTCGACATGAGTCGCCTCGCCGAGGAGGTGCTGGAAGAATTTGCTGCAGGCGATCCCGAACACCGGCCCGAGCGGGTGGTCGAGCCCGGTTTGACGGCCTGGGGCGATCCGGCCCTGCTGCGCAACATGCTGTCCAACCTGCTCGGCAATGCCTGGAAGTTCACCCGCGGCAAGCCCGGGGCCCGCATCGAGTTCCGCGCAACCCGGCTGCCCACCGGCCGCGTCGAGTTCCACGTCAAGGACAACGGCGCGGGTTTCCCGCAGAAGCACGTCGAGAAGCTGTTCAGGCCCTTCCAGCGCCTGCACGGCCAGGACGAGTTCGCCGGCCATGGCATCGGGCTGGCGTCGGTCAAGCGCATCATCGAGCGCCATGGCGGCAGCATCCGCGCCGAAGGCCGGGTGGGCGAGGGCGCGTCGTTCCATTTCGCCCTGCCGCCGGGCGAGGGCACTTCAACTCCGGCGTCCTGAGCCCCGGGGGCGCGACCCGGGGTCAGGCGTCGCGGTTGTGCTGGCGCATCACGCGCTGCTTGTCGCGGGCCCAGTCGCGGTCCTTGCTGGCGGCGCGCTTGTCGTGCTGTTGCTTGCCCTTGGCCAGCGCAAGCTCGGCCTTGACCTTGTTGCCCTTCCAGTAGAGCGCCGTGGGGACCAGGGTATAGCCGTCGCGCTCGAGCTTGCCGATCAGGGTGTCGATCTCGTTGCGGTGCAGGAGCAGCTTGCGCGTGCGGCGCTCGTCGGTGATGACGTGGGTCGAGGCCGAGATGAGCGGGGTGATCTGCGCACCGAACAGGAACATCTCGCCTGCGCGCACGACCGCGTAGCTCTCGCCGATGTTGGCGCGGCCGGCGCGGATCGACTTGAGCTCCCAGCCCTGCAGGGACAGCCCGGCCTCGAAGCGCTGCTCCAGGTGGTATTCGTGGCGGGCGCGCTTGTTCAGGGCGATGGTGCCGCTGGCACCGCCCTTTCCTTTATCCTTGCCGCTCTTGTTGCCAGGTTTATTTGCCATCGCGACATTGTCCCTGAATCCAGTGCGTTAGTGCAGGGGCATCGCGAACATCCATTCATGCCTACCGTCCGCCGCTCCGCCCTGGTCGAGCATTCCGCGCGCCGCATGTTCGCGCTGGTCAATGACGTCGCCGCCTATCCCCGCCGCTTCGCCTGGTGCGAGGCCGCCCAGGTCATCGCCGAGGACGAGTCGCGCATGGTCGCGCGGCTGGATCTGGGGCTCGGCGCCCTGCGGACATGGTTCACCACCGAGAACACGCTCTCGCCGCCGCACCACATCGACCTCAGACTGGTCGACGGTCCGTTCCGGAAGCTGGCAGGGCGCTGGGAGTTCCACGCACTCGACGAGTCGGCCTGCAAGGTCAGCCTGACCCTGGAGTTCGAGCCCTCGATGAAGCTGCTGGGCCCGGCGTTCGCCCTGGGATTCCAGAGCCTGGCCGATCGCATGGTCGATGATTTCGTGCGCGTCGCCGATCGCGGCGACGCGGCGTGAGGCGCAGCGGATGCGCATCGAACTGCTGATGGCCTGGCCCCGGCGCCACGAACAGCGCTGGGTCGAGCTGCCCGAGGGCAGTCGCGTCGCCGACGCCCTGGCCGCGGCCGGCTGGCAGGACGCAGGGGGGATCGCGGGGCTGGCCCTGCACGGTCGCCGCGTCGACGGGTCGACGCCACTGGAGGCAGGCGACCGGGTGGAATTGCTGCGCGCGCTCGAACTCGATCCCAAGGAAGCACGCCGCCGGCGCGCCTCGGCGCGTTCCGGCGAGCGGAGCGGGAAATCCTAGGAGCCGGCCGCGCTCAGCGCCCCGGCTTCTTGTCCTTTTCCTTGGCCAGGTTGCGGCCGAACTGGCGAACCGAGTTGTTGGCGATTTCCTCGTCCTGCTCGGCGAAGTAGTCGCCGTCCCAGCGGGCCAGGGTGTCGCCTTCGAACCACAGGGTGAAGTTCTTGGTCTCGGTCCTGGCGCGGCGGCCGATGCGCTGGCTGCTGGTGTAGTCCCAGCGATCGGTCTGGTAGGGATCCATGATCGACGGCGTACCCAGCAGCGCCAACACCTGCTGCTTGTTCATGCCGGCCTGCAGCTGTTCGACGGCGGAGGACTCGAGCAGGTTGCCCTGGTAGATCGGCTGGCGGTAGATGACGCCACAGCCGGTGGTGACCAGGGCGACGAGGAGAACGGGCAAAAGCTTGCGCATCGGGCATTCACGACTGGCGGATATCATCCCGATGATACACTGATGACCCCGCCGCGAGGCGGTGCCGGCCCGGCATTCATCTGCGGTTCCGGCCGTCGGCGCCGCGGCATGCGGGCAGGCGACGCGGGTGCGGCTCCCCCGGGAAGCGCGCACCCTCCGCGCGACGAACGACCATGAACCAGGAGCCACGATGGAATCCCAAGAGCTGCGCAACGCCGGCCTGAAAGTGACCCACCCCCGGATGCGTATCCTGGAGTTGCTCGAGCACGCCAAGCCCCGGCACATGACCGCCGAGGACATCTACCGGCACCTGCTCGACAAGGGCGAGGACATCGGCCTGGCCACGGTCTACCGGGTCCTGACCCAGTTCGAGGCGGCCGGCCTGGTGCTCAAGCACAACTTTGAGTCCGGGCAGTCGGTGTACGAACTCGATCGCGGCCAGCACCACGACCACATGGTCGACATCGAGAGCGGCAAGATCATCGAGTTCGAAAGCGACGAGATCGAGGCCCTGCAGCACAAGATCGCCGCCGAGCACGGCTACGAGATCGAAGAGCACTCACTGGTGCTCTACGTGCGCAAGAAGCGCTGATCGACGGGGCATCCGGCCCCGCGCGTTCAACCCACGTCGGTGAGCAGGCGCCGCGCCGCGGCGCGGGCCTCGCGCGTCAGTTCCACGCCGCCCAGCATGCGTGCGAGCTCTTCTTCGCGCTGGCCGGCGTCCAGGCGCAGCACGGCGCTCTGGGTGAGGCCTTCGGCCGAGGCCTTGCTGACCCGGTAATGGGCATGGCCCTGGGCCGCGACCTGCGGCAAGTGGGTGACGCACAGCACCTGCCGGCGCTCGCCGAGTGCGCGCAGCTTGCGCCCCACGATGTCGGCGACCGCGCCGCCGATGCCCGAGTCGACCTCGTCGAAGACCATGCTGGGCACCGCGTCCAGGCCCAGTGCGGCGACCTCGATCGCCAGCGAAATACGCGACAGTTCGCCGCCGGACGCCACCTTGCGCAGGGGCCGGGCCGGCTGGCCGGGGTTGGCGGCGACGAGGAACTCCACCCGCTCCGCGCCCTGTGGATCCGGCCGGTCGGCCGGGGTCGACTCGAAGGCGATCTCGAACCGGCCGCCACCCATGCCCAGTTCGCCGATCAGCGCGGTGGTGTCGTCGGCGAGGGTGGTGGCGGCCTCGCGACGCTTGTTCCCCAGGACGTCGGCAGCCCGGCGCCACGCCTCGCTGGCCTTCCCGATTTCTCCGTCCAGGGTCTTCAGGCGTTCGCCCGCGCCTTGCAGCGCGTCCAGCTCGGTGGCGATGGCCTCGCGCTGGGCCAGCAACTGGTCGGGCGCGACGCGGTGCTTGCGGGCCAGTTCGTGCAGCCGCCCGAGGCGGCGCTCGATGGCTTCGAACGCATCGGGGTCGATGTCGAGATCGCTACGGATGCGATCAAGCAGGCTGAGGGCCTCGTCGAGCTGGATCGCGGCGGCATCGAGCATGCCATCGACCTCGTTCAGGCGCGGCTCGTGCTCGCTGACCCGCTGCAGGTCGCCACGCACGCGCTGCAGGCTGCCCGAAAGGGAGGGTTGCTCGTCGCCGGAGAGTTGCAGCAGGGCCGACTCGCAGGCATCGATCAGCGCGCTGGCATGGGCCTGCCGCCGGTGGTCGGCGTCGAGCTGGGCGAGCGCCTCCGGCTCCAGGGTTTCGCGCTCGAGCTCGGCGTGCTGGTGCTCCAGCCACTGGATGCGGTCGGAAACGTCGCCACGGGCCGACAGGGCCTCGCGCTCGTCCAGCAGCGCGCTCCAGGCCCGCGCGGCCGCGGCCACGGCCTGGCGTTCGTCGTCGGTGCGGCCGAAGGCATCGAGCAGGGCCAGCTGGCTGGGGCGCGACAGCAGCGCCTGGTGTTCGTGCTGGCCATGGATCTCGACCAGTCGGCCGGAGAGCTCGGCCAGTTGTCCGACCGTGGCAGGTCGCCCGTTGATCCACGCCCGCGAGCCGCCATCGGCCCGGATGACGCGGCGGATCTGGCAGGCCTCGTCCTCGTCGAGCTCGTTCAGGCGCAGCCATTCCCTCGCCGGCGCGACGCCATCGATGCGGAAGTCGGCGACCAGTTCGGCGCGCTCGGCGCCATGGCGGACCGCGCCGCTGTCGGCGCGCATGCCCGAAATCAGCCCGAGCGCGTCCACCAGCAGGGACTTGCCCGCGCCGGTTTCGCCGGAAATCACCGTCATGCCGGGCCCGAACTCCAGTTCGGCGGACGCCACGACGGCAAACTGCTTGATGGAGAGGTGTGTGAGCATGGCGCGGGGAAGCTAGCATGAGGGTCGGGCCGCGCCAATACGCGGACACGGGCATCGGCAGCCCTTGTCCACGGCGCGGGTCGGTCATATCCACAGGGTAGGGCACGCCGGTCGCAGTGGATGAGCCGCCGCGGCCGGGCCGCCGAACGAGGAGGGCGCATGTCCAACAGGCAGGCGGGACGCAATACCGGACGCCACCCCGGCACGGCCGAGGCCTTGGCCGAGGATCCGCGTGCGCGGCAGTTGCTGCGGACCCTGATCGGTCGCTACATCCGCGATGGCGAGCCGGTCGGCTCGCAGACCCTGGCGCGCCACGCGGGCCTGGACATCAGCGCGGCGACGATCCGCAACATCCTCGGCGACCTCGAGGACGCCGGCCTGCTCAGCGCGCCCCACACCTCCGCCGGCCGCATCCCCACCGCGCAGGGCTATCGCCTGTTCGTGGACTCCCTGCTGCAGGTCAAGCCCCTGCCGCAGGGCGAACTGGCGCGCCTGCGCGGGGAGTTGCCACCCGGCAGCGGTACCCAGGCCCTGCTGGGCAGCACCTCGGAGCTGCTCTCGGCCATGACCCACTTCGTCGGCGTGGTCAGCCTGCCCAAGCGCGAGCAGTTCGCGTTCCGCCGGATCGACTTCGTGCCGCTCGACACCCAGCGGGTGATGGCGATCCTGGTGTTCGCCGACAACGAGGTGCAGAACCGCATCATCCAGACCCGCCGGCCGTACGAGGCGGGCGAGCTCGAACGCCTTGCCAACTACCTGAACAGCCGCTTCGCCGGGCGCTCGATGGCCGACATCCGGCTGTTGCTGCTCGAGGAGCTGCGTTCGGACCGCAGCGAGATGGAGGGCCGGCTGGCGCGGTCCATGGAGCTGGCCGAGCAGGTGCTCGCCCCCGGGCATGACGACATGGTCCTGGCCGGCCAGACGCGCCTGATGGGGGTGCAGGAGCTGTCCGACCTGGACCGCCTGCGCGAGCTGTTCGAGGCCTTCGCCCGCAAGCGCGAGATCCTGCAGCTGCTCGAGCGCACCATCCAGGCGCCAGGCGTTCGCATCTTCATCGGCGAGGAAACCGGGCTCGCGCCACTGGAGGGCATGTCGCTGGTGTCGGCGCCCTACGGCATGGGTGGGCAGGTGCTGGGCGTGCTGGGGGTGATCGGGCCCAGCCGCATGGCCTACGACCGGGTGATCCCGGTGGTCCAGGCCGCCGCCGACGTGCTTGGCGAGGCGTTCGCCGGCGACGCCGGCTGAGCAGGCGCGGGCGACCCGGTCGTCCGAAGGGCCGGCCGGCGGCTTGAAACCCGCGGGCGCGACCCCATTGCTGGGCCTGTCGCGGGGATTCGCCGCACGCCCCCATCATCGAAACGCGCCCCGTGCGCACGGACCGAGCACACGCCACATGACCAACGACCCGATGCAGGACGAACACGTCCAGGACGCCGCCGACACCACTTCGCTGGAAGTCGAGCTGGAAGCCACCAAGGCCGAACTGGCCGCGTTGCGCGAGGAGTCGCTGCGCGAGCGCGCCGACCTCGACAACCAGCGCAAGCGCGCCGCCCGCGAGGTCGAGACCGCGCGCCGCTTCGCCAACGAACGCCTGCTGGGCGAGCTGCTGCCGGTGATCGACAGCCTGGAAGCCGGGCTCGGCGCGGCGTCCGGGGATGCCGGCGCGCTCCGCGAGGGCATGGAACTCACCCTGCGACAGCTGCTCAAGGTCTGCGCCGACAACGGCCTGGTCGCGATCGACCCAGTCGGGCAACCGTTCAACCCGGAACACCACCAGGCCATGAGCATGGTCGACAGCACCGATCACGCGCCCAACCACGTGGTGCAGGTCTACCAGAAGGGCTGGCTGCTCAACGACCGCCTCCTGCGCCCGGCGCTGGTCGTGGTCCGCCAGGCTGACTGACCCGGTACTTGACAGCCGCCGGCGGGCCTTGAACCGCCGCCGGCCACCCCCAGATAGCAGACATCGGCGGCATGGCCGCCCCGGAAGCGCCCCGGCGCTCCGGCACCAGACAAGCAACGGCTCCAAGCATCAGAGAGGACACACCACCATGGGTAAAATCATCGGTATCGACCTGGGCACGACCAACTCGTGCGTGGCGATCATGGAAGGCGGCAGCGCCAAGGTCATCGAGAACGTGGAAGGCGATCGCACCACGCCGTCCATCGTCGCCTACACCAAGGACAACGAAGTGCTGGTCGGCGCCTCGGCCAAGCGCCAGGCGGTCACCAATCCCAAGAACACCTTCTACGCGGTCAAGCGCCTGATCGGCCGCAAGTTCCAGGACGCCGAAGTCCAGAAGGACATCGACCTGGTCCCCTACGGCATCGTCAAGCACGAGAACGGCGATGCCTGGGTCGAGACCGTCGCTGGCAACAAGATGGCGCCGCAGCAGATCTCCGCCGAAGTGCTGGCCAAGATGAAGAAGACCGCCGAGGCCTACCTGGGCGAGACCGTCACCGAGGCCGTCATCACCGTGCCGGCGTACTTCAACGACAGCCAGCGCCAGGCCACCAAGGATGCGGGCAAGATCGCCGGCCTCGAGGTCAAGCGCATCATCAACGAGCCCACCGCGGCCGCGCTGGCCTATGGCATGGACAAGAAGGGCGGCGACCGCAAGGTGGCCGTTTACGACCTGGGCGGCGGCACGTTCGACGTGTCGATCATCGAGATCGCCTCGGTCGACGGCGAGATGCAGGTCGAGGTGCTGGCCACCAACGGCGACACGTTCCTGGGCGGCGAGGACTTCGACAAGCGCGTCATCGACTACCTGGTCGAGGAGTTCCAGAAGGACCAGGGCATCGACCTGCGCAAGGACCCGCTGGCCCTGCAGCGCCTGAAGGACGCTGCCGAGCGCGCCAAGATCGAGCTGTCCAGCGCGCAGCAGACCGAGGTCAACCTGCCGTACGTGACCGCCGATGCCTCCGGCCCGAAGCACCTCAACATCAAGCTGACGCGCGCCAAGCTGGAGTCGCTGGTCGAGGACCTGGTCAAGAAGACCATCGAGCCGTGCCGCACCGCCCTCAACGACGCCGGCCTGCGTGCCAGCGACGTCTCCGAGGTCATCCTGGTCGGTGGCCAGACGCGCATGCCGAAGGTCCAGCAGGCCGTGGCCGACTTCTTCGGCAAGGAGCCGCGCAAGGACGTCAATCCCGACGAGGCCGTCGCGCTGGGCGCGGCGATCCAGGGCGGCGTGCTTGCCGGTGACGTGAAGGACGTGCTCCTGCTCGACGTGACCCCGCTGAGCCTGGGCATCGAGACCCTGGGCGGCGTGTTCACCAAGATCATCGAGAAGAACACCACCGTCCCGACCAAGGCCTCGCAGACCTTCTCCACCGCCGAGGACAATCAGTCCGCGGTGACCGTGCATGTCCTCCAGGGCGAGCGCGACCAGGCCCGCTTCAACAAGTCGCTGGCCCGCTTCGACCTGACCGGCATCGAGCCGGCGCCGCGCGGCATGCCGCAGGTGGAGGTGTCCTTCGACATCGACGCCAACGGCATCGTGCACGTGACCGCCAAGGACAAGAAGACCGGCAAGGAACAGAAGGTCGAGATCAAGGCCGGTTCGGGCCTGTCCGAGGACGAGATCGCGAAGATGGTGGCCGACGCCGAGGCCAACCGCGAGGAGGACAAGAAGTTCCAGGAACTGGTGCAGGCCCGCAACCAGGCCGACGGCCTGATCCACGCGACCCGCAGCACCATCAAGGAGCACGGCGAGAAGCTGCCGGGCGAGGCCATCGGCCAGGCCGAGGCGGCGATCGCCGAACTCGAGACCGCGATGAAGGGCGACGACAAGGGCCAGATCGAGGCCAAGTCGAAGGCGCTCGAGACCGTCGCCCAGTCGCTGTTCGCCGCGGCCCAGGGCCAGCCGGGCGGCGCCGAGGCCGGTGCCGGCGGCAACCCGGCCGGCGACGACGTCGTCGATGCCGAGTTCACCGAGGTGAAGGACGACGAAAAGCCGTGATTCGGGATGGGTGATTCGTGATCCGGAGGAGCGGGGCCATGGCTCCGCTCCTCCGCTTCTCTGGATCCCTCTCCGTTGCGCTTCGACCCTTGCGAATCACACATAGCGAATCACGAATCACGGCCCCATGAGCAAACGCGATTACTACGAAGTCCTGGGCGTGGCCCGCCACGCCTCCGACGAGGAGCTGAAGAAGGCCTATCGCCGCTGCGCGATGAAGCACCACCCGGACCGCAACCCCGGCAATGCCGAGGCCGAGGTCGCGTTCAAGGAATGCAAGGAGGCCTACGAGGTCCTGTCCGACGGCAACAAGCGGCGCGCCTACGACCAGCACGGCCATGCGGCGTTCGAGCACGGCATGGGGGGCGGTGGCGGCGGGCCGGGTTACGCCGACATGGGCGATATCTTCGGCGACATCTTCGGCAACATCTTCGGCGGAGGCGCGGGCGGAGCGCGCGGCCCCCGGCGCGGGGCCGATGTCGGCTACGTGATGGAGCTCAGCCTCGAGGAGGCCGTGGGCGGCATCGACCGCCAGATCGAGATCCCGACCCTGGAGACCTGCGACAGCTGCGACGGCAGCGGCTCGGCCGACGGCAAGGTCGAGACCTGCGAGACATGCGGCGGGCGAGGCCAGGTGCGCTTCCAGCGCGGCATCTTCTCGATGCAGCAGGGCTGCCCGCATTGCGGCGGCCGTGGCCAGACCATCTCCAATCCCTGCGGCGACTGCCACGGGCAGGGTCGCGTGGAGCGCAACAAGACCCTGCAGGTCAAGATCCCGGCCGGCGTCGACACCGGCGACCGTATCCGCCTGACGGGCGAGGGCGAGGCCGGTCCCCCCGGGGTACCGCCCGGCGACCTGTATGTCGAGGTGCGGGTCAAGGAACACGAGATCTTCCAGCGCGACGGCGACGACCTGCACTGCGACGTGCCGATCCGGATCTCGCAGGCGGCCCTGGGCGACACCATCCGCGTGCCCACCCTCGGCGGCGAGGTCGAACTGCGCATCCCCGCCGAAACCCAGACCAGCAAGGTCTTCCGGCTGCGCGACCAGGGCGTCAAGTCGGTGCGGAGCCGTCGCAAGGGCGACCTGTACTGCCGTGCCGTGGTCGAAACCCCGGTCAACCTGACCGCCGAACAGCGCGACCTGCTCGAACAGTTCGAAGCCACCTTCGTCGGCGACGGCGCGCGCAAGCATTCGCCGCGTTCGTCGACCTTCATCGACGGCGTCAAGGGCTTCTGGGACCGCATGACGTCCTGATCGGCAGGAATGCCTTGTGGAAGCAGGGGTGGGCCCGTAGCCTTCCCCCATGAACGCAAAGACCTCGCCCCTCCGACTCCTCATCCACGGCGCCTCCGGGCGCATGGGCCAGGCCCTGCTGCGCCTGGCCGCCGAACGCGACGACCTGCAGGTGGTCGCGGCGGTCGGGAAGGACGCCCCCGGCCAGCGCGTGGTCGACGGCGTGCCGCACTTCTCGGCTGCTGAACTCGACGCCGCGCCCGAGTTCGACGTCGCGATCGATTTCAGCCTGCCGGCGGGCCTGGACCATGTGCTCGCGCTGTGCGTGCGGCGGGGCCGACCGCTGGTGTCGGGGACGACCGGCATCGACGCGACGCAGCGCTCGGCACTGGAGGCCGCCGCCGGGACGATCGCCGTGGCCTGGGCAACCAACTTCAGCCTGGGCGTGGCCGTCCTCAACGAACTCGTCGAGCGGGCCGCCGCGGCCTTGCCGGGCTGGGACTGCGACATCGTCGAGTCGCACCACGTGCACAAGCTCGACGCACCCTCGGGCACCGCGCTGACGCTGGGTGAATGCGCGGAGCAGGGCGGGGCGACCCCGCGTTATGCCTCACTGCGGGCCGGCGACATCATCGGCGAGCACAGCGTCCAGTTCACCGGCCTGGGCGAGCGGGTGGAACTGGTGCACCGCGCCACCAACCGCGACATCTTCGCCCGCGGCGCCCTGCATTGCGCCCAGCGCCTGGTGGGACGGCCCCCGGGGGCCTACCGCGTCCGCGACCTGCTGGACTGAGGCGCACCAAGGGCGCTTGCCGACAGGGCGCCAGTTGCCAACAGCGGGGCCCGGGAGGGTCCGACGATGCCCGCGACGGGGCGCTGCAATTCGCCCCGGTCATGCCCTAGATGAATGCACGCAGCCCCGGACATGCCGACGATGGTCGATGAGGCTGGCGCTGGTGGCCCCGGACCGCTAGAATTCTCGCTCGCCTGAACCTCCCCAACCGGACCGGCCCGTGCCGCGTCCGCGCTTTGCTGCAACCTGCGTTCGCAGGCCTGCGCGAAGGCGGGGCGGTCAGTATTCCCCGGCATTCAAGGCGACCCCCGTGACCCAACCCGCAATCCTCGCGCTCGAAGACGGCACCCTCTTCGAGGGCGTTTCCGTAGGCGCGCCCGGCCTTTCGGTCGGCGAAGTGGTGTTCAACACCGCGATCACCGGCTACCAGGAAATCCTCACCGACCCGTCGTACGCGCGACAACTGGTGACCCTGACCTATCCGCACGTCGGCAACACCGGCTGCACCGACCAGGACGACGAAGCCCGCCAGACCTGGGCATCGGGCCTGATCGTGCGGGACGTCCCGCGCCGGCCGAGCAACTGGCGCAGCCAAGTGGCGCTGCCTGAATGGCTCGCTGCGCGCGGCATCGTCGGCATCGCCGGCATCGACACCCGCAAGTTGACCCGCCTGCTGCGCGACACCGGCGCACAGGGCGGGGCGCTGATGGCGGGCGAGGGCATCGATGCCGACAAGGCGCTGGAGGCGGCGCGCAAGTTCCCGGGGCTGAAGGGCATGGACCTGGCGAAGGAAGTCAGCACCGCCGAACGCTACGCCTGGACCGACGGCCAGCTGGACCTGGACCGCAACGCCTTCGTCGCCGCCGCGCCGCGCTTCAAGGTCGTGGCCTACGATTTCGGCGTCAAGCACAACATCCTGCGCATGCTCGCCGAACGCGGCTGCGAACTGACCGTCGTGCCCGCGCAGACGCCGGCCGCCGAGGTCATGGCGCTCAAGCCCGATGGCGTCTTCCTCTCCAACGGCCCCGGCGACCCGGAGCCCTGCGACTACGCGATCGCCGCGATCCGTGAATTCGTCGCCGCGCGGGTGCCGACCTTCGGCATCTGCCTGGGCCACCAGCTGCTCGGCCTCGCCGCCGGCGCGCGCACGATGAAGATGAAGTTCGGCCACCATGGTGCCAACCACCCGGTCCAGGACCTCGACAGCCAGCGGGTGATGATCACCTCGCAGAACCACGGCTTCGCGATCGACGAGGCCAGCCTGCCGGCGAACGTCCGCGTGACCCACCGTTCCCTGTTCGACGGCTCCAACCAGGGCATCGAACTGACCGATGCGCCGGCCTTCAGCTTCCAGGGCCACCCGGAAGCCAGCCCGGGCCCGCACGACGTCTCACCCCTTTTCGACCGTTTCGTTGCGCTTATGCAAGACGAGCAAGCAGAGGCCAACTGACATGCCCAAGCGCACCGACATCAAGACCGTCATGATCATCGGCGCCGGTCCGATCGTGATCGGCCAGGCCTGCGAGTTCGACTACTCCGGCGCGCAGGCGTGCAAGGCGCTCCGTGACGAGGGCTACCGCGTCGTGCTGGTCAACAGCAACCCGGCGACGATCATGACCGACCCGGAGATGGCCGACGCCGTCTACATCGAGCCGATCAACTGGCAGACGGTCGAGAAGATCATCGCCAAGGAGAAGCCCGATGCGCTGCTGCCGACCATGGGCGGGCAGACCGCGCTGAACTGCGCGCTGGACCTGGCCGACAACGGCGTGCTCGAGAAGCACGGCGTCGAGCTGATCGGCGCATCTCGCGAGGCCATCCGCATGGCCGAGGATCGCGAACTGTTCCGCGTGGCGATGGCCGAGATCGGCCTGGAATGCCCGCGTGCGGCGGTCGCCCGGACCTTCGAGCAGGCGGTGGAGATCCAGACGACCGTTGGCTACCCGACCATCATCCGTCCCAGCTTCACCCTCGGCGGCAGCGGTGGCGGCATCGCCTACAACAAGGAAGAGTTCGAGGACATCGTCAAGCGCGGCCTCGAGCTGTCGCCGACCACCGAAGTGCTGATCGAGGAATCGGTGCTGGGCTGGAAGGAGTTCGAGATGGAAGTGGTCCGCGACAAGGCGGACAACTGCATCATCGTCTGTTCGATCGAGAACTTCGACGCGATGGGCGTGCACACCGGCGATTCGATCACCGTCGCCCCGGCGCAGACCCTGACCGACAAGGAGTACCAGCGCCTGCGCGATGCCTCGATCGCGGTGCTGCGCAAGATCGGCGTCGACACCGGCGGCTCGAACGTCCAGTTCGGCATCAACGCTTCGAACGGCCGCGTCGTCGTGATCGAGATGAACCCCCGCGTCTCGCGCTCCTCGGCGCTCGCCTCCAAGGCCACCGGCTTCCCGATCGCGAAGGTCGCGGCCAAGCTTGCCGTGGGCTACACCCTGGACGAGTTGCGCAACGAGATCACCGGCGGTGCGACGCCGGCTTCGTTCGAGCCGACCATCGACTACGTGGTCACCAAGATCCCGCGCTTCGCCTTCGAGAAGTTCCCGCAGGCCGAAGCCCGGCTGACCACGCAGATGAAGTCGGTGGGCGAGGTCATGGCCATGGGCCGGACCTTCCAGGAATCGCTGCAGAAGGCCCTGCGCGGCCTGGAGACCGGCAAGGTCGGGCTCGACCCGACCGGCCTGGACCTGTCCAGCGAGACCGACCTGGCGACCCTGCGCCGCGAGGTGAAGGAGCCGGGCCCGGAGCGCATGTTCTACATCGGCGATGCCTTCCGCGCCGGCATGAGCGTGGAGGACGTGCATGCCCTGTCCTTCGTCGATCCGTGGTTCCTCGACCAGATCGAGGAGATCATCGCGACCGAGGCCGACGTGGCTGCCGCGGGCCTGTCCGCGCTGGACGTGGGCCGCATGCGCGCGCTCAAGCGCATGGGCTTCTCCGACGCCCGCCTGGCCGAGCTGACGGGGACCGACGAGGCCGCCGTGCGCACCCTGCGCCACGCCTTCGGCGTGCGCCCGGTCTACAAGCGCGTGGATTCGTGCGCGGCCGAGTTCGCCACGACAACCGCCTACATGTACTCCACCTACGAGGACGAGTGCGAGGCCGCGCCGAGCGATCGCGACAAGATCATCGTCCTGGGCGGCGGCCCGAACCGCATCGGGCAGGGCATCGAGTTCGACTACTGCTGCGTGCATGCCGCCCTGGCCCTGCGCGAGGACGGCTACGAGACCATCATGGTCAACTGCAACCCGGAGACCGTCTCGACCGACTACGACACCTCCGACCGCCTGTACTTCGAGCCGCTGACGCTCGAGGACGTGCTCGAGATCGCCGAGCTGGAGAAGCCAAAGGGCGTGATCGTCCAGTACGGCGGGCAGACCCCGCTCAAGCTGGCGCGTGCGCTCGAAGCGGCCGGCGTGCCGATCATCGGCACCAGCCCCGACAGCATCGACCTGGCCGAGGACCGCGAGCGCTTCCAGCAACTGGTCCAGCGCCTGGAGCTGGCACAGCCGCTCAACCGTACCGCGCGCAACCCCGACGAAGCCCTGCTGCTGGCCTCGCAGATCGGCTATCCGCTGGTGGTGCGCCCGAGCTACGTGCTCGGTGGCCGCGCCATGGAAATCGTCTACGGCGACGCCGACCTGACGCGCTACATCCGCGACGCGGTCAAGGTGTCCAACGACTCCCCGGTGCTGCTGGACCGTTTCCTCGACAACGCGGTCGAGGTCGACGTCGACGTCATCGCCGACAAGGACGGCAACGTCCTGATCGGCGGCGTGATGGAGCACATCGAGGAGGCCGGCGTGCACTCCGGCGATTCATCCTGCTCGCTGCCGCCGTACTCGCTGACCCCGGCCGTGCAGGCGAAGCTGCGCGAGCAGGTCAAGGCGCTGGCGCGGGCGCTCAACGTGGTCGGCCTGATGAACACGCAGTTCGCGGTGACCTTCGACGAGCACGGTGCCGATACGGTGTACCTGATCGAGGTCAACCCGCGCGCCTCGCGTACCGTGCCCTTCGTGTCCAAGGCCACCGGCCTTCCGCTGGCCAAGATCGCCGCACGCTGCATGGTCGGCCAGACCCTGGCCGAGCAGGGCGCGACGAAGGAGATCGTCCCCGACTATTACTCGGTCAAGGAAGCGATCTTCCCGTTCGCCAAGTTCCAGGGCGTCGACCCGATCCTCGGGCCGGAGATGCGCTCCACCGGCGAGGTGATGGGCGTGGGCCGCAGCTTCGGCGCGGCGATGGCGCGCGCGCAGGAAGCCGGCGGCATCCGCGCGCTCCCGGCCGAAGGAAAGGTGTTCATCTCGGTGCGCGACCCGGACAAACAGCGCGTGCTGTCGGTGGCGCAGGACCTGGCCAAGCGGGGCTACGCGCTCGTCGCCACCTCCGGCACGCACGCCTTCCTCACCGGCCACGGCCTGGCCTGCGAGCCGGTCAACAAGGTGATCGAGGGCCGCCCGCACATCGTCGACCTGATCAAGAACGGCGAGATCGCCTACATCATCAACACGACCGAAGGTCGCCAGGCGATCAACGACTCGTTCTCGATCCGTCGCGAGGCCCTGCAGCAGCGGGTGACCTATTCGACGACGATCGCCGGCGCGCGTGCCCTGGTGAACTCCCTCGAGTTCCGCGGCACGGGCCCGGTCTGGTCGCTGCAGGAGCTGCACGCCGAAATCGGCGCCGGCGCCTGATCCACGGCTGAACGCGGGGTCGGGAAGCGATGCTTCCTGACCCCCGCAGATTCCTGATAGCCTTTGGAGGCACGGTCGCCAGCAGGTGGTGGGACGTTCGGGCTGGTCCCTGGCGTCCGCCGCCTTCGTTTGTTTCTGGCGGCCCTCACGAAACGAAGGATCTACCCATGAGAGCACCGATCACGGTGAAGGGCGCGCAACGCCTGCGCGCCGAGCTTGAAGAACTGAAGTCGGTCCAGCGACCGGCGGTCATCCATGCCATCGCCGAGGCACGTGCCCACGGCGACCTCAAGGAGAACGCCGAGTACCATGCCGCGCGCGAGCAGCAGGGCTTCATCGAAGGCCGCATCAAGCAGCTCGAAGCCGAGCTGTCGCACGCGCAGGTGATCGACGTCGCGTCCCTCAACCCCGGCGACCGCGTGGTGTTCGGCGCCACCGTCGAGCTGGCCGACGTCGACACCGATGCCAGCACCACCTACCAGATCGTCGGCGACCTGGAGGCGGACATCAAGAAGGGCCTGATCGCGATCTCGTCGCCGGTGGCGCGCGCGCTGATCGGCAAGAACGAGGGCGACAGCGTCACCATCGAGGCGCCCGGCGGCACCCGCGAGTACGAGATCGTCGCCGTCAGCTACAAGGCCTGAACGATGGCGCGCGCCAGGCTGCTGCTGCCGGCCGCCGCCCGTTTCGGCGGCCAGCGCCTGCAAGCCCCCTTGGCACGCGTGCTTGGCCGCGGCGATGCCCTGCGCCTGGTCGGGCCGCAGCAGGCCCGCTGCTTCGACGTGCTGCCCGCGGGGTGGCCCGCGGCGGCGGTGAGCCGCCAGGCGGATCGCGGCGATGCTGCTGGCCATGCCTGGCTTCGCGCGGATCCGGTCCACGTCCGTCCCGACATCACCGGCGCGCGGTTGCTGGCCCATGGTCGCGCGATGCAGGGCGATGCCGGCGATGCCGCGGCGATCCTGCCCGCTCTCAAACCCCTGTTCGGCGATGCCGGCTACCTGCTCGACGCGCCAGTGCCGGAGCGCTGGTACCTGCAACTGCCCGAGGGCGCCGTCCTGCCGGCATTCAGCCCGCCGGACGCCGCGCTGGGCGCCGAGCTCATCGAACACCTGCCTGGCGGCGAGAGTCGTAGTCCGGAAGCGCGTCGATGGCGCTCGCTCCTGAGCGAGGTGCAGGTGGTCCTGCACAACCACCCGCGCAACCTGGAGCGCATCGCGGCTGGCCGCCCGGCGATCAATTCGCTGTGGTTCTGGGGCGCGGGTCGCCTGCCGACCGCGGTCCGCTGCGACTACCGCCAGGTCCTGAGCGAGGACGACACCCTGCTTGCGTTCGCGCGCCTGGCCGGGGCCGGCGCAGCCGCGTTGCCGGCGCGCTACCCCGAGCCCGGCGAGGACATGCTGGTGGACCTGCGCGACGCGCGCGACCTGGCGCGGCTGCAGGCCGATTGGCTGGCCCCCCTGTTCGAAGCCTTGCGCGCTGGCGCGCTCCGCGAGCTCGCGCTCGATTGCGAGAGCGGGGAGGGCTATCTCCTGTTGGCCCGCCAACGCTGGCGGGTGTGGCGCAAGCCGCGCCACGGGTTCGGCGCATGACGCCACGCGTGTCGGTGCGCCGCCGCATCGCCGCGAGAGCGGGCGAATGGTCGGCGGCGACACCCCCACTGCTGCGCCGGGTGTACGCCGCGCGCGACGCGCTCGACGAGGCCCAGGCGCGCCCGCGCCTGGCGCAGCTGCTGCCGCCCGACGGGATGCTCGGACTGGATGCGGCGGCGGCCCTGCTGGCCGAGGCCATCGCCGCGGATCGCCACATCGTCGTGGTCGGCGATTTCGACTGCGATGGCGCGACCGCATGCGCGCTGGGCGTGCGCGGCCTCCGACTGCTGGGGGCCCGTCGCGTTTCGCACGCGGTCCCCAACCGCGTCACCCACGGCTACGGCCTCTCGCCCTCGCTGGTGGAGGCACTGGCCGCGCTGGAACCCGACCTCCTGGTCACCGTCGACCATGGCATCGCCTGCAATGCCGGCGTCGCCGCCGCCCGCGCACGCGGCTGGCAGGTACTGGTCACCGACCACCACCTGCCCGGCGAGGTTCTGCCGGACGCGGACGTCATCGTCGATCCGAACCAGCCCGGCGACCGCTTCCCAAGCAAAGTGCTCGCCGGCGTCGGGGTGATGTTCTACGTCCTGCTCGCGCTGCGCCGACACCTGCGCGCGCAGGGTGCGTTCGCCGAGGCCATCCCCGACCTGGGCGTGCTGCTCGACCTCGTCGCCGTCGGTACCGTGGCCGACCTCGTCCCACTGGACGCGAACAACCGGGCGCTGGTCGCCGCTGGCCTGCGTCGCCTGCGCACCGGACAGGGCTGCGCCGGCCTGAATGCGTTGGCGGAGGTATCGCGGCGTGGGCTCGGACGGCTGACCGCCGCCGACATCGGCTACGCGATCGCTCCCCGCCTCAACGCCGCGGGCCGCCTGGAGGACATGGCACTCGGCATCGAATGCCTGTTGACCGACGACGCCCGCCAGGCGCGCGAGATCGCTACGACCCTGGACGAGATCAACAGCGAGCGGCGTGCCGTCCAGCAACAGATGACCGACGAGGCCGAGGCCGCCGTCGCGTGCGTCGCGCTGGGCGAGGCGGTGCCCGTGGGGCTGTGCCTGCACGACCCGGACTGGCATCCCGGCGTGGTCGGCCTGGTCGCCTCCAAGCTCAAGGAGCGCCTGCACCGCCCGGTGATCGCCTTCGCACCGTCAGAGCCGGGCAGCGACAGCCTGAGGGGCTCGGCCCGCTCCATCCCGGGCTTCCACATCCGCGACGCGCTCGCCGACGTCGCGGCCCGCCACCCGGGCCTGGTCGAGCGCTTCGGTGGCCATGCCATGGCAGCCGGGCTGTCGCTGCGGGCCGATCGCTTCGACGCGTTCCGCGACGCCTTCCAGGCCGTGGTCGCCGCGACCCTGCCGCCGGAGCTGCTCGGGGCCGAGGTCCTGAGCGATGGCCCGCTCGAGGCGGGCGACTTCGTCCGCGCCAACGCCGAGGCGCTGCGCGATGGCGGGCCCTGGGGGCAGGGCTTCCCCGAACCCCAGTTCGACGGCGAGTTCGACGTGCTGGGCTGGCGCGTGGTGGGCGAGCGGCACCTCAAGCTCGAGCTCGGGACCGACGGCGCGCGCCTCAACGCCATCCACTTCGGAGGCTGGGACGGCGTGCAACCGCCGTCCCGCATGCGGATCGCCTACCGGCTGGAGCCCGACGACTACCGCGGTGGCGATGCCATCCAACTGGTCGTGGTCCATCGCGAAATGGCTTGAGTCAGCCGCGCGCATCGGCCGCGTGCGCCTGCGCGCCACCGACCCCAGGGGTACCGCGGGGATCCGTGCGCCGCTTCAGGCCGAAGAGCGGCCGCAACACCGGGACCCGGCGGATCAGTTCGTACCCGGCCAGGCAAAGCGCGAACGTGCATGCCACCAGCAGCGGACCTTCGATCCACGGATTCAATGCCAGTCGCTGCGCATTGTGGGCCAGGACCACGATCACCGTCTGGTGGAGGATGTAGACCGGATAGACCGCCGGGGCGAGGTAGCGCAGGGCGGGACTGTCGCCCTTGATCCAGTGCCTCGCGAAGCCGAGGATCGCCGCGATGCTCAGCCATTGGTTGGCGCCCCAGGTCAGGCGCTGGGCCATGCGCAGCCAGTCCGGCGGCGGATTGGCGTCGTCGTAATGGCCGAAATAGGCCACCAGGGCGAGATAGCTGCACAGGGCCACGCCCAGCGACCACCCCCGCCAGCGTTCGATCGCGTTCCAGGCCTCCGTGGCCCGGGCCAGCCAGAAGCCGAGCAGGAAGACCGGCAGGTACTGCGCATGGTTGTACCAGTCGTCCACCAGGGCGTGGGTGGACTCGAACCGGCCGACCAGGAGCATGCGCACCAGGCCCAGGACCAGCGCGGGGACCACCAGCACGGCGGGCCCGGCGAACCAGCGTCCCAGGTGTTCTGCCGTACGGCGCATCGTGCCGGCGGCGAACGTCAGCGCCGCCCACAGGAGCATGCTGTAGGCCCACAGGTAGGCCAGGAACCACAGGTGGTTCCAGGTCGGCAGGTCGAGGCAGTCGCCATCGCGGCAAAAGCTGCCGTCGCCGGCCAGGTAGCGTCCCCAGAAGGCCAGGTAGCCATCGTGGTAGCCGCCCGGCAGCTTCTCGACCACTTCGTAGTAGGCCTGGGGCGGCACCACGACCAGCATCCCGAACAGCAACGGCCACAGCAGGCGGTGGGAACGCATGCGCACGAACCCCTTGCGACGGTGTTCGAGGATCGAGGCGGTGGCGACGCCCGAGACCAGGAACAACAGCGAAAGCCGCCAGGGCGAGCTGAGCAGCATCAGCGGTTCGAGCGCCGGGCCAGCCGCCGGACTTTTGACATGCCAGTCCCAGGTCACGTAGTACATGCCCACGTGGTAGAGCACCAGCAGGCCGAAGGCGAGGGTGCGTACCCAGTCGAGGTCGTGGCGGCGTTCCATGGCGATGTCCGTTCTGCGGTGCCGGCAGGGTCGCCTCGCGTGCCCCTCGGCGAAAGCACCAGGGGCCGGGGCGCGGGCCCCGCGGGACGAACCGCGGGTCCGCGGGGGCAAGCCGTGGCGGATCGGCGGGTGCCAACGCCTAGAATGCGCGCATGGATCCCCAACCCTTCCCCCCACGGTCCCCGGCCGTACTGCGCCGCACCTTCGAGGTGGCGTTCTGGATCGTAGCGACCCTGCTCAATGGCATCGCCAACAGTCTCACGGTGATGATCGAGGTCCGCCGGGCCGGCCTGGACTACGCGGCCTGGAAGCCGGTGCTGTGGGAGTTTTCCAGCGGCCTCGTGTTCCTGGCCCTCGTCCCGGCGCTGCTGTGGTTCACCCGGCGGTTCCCGTTCCACCTCGACACCTGGCGCCGGCAATTGCCATGGCACGCGCTCGCCAGCGTCGTGTTCTCGGTGCTGCACGTGGTGGGCATGGTGGCCATACGCAAGGCGGTCTATGCCACCCAGGGCGAAACCTACGAGTTCAGTCCGTGGCTGCGCGAGTTCGTATACGAATACCTGAAGGACTGGCGCAGTTACGTGAGCATGGTGGCGACCATCGAGGCCTACCGTTTCATACGGCGCCGCCTGCAGGGCGAAGCCCGCCTGCTCGATCGGGCCGACGACGAGCCGGCGCCGGCACCGGGGCAGGCCGAGCGTCCCGAGCGCTTCCTGGTCCGCAAGCTCGGGCGCGAATTCCTCGTCGCGGCCGACGACATCGACTGGCTGCAGGCCGCGGGGAACTACGTCAACCTGAACGTCCGTGGCCGCGAGTACCCGCTGCGCAGCACGATGGCGGGCATCGAAGCGCAGCTGGACCCGGACCGTTTCGCCCGGGTGCACCGCAGCTACATCATCAACCTCGACCGGCTCGAGCAGATCGAGCCCCTGGAATCGGGTGACGCACGCCTGCAGCTGCGCGACGGCACGCGGCTCCCGTGCAGCCGCAGTTACCGGGACGCCCTGCGCAGCCGCCTGGTCCCAGCCTGAGCGGGGCTCTTTACGGGCCGGGCAGGGCGATTGCCTGCTAGAATCTGCGGTCTTTATCAGGTGGTGGTGAGTTCATGATCGAACTGAATCCCGTCCGCCAGCGCATCGCCGACCTGCAGGGTCGGCTGGATGCGCTGAGGGGGTATCTTTGACTTCGACAGCAAGGTCGAACGTCTCGAGGAAGTAAGCCGGGAACTCGAGAGCCCGGACGTCTGGAACGATGCCGAGCGCGCCCAGTCGCTGGGCCGCGAACGCGCATCGCTTGAGAAGGTCGTGCTCGGCAGCCGCCGCCTGGACGAAGGCCTCGGCGGCGCGCTCGAACTGCTCGAGCTGGCCGAGATGGAGGACGACGAGGACACCGCCACCGCGGTCGTCGCCGACGTCGATGCATACGCGCGCGACGTCGAACAGCTTGAGTTCCAGCGCATGTTCGGCGGGCAGATGGACGGCGCCGCGGCCTTCGTCGACATCCAGGCCGGTGCCGGCGGCACCGAGGCACAGGACTGGGCGGAGATGCTGCTGCGCATGTACCTGCGCTGGGCGGAGTCGCGCGGCTGGAAGGCCGAGCTGATGGAAGTCTCTGGTGGCGAAGTGGCCGGCATCAAGTCCGCCACGTTCCGCGTGGAGGGCGATTTCGCCTATGGCTGGCTGAAGACCGAGACCGGCGTCCACCGCCTCGTGCGCAAGTCGCCGTTCGATTCGGACAACCGCCGCCACACCAGTTTCACCTCGGTGTTCGTCTCGCCCGAAGTCGATGACAACATCGACATCGAGATCAACCCGGCCGACCTGAAGACCGACGTGTACCGCTCGTCCGGCGCCGGTGGCCAGCACGTCAACAAAACCGAGTCCGCGGTGCGCATCACGCACGTGCCGAGCGGCATCGTCGTGGCCTGCCAGAACGGCCGCAGCCAGCACCAGAACCGCGACACCGCGATGAAGATGCTGGCCGCCAAGCTGTACGAGCTGGAACTGCAGAAGCGAAACGCCGAGCGCGACGCCGTGGAGGCGACCAAGTCCGACATCGGCTGGGGCAGCCAGATCCGCAACTACGTGCTCGACCAGAGCCGCATCAAGGACCTGCGCACCGGGATCGAGCGCAGCGATACCCAGAAGGTGCTCGACGGCGACCTCGACGAGTTCGTCGAGGCCAGCCTGAAGGCCGGCCTCGAGGTCGGCGCCAAACGGGCCGACGCCGTCTGATCCCGTCGCCACGACCGCGCCGCGCCCTGACCGGGCGCGGCGGACTCCCCCCAAGAACCGAACCCAGCCGACCATGACCGAAGCCACCCCCGCGCCCATGCCCGCCGACGAGAACTTCCTGATCGCCGAGCGTCGCGGCAAACTCGCCGCCCTCCGCGAGCAGGGCGGGGCATTCCCCAACGACTTCCGTCGCAGCGACTTCGCCGGCGACCTGCAGGCCGAGTACGCCGACGCGGAGCGTTTCGACGCGGAGACGCTCGAGGCCAGCGGCCGTCAGGTCGCGATGGCCGGGCGGATCATGCTCAAGCGGGTGATGGGCAAGGCGAGCTTCGTCCAGATCCAGGACGAGTCGGGCCGCATCCAGCTGTTCCTGCAGGCCAACGCGCTGGGCGACACCTATGCCGCCTTCAAGGCCTGGGACGTGGGCGACATCGTCGCCGTCGAGGGCGGCCTGACCCGGACCCGGACCGGCGAGCTTTCGGTCAAGGCCTCCGCGCTCCGCCTGCTCACCAAGTCGCTGCGCCCGCTGCCGGACAAGTTCCACGGCCTGGCCGACGTCGAGCAGCGCTACCGCCAGCGTTACGTCGACCTGATCGTTTCGCCCGAGGCGCGGGACGTGTTCATCAAGCGCTCGCAGATCATCCGCGCGATCCGCGAATGGCTCGACACGCGCCGCTTCCTGGAAGTGGAGACGCCGATGATGCATTACATCCCCGGCGGCGCGACGGCCAAGCCCTTCGTGACCCACCACAACGCGCTCGACCTGGAGCTGTTCCTGCGGGTGGCCCCGGAGCTGTACCTCAAGCGCCTGGTCGTGGGCGGGCTGGAACGCGTCTACGAGATCAACCGCAACTTCCGCAACGAGGGCGTGTCGACCCGGCACAACCCCGAGTTCACCATGCTCGAGCTGTACGAGGCGTACGCGACCTACAACGAGATCATGGACCTGACCGAAAACCTGATCCGCGACGTCGCCGGCCGGGTGCTCGGCACCACCGTCATGGAATGGGACGGCGCGCGGATCGACGTCGGGCCGGCCTTCCGCCGCTGGCGCCTGGACGAAGCGGTGCGCGAGAAGAACCCGGGCATCAGCGTCGCGGATTGCCGCGACCGCGAGGCCCTGGCCCGCCATTGCGCGCGATTGCAGATCCCGGTCAAGCCCGGGCAGGGCTGGGGCAAGCTGCTGCTTGAGATCTTCGAGAAGACGGTCGAGGGCCAGCTGGAACAGCCGACCTTCATCACCCATTACCCGGTCGAGGTCTCGCCGCTCGCCCGCGAGAGCGACAGCGAGCCGGGCATCACCGATCGCTTCGAGCTGTTCGTGAACGGCAAGGAGCTGGCCAACGGCTTCTCCGAGCTGAACGACCCCGAGGACCAGGCCGCGCGCTTCAAGGCCCAGGTCGAGCAGAAGGAGGGGGGCGACGACGAGGCCATGCATTTCGACGCCGACTACATCCGCGCCCTGGAAGTGGGCCTGCCGCCGACCGGCGGACTGGGGATCGGGATCGACCGCCTGGTCATGCTGATGACCGGCTCGGCCTCGATCCGCGACGTCCTCCTGTTCCCGTACATGCGGCAGTCCCCGTCCGCCTGACCCGGCGAAGCGCGTTCACCTTCACGATGGCCCGCGCCTGGCGTTCAGGGGCGGGGGTGCCGGGGTGCTGCGGTAAGGGCGCCAGCGGGGTATCCTCAGCTCATTGCCGTGCCAAGCGCGGCGTCGCATACGGGACTGTGCGTGAATGTAGTAATCGTCGACGACCAGACTTCGGCGCGCACGATGCTGCGCCACATCATCGAGGACATCGCGCCCGAATTGACGGTGCATGACTTCGGTGAGGCCGAGGGCGGGCTGGCCTGGTGCGAGTCCAACCACCCGGACCTGCTGCTGCTCGACTACCGGATGCCCGGGATCGACGGCCTGGAGTTCGCGCGCCGGTTCCGGCGGCAGCCGCTGCATCGCGACATCCCCATCATCCTGGTCACCGTGGTCGGTGACGAGCCGATCCGCCAGGCGGCACTCGACGCCGGGGTCATCGACTTCCTGGTCAAGCCGGTACGGCCCCGCGAGCTGCGCGCCCGCTGCCGCAACCTGCTGCAGCTGCGGCAGCAGTCGGAGACCGTCAAGCAACGCGCACTGTCGCTGGAGCAGCGCCTGCTGGCGAGCATGCACGAGGTCGAGGAGCGCGAGCGCGAGACGCTGCAGCGCCTGGCCCGGGCCATCGAGTACCGCGACACCGGCACCAGCGTCTACCTCGAGCGCATGTCGCACATCGCCGGCCTGGTGGCCGAGCAGCTGGGCATGTTCGAGGACGAGGTGCGGATGATCGAGATGGCCGCGCCGCTGCACGACATCGGCAAGATCGCGATCCCCGACTCGGTCCTGCTCAAGCCCGGTCCGCTGACGCCCGACGAGATGAAGATCATGCGCCGGCATCCCAAGATCGGCCACGAACTGCTCAGCGGCAGCCAGAACCGCTTCATCCAGATCGCCGCGACCATCGCCCTGCGCCACCACGAGCGCTTCGACGGCAGCGGCTACCCCGACGCGCTGGTGGGCGAGGAGATCCCGCTCGAGGCCCGCATCGTCGCCGTCGCCGATGTCTTCGACGCACTGATCTCGCCCCGGCCCTACAAGGAGCCCTGGGACATCGACGCCACCCTGCAGTACCTGGTCGAGCAGAGCGGCCGGTTGTTCGACCCGCAGTGCGTGGACGCGCTGCTCAGGAGCCGTACCCGCCTGGATGACGTGTGCAAGCGTTATGCCGCCGGATCGGTTCGACCCGGCACGAGTTGAGGCCGTCATGTTCGACCTGTTGAGACAGCGCCTGGCCAAGCGACCGGACTCCGAGCATGCCCAGGCCATGGTGCGCCTGGCGATCGCCTGCCTGATCGTCGGCTACCTGCTGTTCCTGCAGAGCGCATCCGACGACCGCGGGATCTACCGGACCATGCTGGTGGTGATGCTGGCCGAGGCGACCATCGGCTTCCTGTTGCTGGTCGCGATCGTGCTGCGGCCGGGCGTGTCCCATATCCGGCGCTGGATTGGCATGCTGGGCGACTACTCCACGCTTGCCATCCTGATGTCACTCTCGGCGCCGACGCTCGCGCCGCTCTACGTGATCATCCTGTGGGTGACGATCGGCAACGGCCTGCGCTTCGGGACCACCTATCTCTATTCAGCGGCGGTCCTGGCCTGTGGCGCCTTCCTGACCGTGATCCTCGGCACCGAGTACTGGCGCGACCAGCCGTACCTCGCCACCGGACTGCTGCTGGGCGTCATCGCCATCCCGGCCTACCTGTCGTCCCTGCTGAGCAACCTGCACCGCGCCACCGCCGAGGCCAAGCGGGCCAACGAGGCCAAGACCCGGTTCCTGGCCAACATGAGCCACGAACTGCGTTCGCCGCTCAACGGCATCATCGGCATGGCCGAACTGCTGCACGGCACCCGACTGGCGCCCGAACAGCGCGAGTACGCCGACGTCATCCACACGTCGGCGCAATCGCTGCTGTTGCTGGTCAACGACGTGCTGGACATCTCGGCGATCGAGGCGGGCAAGCTCGAGCGGCGCGACGCCGACTTCAACCTCCAGGAACTCGTCCACCGCATCCAGAAGATGCTGCAGCCGATGGCCGCCTCGAAGGGGCTGTCGCTGCGGATGGACATGGACGCGGACGTGCCGGTGCGCCTGCACGGCGACGCCGCCCACTTGACCCAGATCCTGCTCAACCTGCTGCACAACGCCATCAAGTTCACCGAGGAGGGTGGCGTCTCGCTGGGCATCTCCAAGCTTTCCGATCCAGTCCAGGACGAGGTGCGCCTGCGGTTCGCGGTGACCGACACCGGCATCGGCATTGCCGGCGAGGACGCCCAGCGCATCTTCCTCGCCTTCGAGCAGGTCGACAGCGGGCCGACCCGGCGATTCGGCGGCACCGGCCTGGGCACGACGATCGCCAAGACGCTCACCCAGCTGCTCGGTGGCCAGATCGGGCTGGAACCCAACCCAGACGGCGGCAGCCGCTTCTGGGTGGACCTGCCGTTGCAGTTGCAGGACGCGGACAACCACGAGGATGCCGGTGAAGCAGTCGACGGCAACAAGATCATTTCCTTCGACGATCCCTTCATCCGCCACCGCATGCGGGTGCGGAGCCTGCGCATCCTCATCGCGGACGACCAGGCCGCGAACCGCACGGTGCTGGCACGGCTCCTCGAGCGCGCCGGCCATCGCGTGCACATGGTCAACGACGGCGAACAGGCGCTGGACGAACTGGAGCAGGGCGGTTACGAGCTGATCGTGCTGGACATGCACATGCCGCAGCTCAGCGGCCTGGATGTCATCCGCCAGTTGCGCTTCATGGAAGCGCGAAGCCAGAAGCGGACGCCGTCGATCATCCTCAGTGCAGACGCCACCCTGCAGGCCTCCGAGGCGGCGAGCGAGGCGGGCGCCAATGCCTTCCTGACCAAGCCCATCGTGGTCGACCGGCTGCTCAAGACCATCGCCGAGGTCATGGATTCGAGTTCGCTGCCGAACGTGCGGGCCATCAGTGACGTCAGCACGCCGGTGACCAACCCCGCGGTGCTGGAAGAGCTTGCCGACATGGGCCTGGGCGAGGCCTTCCTTCGCGATTTCGTCGAGCAGTGCCTCAAGGACGCAACGGGCTGCCAGGCCGAACTGGCCAAGGCCGGCACGGACCAGGACTGGGCCGCGTTCCGCGAAGTCGCGCATGCCTACAAGGGCATCGCCGAGAACCTGGGCGCACATTCGATCGCCGAACGGTGCTCGGGCATCATGCGCGCCAGCGACGACGTGCTCCACCGCGAGCAGGCCAAGGTCGTGGCTGAGCTCGCCTCGCAGCTCGAATCGGTGGACCGCATCAGCCGCCAGGAAGTCGTGCGCCTGACCCGCGCGACGCGGAACAAGGACACGCCCGACCTCAGCTGAGGTCGTTGCGCGCGCCTACGCGTTCGCCCTGGCCACTCTGGAGCCGCCCCCCTCGGCTCCGCTCACCCCTGGCCCTCTCTTTCCCCTGGACGCCTGCTCGTACTGGCGTCCTCAAGCATTCTGGACGCTGCGGGCCTGCGCTTCCTGGTCGGCGCGCCTCTGCTGGGCCCGGATCAGCCGTTCCATCGTGCGCAGCGCACGATCGTCCAGGCGCATCGCCGCGTCCACCCACTCGGTGGTGACGGCCAGCAGCTCGTCAAGCTTGACCGGGTTGCAGGCATGCCGGACAGTGTTCATCGCCCGCAGGGCATTGCCCATGCGGCGCTGGCGGCGGATGGTCTCCTGCACGGCCATGATGCCTTCGCCGCGCGGGACGACGCGGTCGACGACGCCCATCTCCAGCAGCTCCTCGACCGGGTAGACGCGCGCATCGAGCATCATCCGCTCTGCCTGCGCCGGGCTCACGCGTCGGGTCAGGAAGGTATAGGCGCCCATGCCGGGGAACAGGTCGAACAGCACCTCGGGAAAGCCCATGCCGGTGCCTTCCTCGGCGATGATGGTATGGCAACACAGGGCCGCCTCGAAGCCGCCGCCCAGGGCGTCGCCCTGGATGAGCGCGATGCTGTGAACGCGGTCGTCGTACAGGCGATGGAAGTTGTAGGCCACCTCGACGCACAGCTTGGCGTAATCGAGAAGGGCGCCGCGGTCGCCCGAGCGGATCAGGCGGGCGAACAGCGACAGGTCGCCGCCCAGGTTGAATACATCGCTGTCGGAGGCCAGCACCAGGTGCTGGATGCCACCGGCGTCGCGCAACGCGGTGGCCGTCGCGATCTCGCTGCGGATGCTCTCCTGGGTGCGTTTCAGGTCGCGCAAGAGGCGCTGGGAGAAGCAGGGGTGGTAGACACTGGGGGCGTCGGCATGCATGTGGCACCAGTGGGCACCACTGGTCGGCTCGACCACGTGGCGAGCCAGGGAGGGGATGGCCTCGGCATGGAGACGGACGGGCATGTTCATGGCTTGACTCCGGAGTCATAAGCAGGCAGTGGCGCCTGCACGACGATCGTACACCCGGACAAATAAAGACCCCCTCCACGGGGAGGGGGTCCGGATTGCCGCTTGTGGCCCCGCCCGGGGCCGTCAGCGGGGGCTTTCGTCCCTCAGTTCCCGGCGCAGGATCTTGCCCACGTTGGTCTTGGGCAGCTCGCTGCGGAACTCCACGATGCGCGGATGCTTGTACCCGGTCAGGTTTTCGCGGGCATGGGCCTTCACCTGGTCCTCGGTCAGCCCGGGGTCCTTCTTCACGATGACCACCTTCACGACCTCGCCTGAATGCTCGTCGGGGACGCCCACCGCCGCCACTTCCAGCACCTCCGGCATCGACGCGATCACGTCCTCGACCTCGTTGGGGTACACATTGAAGCCCGAGACCAGGATCATGTCCTTCTTGCGGTCCACGATATAGAAGTAACCCTGTTCGTCCATCCGGGCCATGTCGCCGGTGTGCAGCCAGCCTTCGGGGTCGAGCACGTTGGCCGTTTCCTCGGGGCGGTTCCAGTAGCCCTTCATGACCTGGGGCCCCTTGATGCAGAGCTCGCCGACTTCGCCGACCGGCAACACGTTGCCGTCCTCGTCCTTGATGCAGGCGTCGGTGGACGGGATCGGCAGGCCGATGGCGCCGTTGTAGTCCTTCAGGTCCATGGGGTTGATGCAGGCCGCCGGCGAGGTCTCGGTCAGTCCATAGGCCTCGACCAGGGTGACGCCGGTGACCTTCTTCCAGCGTTCGGCCACCGAGCGCTGCACGGCCATGCCGCCACCCAGGGTGAGGTGCAGCCGGGAGAAGTCGATCTCGTCGAAGCCCGGCGTGTTCAGCAATCCGTTGAACAGGGTGTTGACGCCCGTGATGGCCGTGAACGGCACGCTCTTGAGCTCCTTGACGAAGCCCGGCATGTCGCGCGGGTTGGTGATGAGGTGGTTGAGCCCGCCGAACTTCATGAACACCAGGCCGTTCGCCGTCAACGCGAAGATGTGGTACAGCGGCAGGGCGGTGATGATCACCTCCTCGCCGTAACGCACGTTGGTCCCCACCCACGCCGCGGACTGCTGCATGTTCGCGACCAGGTTGCGGTGGGTCAGCATGGCGCCCTTGGCGACACCCGTGGTGCCGCCGGTGTACTGCAGGAAGGCGATGTCGGACGGCGCGATCTCGACGGTGGGCAGTTCGTGACGGCGACCGGCCTCCAGGGTGGCGCGGAATCGGACCGCCCCGGGGATGTTGTACTCCGGCACCATCTTCTTGACGTACTTGAGCACGAAATTGACGATGTTGCCCTTCGGGAAGCCGAGCATGTCGCCCAGGCCGGTCGTGATCACCTGCTTGACCGGGGTGTCGCGCACCACCTCCTGGACGGTGTCGCCGAAGTTGTCCAGCACCAGCACCACGCTCGCGCCGGAGTCGACCAGCTGGTGGCGGAGTTCGCGGGCGGTGTACATGGGGTTGGTGTTGACCACCGTCAGGCCCGCGCGGAGCACGCCGAAGGTCGCGATGGGGTACTGCAGGCAGTTCGGCAGCATGATCGCCACCCGGTCGCCCTTCTTGAGCTTCAGCTCGCCCAGCAGGTAGGCGGCGAACTGCCGGCTGAGTTCGTCGATCTCGGCATAGGTGAGCGTCTTGCCGAGGTTGGAGAAGGCCGGGCGCGCCCTGTAGTTGTCGATGGCGTTTTCCAGCACCGAGACGACGGACGGGAATTCGTCGACGTCGATCTCGCGTGGAATGCCCTCCGGATACTGCTGAAACCAAGGACGATCTGAACTCATTGGCACTCCCCTATCCACAGTGTTTGCCGCTTGCGTGCCGCCGACCAGCGCGGATCACACAGGGATGCGCCAGCGTACGTTGGGCATCGATTGGAGCATACGCCCCATGGGGTGGCAAGGTAGAGTGCAGCATCGGTTGCATTGCCGCCGCGCGAGGCTGCCGTCCCTTCGAATCCCGGACGAGACCCTCCATGATGAAGTGCTCGACATCCACGCACGCACCTTTCCGATGGCTGTTGACGTGCCTGCTCCTGCTGTCGGTGATCGCCCTTGCGGGCTGTAGCCGGGAGACCCCGGAAGCCAGGCTCCGGCAGGCGGTCGACTTGCTCGGCGAGGCCATCGAGGCCCGCGATGCGGGGGCCATCGAAGACCGGCTCGCCGAGGACTTCATCGGTCCCGACGCCATGGACCGGGATGCCGCCCGGCGCATGGCCGCACTGATGTTCCTGCGCTATCGTGACGTCGGCGTCACCCTGGGGCCCGCCCGGACCGAGATCAGCGGTTCGCATGCCACGGTCCGGTTTGAGGCCCTGCTGACGGGGGGCGGCGGGCAACTGTTGCCCGAGAGCGTCCGGGCCTACCAGGTCGACAGCGGCTGGCGCCTCGAGGACGGAGAGTGGCGCTTGACCAGCGTCGACTGGTCGGGCCGGCGCTGAGGCCACCCGGCAAGGGGACTTCGCCCCGAACGCCCGCCGCAGCGCGGCGGGCCGGGCTTCCGCCCTTCGCGGGACACTCAGGCCGCTTTCTTCGCGGCGAGCTGACGCAGCACGTAGTGCAGGATGCCGCCGTGGCGGAAGTACTCGACTTCCTTCGGCGTCAGCAGCAGCACGCGGACCTCGAAGCGGGTCTCGCTGCCGTCGGCCTTGCGGGCGACGACCGTCGCGGTCTTCGCCGCCCCGTCGTCCAGGCCGCTGATGTCGAAGGTCTCGCTGCCGTCGAGGCCGAGGGACGCGATGCTGTCGCCGTCCTTGAACTGCAGCGGCAGCACGCCCATGCCGACGAGGTTGGAGCGGTGGATGCGCTCGAAGCTCTCGGCCACGACCGCCTTCACCCCGAGCAGGTTGGTCCCCTTGGCGGCCCAGTCGCGCGATGAACCGGTGCCGTACTCCTTGCCCGCCAGCACGACCAGGGGCACGCCCTCGGCCTTGTACTTCATCGCGGCGTCGTAGATCGCCATCTTCTCGCCGCCGGGCTGGTACAGGGTGTTGCCGCCTTCTTCGCCACCCAGCATCAGGTTCTTGATGCGGATGTTGGCGAAGGTGCCGCGGACCATCACGTCGTCGTTGCCGCGGCGCGAGCCGTAGCTGTTGAAGTCGGCCGGCTGCACGCCGCGCCCCTGCAGGAAGCGGCCCGCGGGCGAATCCTTCTTGATGTTGCCCGCCGGCGAGATGTGGTCGGTGGTGATCGAGTCCCCGAACAGGCCCAGCAAGCGGGCGCCGTGGATGTCGGCGATCGTCCCGACGTCCATCGACATGCCATCGAAGTAGGGCGGGTTCTTGATGTAGGTCGAAGCTTCGTCCCAGGCGAACGATTCGCCGTCCAGCGACGCGATGCGATTCCACCGGGTGTCGCCCTTGAACACGTCCGCGTAGTTCTGGGCGAACAGCTCGGGGCCGACGGTCGCGGCGATCATGTCGCCGATTTCCTTGTTGCTCGGCCAGATGTCGCGCAGGTAGACGTCGTTGCCGTCGCTGTCCTGGCCGATCGGGTCGTTGGTCAGGTCGATGTCGATCGTCCCGGCGATGGCGTACGCCACCACCAGCGGCGGCGACGCCAGGTAGTTCATCTTGACCTCCGAGTGGACGCGGCCCTCGAAGTTGCGATTGCCCGAGAGCACCGAGGCCACCACCAGGTCGTTCTCGGCGATGCCCTTGGAGACCGGGTCGGGCAGGGGGCCGGAGTTGCCGATGCAGGTCGTGCAGCCATAGCCGACCACGTAGAAGCCCAGGCTCTCGAGGTCGTCGAGCAGGCCGGCCTTCTTCAGGTAGTCGGTCACCACCAGCGAGCCCGGCCCGAGCGAAGTCTTGACCCAGGGCTTGGCCTTCAGGCCGAGTTTCGCGGCATTGCGCGCCACCAGGCCCGCGCCGAGCATCACCGCCGGGTTGGACGTATTGGTGCAGGAGGTGATCGCGGCAATCACGACCGAGCCGTCGCGCAGTTCCGCTTCCTGTTCCTGCACGGTGATGGTCGACACCGGCGGCGCCGCCAGGTGGTCGGCCTGGTGCTGGTGCCCGCCCTCGGCGTCCATCCGGTCCTTGCCGTTGCGCGGGGCGCGGTTGGCGACCAGGCCGGTCAGGTTCTCGCGGAAGTTGGACTGCATGTCGCTCAGCAGCACGCGGTCCTGCGGGCGCTTGGGACCGGCCAGCGAGGGCTTCACCTCGCCCATGTCCAGTTCCAGGATGGTGGAATATTCCGCTTCCGGCGCGCCCGGCTCGTGCCACAGGCCCTGGGCCTTGGCATAGGCCTCGACCAGGGCGATCTGCTCGTCGCTGCGCCCCGACAGGTGCAGGTAGCGCACCGCCTCGGCGTCGATGGGGAAGATGCCGCAGGTCGCGCCGTACTCGGGCGCCATGTTGGCGATCGTCGCCCGGTCGGCCAGCGGCAGGTGTTGCAGGCCTTCGCCGAAGAACTCGACGAACTTGCCGACCACGCCGAGCGCGCGCAGCATCTGGGTGACGGTGAGCACCAGGTCGGTGGCGGTCGCGCCCTCGGGCAGCTTGCCGGTCAGCCTGAAGCCGACCACCTGCGGGATGAGCATGGAGGAGGGCTGGCCGAGCATGGCGGCCTCCGCCTCGATGCCGCCCACGCCCCAGCCGAGCACGCCGATGCCGTTGATCATGGTGGTGTGGCTGTCGGTGCCGAACACGGTGTCCGGAAAGGCCAGCAGCTCGCCGTCGACGTCGCGCTCGACCACCACGCGCGCCAGGTTCTCCAGGTTGACCTGGTGCACGATGCCGGTGTTGGGCGGCACCACCTTGAAGTTCTCGAAGGCCTTCTGGCCCCAGCGCAGGAAGCTGTAGCGCTCCATGTTGCGCTCGAATTCGATCTTGCCGTTGAGGTCCAGCGCGTCGGCGCGGCCGAACACGTCCACCTGCACCGAGTGGTCGATGACCAGCTCGGAGGGAATGAGGGGGTTGATCTGGCTGGCCTTGCCGCCGAGCTTGCTCACCGCATCGCGCATGGCCGCGAAGTCGACCACGCAGGGCACGCCGGTGAAGTCCTGCAGGACCACGCGCGCGGGCATGAAGGCGATTTCGGTGTCCGGTTCCTTGCGCGCATCCCAGCGGGCGACCGCCTCGATGTGTTCCTTGCCCACCGTCTGCCCGCCGTCCTCGTGGCGGAGCAGGTTCTCGAGCAGGATCTTCATCGAGTAGGGCAGCCGGGAGATGTCGAACTGCTTGCCCAGGCCCGGCAGGCTGAAATAGGTGTAGGACTTGCCGTTGACGTCGAGTTTCGCTCGGGTGGCAAAGGAATCGCTCATGGGCCGGGGCTCCTTGTCATGCTGATGGCGGGTGCGGGGGTCGGGCGCGGCCGCAGCCCGGCGCTCGCGGCGTCGGGCGTCGACCGGGCGGGGAGGGACCCCATGCAGGTTCTGGCTGCGGGAATGATAGCGCCGCGGATGTGACGACACGTTGAGTATGCACCATCAAGTATGTACAATTTGTGCATACTTCAAGGAGGTCGCCATGGAAGCCACGGTTGCCGAACGCGGTCAGATCACCTTGCCCAAAGCGGTCCGGGACGCCCTGGGCCTGACCAAGGGGACCGTGCTCAAGGTCGAGCTCGATGGCAGCCGCATCGTGCTGCGCAAGAGCGTCGACGATGCCATCTCCCGGGCCCGCGGACGCTTCCGCCTCGACGGCTTCGAGTCCACCGACGACGCCATGCGGACCATCCGTGGCCGCGCCCCCGGCGAGCCCCTGGACAACGGGGACTGAGCCCATGATCGCACTCGATTCCTCCGTGCTCGTCGACCTGCTGGCCGACGGCCCGCAGGCGGATGCCGCCGAAGCCTGCCTGCGGCAGTGCCTGAGCGCCGGGCCGGTGGTCATCAGTGAAGTCGCCCTGGCCGAGGTCTGCAGCGCGCTGCGCGACGGCTCCGAGGCGCTGGCGGTGCTGGAGGAGATGAGCATCCGTTTCAGCCCCCTGGAAGCCAAGTCCGCGCTTCGTGCGGGCGAGATGCAACGGCGCTACCGCCAGCGCGGCGGCGCTGCTGGCGCCCGCGCACGGACGGTGCCCGACTTCCTCATCGGCGCGCATGCGCTCCTGCAATGCAATGGGCTCATCACCCGCGACGATGCCTTTTACCGCGACTACTTCAAGGGACTGAAGTTGATCGTGCCGACGACCGAGTAGACCGGCGTCCCCCCACACGTTCTTTTCCCCGTACCACCATCCACGCCGGAGCCACCATGTTGGAAGCCTACCGCCACCACGTCGCCGAGCGCGCCGCACTGGGTATCCCCCCGCTGCCGCTGACCGCACAGCAGACCGCCGACGTCATCGAACTGCTGAAGAACCCGCCGGAGGGCGAGGGCGACTTCCTGCTGGAACTGATCGCCCATCGCGTGCCCGCGGGCGTCGACGACGCCGCCCAGGTGAAGGCGAGCTACCTGGCCGCGGTGGCCTTCGGCACCGAGGCCTGCCCGCTGATCGACCGCCGCCGCGCCACCGAGCTGCTGGGCACGATGCTCGGCGGCTACAACATCCATCCGCTGGTGCAGTTGCTCGACGACGCCGACCTGGGTCCCGTCGCCGCGGAAGCGCTCAAGCACACCCTGCTGATGTTCGACGCCTTCCACGACGTCAAGGACAAGGCGGACAAGGGCAATGCCAACGCCCGCGCGGTGCTGCAGAGCTGGGCCGACGCCGAATGGTTCACCAGCAAGCCGGAAGTCCCCGAGAGCCTGACCGTCACGGTCTTCAAGGTGCCCGGCGAGACCAACACCGACGACCTGTCGCCGGCGCCCGACGCGACCACCCGTCCGGACATCCCCATGCATGCGCTGGCGATGCTCAAGAACCGTCGCGACGGCGCGGCGTTCGAGCCGGAGGAAGACGGCAAGCGCGGCCCGATCGCCTTCATCCAGTCGCTCAAGGACAAGGGCCATCCGATCGCCTACGTGGGCGATGTCGTCGGTACCGGTTCGAGCCGCAAGTCGGCGACCAACTCGGTGCAGTGGTGGACCGGCGAGGACATCCCGTACATCCCCAACAAGCGCTTCGGCGGTGTCTGCCTGGGCAGCAAGATCGCGCCGATCTTCTACAACACCATGGAGGACGGCGGCGCGCTGCCGATCGAGCTCGACGTCGACGCGATGCAGATGGGCGACGTCGTCGAATTGCGTCCCTATGAAGGCAAGGCGCTCAAGGACGGCGCGGTCATCGCCGAATTCGAGGTCAAGTCCGAAGTCCTGTTCGACGAGGTGCGCGCTGGTGGCCGCATCCCGCTGATCATCGGCCGCGGCCTGACGGCCCGCGCCCGCGAGGCCCTCGGCCTGCCGGCGTCGACCCTGTTCCGCCTGCCGCAGCAGCCGGCCGACAGCGGCAAGGGTTTCACCCTGGCGCAGAAGATGGTCGGACGCGCCTGCGGGCTGCCCGAGGGCCGCGGCATGCGCCCGGGCACCTACTGCGAGCCGCGGATGACCTCGGTCGGCAGCCAGGACACCACCGGCCCGATGACGCGCGACGAGCTCAAGGACCTGGCCTGCCTGGGCTTCTCGGCCGACCTGGTGATGCAGTCGTTCTGCCACACCGCGGCCTATCCCAAGCCGGTCGACGTGAAGACCCACCATGAGTTGCCGGCCTTCATCAGCAACCGCGGCGGCATCTCGCTGCGCCCGGGCGACGGCGTCATCCACAGCTGGCTCAACCGCATGCTGCTGCCCGACACCGTCGGCACCGGCGGCGACTCGCACACGCGCTTCCCGGTCGGCATTTCCTTCCCGGCCGGCTCGGGCCTGGTCGCGTTCGCGGCCGCCACCGGCGTCATGCCGCTGGACATGCCCGAGTCGGTGCTGGTGCGCTTCAAGGGCCGCATGCAGCCCGGCGTGACCCTGCGCGACCTGGTCAACGCGATCCCGCTGTACGCCATCAAGCAGGGCCTGCTCACCGTCGCCAAGCAGGGCAAGAAGAACATCTTCTCCGGCCGCATCCTCGAGATCGAGGGCCTGCCGGACCTGAAGGTCGAGCAGGCGTTCGAGCTGTCCGACGCCTCGGCCGAGCGCTCCGCCGCCGGCTGCACGGTGCACCTGGACAAGGAACCGATCATCGAGTACATCAACTCGAACATCACCCTGCTCAAGTGGATGATCGCCGAGGGTTACCAGGACGCCCGCAGCCTGCAGCGCCGCATCAAGGCAATGGAGGCCTGGCTGGCCGATCCCCAGCTGCTCAAGGCCGACGCCGATGCCGAGTACGCGGCGGTCATCGAGATCGACCTGGCGGACGTGCACGAGCCCATCGTGGCCTGCCCGAACGATCCGGACGACGTGAAGACCCTCTCCGAGGTCGCCGGCGCGACCATCGACGAGGTCTTCATCGGCTCGTGCATGACCAACATCGGCCACTTCCGCGCCGCGTCGAAGCTGCTGGAAGGCAAGCGCGACATCCCGACCAAGCTCTGGGTGGCCCCGCCGACCAAGATGGACGCCGCCGAACTCACCAAGGAAGGCCACTACGGCACCTTCGGCAGTGCGGGCGCGCGCATGGAAATGCCCGGTTGCAGCCTGTGCATGGGCAACCAGGCGCAGGTGAAGGAGGGCGCCACGGTGTTCTCCACCAGCACCCGCAACTTCCCCAACCGCCTGGGCCGCAACTCCAACGTCTACCTGGGGTCGGCGGAGATGGCCGCGATCTGCTCGCGCCTGGGGCGCATCCCGACCAAGGCCGAGTACATGGCCGACATCGGGGTGATCAACGCCAACGGCGAGGAGATCTACCGCTACATGAACTTCGACCAGATCCAGGACTACAAGGACGTGGCCGACACCGTGACCGCCTGAGCCAGGGCGGGACCCCAAGACCAGGAAGCCCGGCATCGCCGGGCTTCCTGCGTTCCGGGCCGGCGAAATGCCTCTCGACCCGCGCTGGCGGGCTCAGCGCAGGGCGCCGTGCGCCGCCTCGCGCATGCGGCCCCTGGCCAGCAGGAAGTCGAGCAGGCTGCCGCCCATCTGGCGCCAGAGCACCGCCGAGCGGACCGCGGCGAGCAGGGCCGCGCGCACCTCCGCCACCACCGAGGCCTGTCCCAGGTAGTGCGGGTTGCCCTGCACCAGCACCCGCGGTCGCAGGTGGCTCAGGGTTTCGGCGTACAGCGTGCCCAGGGCGGCCATGACGTCCGGATGGGTGCTGCCGTCGGCGCGTGCCCGCTCGCCCAGTGCCAGGATGTCGCGGTGCACGCGCGAGGCCATCTCGTCGTCGCGGACGAAGCGCCGCTCCAGCTGCATGACCGCCATCGCCAGGCGCGGCAGTTGCGGATCGGCATTGCGCCCCTCGAAGTAGTCCTTCAGCAGGGTAAGGCCGGGCATCAGGGCATGGCGGCCCCCGTAGACCTCGGCCGGCGACTCCGCGTCGATGCGGAACACCGAGTCGAGCACGGTGGACAGGGCGGCGGTGTTGGCCTGCCCGGTGTCGGCGATGCGACGCACCTGGGACAGGGCCTGGACCAGGCCCGCCAGCGCCAGGACGCGGTCGGACATGGGGTTGTCGGGGGTTTCACTCATGTGGCGGGAGCACTCGTTCGTGATTCGAGAGGGGCATCGGTGGACGCGATCACCGCGCCCCCCAGGCAGGTGTCGCCGTCGTACAGGACCAGCGACTGGCCGGGGGTCACCGCGCGTTGCGGATGTGCGAAACGCACCGACAGGTGGCCATTGTCCAGCACCTCGACCTCGCAGTCCTGGTCGGCCTGCCGGTAACGCGTCTGCGCCGTGCAGCCGAAGCCCTTCGCGGGTGGGGTACCGTCGATCCAGTGCGCGACCTCGCTGTGCAGCATCGAGGACAGCAGCCAGGGCGAGTCATGGCCCTGGTCGACGTACAGGATGTTGCGCGCCACGTCCTTGCCGACGACGTACCAGGGCGCCTGTTCGAAGCCACGGACGCCGCCAATGTTGAGGCCTTCGCGCTGGCCGAGGGTGAAGTAGAACACCCCGGGATGTTCGCCGACCCTGCGTCCGTCGGGCGTGAGCATCTCGCCCGGCTGCGCGGGCAGGTACTGCGACAGGAAGCCGCGGAAGTCGCGCTCGCCGATAAAGCAGATGCCGGTGGAGTCCTTCTTCGCGGCGGTCGGCAATCGCGCTTCGGCGGCCATGCGCCGGACCTCGCTCTTGGGCAGCTCGCCGAGCGGGAACAGGGTCGAGGCCAGCTGGTCCTGACCCAACTGGTGCAGGAAGTAGCTCTGGTCCTTGCCGCGGTCCACGCCGCGGAGCAGGCGGTGGCGTCCGTCCACGAGCGCGACGCGGGCGTAGTGTCCGGTGGCGATCCGCTCCGCCCCCAGCTCACGGGCGGCGTCGAGGAAGTGCTTGAACTTGATCTCGCGATTGCACAGCACGTCCGGGTTCGGGGTGCGCCCGGCGGCGTACTCGGCCAGGAAGTGCTCGAACACGCCGGCCCAGTACTCAAAGGAAAAGTCGCGGAAATGGATGGGGATGCCCAGGCGTCCGCAGACCGCCACCGCATCACGCCGGTCTTCCTCGGCGCGGCAGGGGCCGGTGGTCCCGGCCTCGCCGTCGCGGGGAGCTTCCTCGGCCCAGTTCTGCATGAAGAGTCCGGCGATCGACTCGCCCGCCTGCTGCAGCCTCAGCGCGGTCACCGAGGAATCGACGCCGCCGGACATGCCGACGATGACGCGCGCCCGGCTCATGGCAGCGCCTGCAGCAGCTCCAGCGGATGGCGCCGCCCGGCCAGGAAATCGGCGGCGGCCTGCCAGACCAGGGGGCTGCGGTGCTCGCCGGCACGCGCCTGGAGCTCGGCCGGGGTCATCCACACGGCGCGAAGGATACCGTCGTCGAGCGGGCGGGCGGCATCGTGCGCGACCGGTTCGGCGGCGAACGCGAAACGCAGGAAATGGCGTCCTCCACGGCCGTCGGGGCCCGCGGGCGCGGTCCACTGGTAGGCACCGACGAAGGCCGTCAGGCGGACCTCCCAGCCGGTTTCCTCCAGGGTCTCCCGCCGGGCCGCCTCAAGCAGGCTCTCGTCCGGCTCCAGGTGCCCGGCGGGCTGGTTGAGCACGCGCCTGCCGCCGACCGTCTCCTCCACCACCAGCAGGCGGCCGCCGTCGGCGACCACCGTGGCGACGGTGACATCGGGTTGCCAGAAGCGGCCTTCGCGGTAGCTCATCCCGGTGCCGGCCTCAGAACTCGTCGTCGCCGTCGGTCAGCACGATTTCCATCTGGTCAGCGATCTTCACGGCATATTCGATGGCATCGTCCAGGGCATCGTTGGACGCCTGCGCATCGATCTTGACCACGTAGACGGCCATGTCGCCCTGCTTGACCCAGGCGCCTAGCTTGTTCTCCTCGGAGTCTTCCAGGAGCTTGTTGGCGACGACGGCCGGGAAGTCGTCACCGGGGGCCTGGTAGGCCGGGGCCCATATCTCGCGAACCTGGTGGCTACCGTAACGCTCGACGTTGGAAATGACGAAAACGAGCTGCGAGCGGCCGTTCTCGGTCTCGAAGACCATCCTGTAATCGCCGTCGTCGTCGACTTCGTAGTCGTGGCCGATGGCGTCGAGCTGCTGCTTGATCCGGGCGTCCTGGGCGTGGGCCGGGGCGCCGGCGAGGCCAACGGCCAACAAGACGAGCAAGGAAATCGATCGCACGGTGGTTCCCCCTGTTGTTGCACTGATTGAGCTTGCATTGTGCCGGTCGATCCGGGATGCGTCCATGCGCCCTGCGGGCCCGCGGTCGCTCGCCACGGCCCGGTATAATCGCCGCATGCCCAACCCCACAGACCACGAGCACCAGCATGGCGCCCTGGTGGAGACCGACCGTCCCGAGGTCGCCCGCCCGCCCATGTATTCGGTGTTGCTGCTCAACGACGACTACACCCCCATGGACTTCGTGGTGGAGGTGCTCATGCGCTTCTTCCCGATGAACATCGAGAAGGCGACCCAGATCATGCTCCACGTCCACACCCGGGGGCGCGGCGTCTGCGGTGTGTTCACCCGCGAGGTGGCAGAGTCGAAAGTGGCCCAGGTGAACGAATACTCAAGGCTCAACCAGCACCCCTTGCTGTGCACGATGGAAAAGGCCTAAAACTGTCCTGGAAGACGTGGTAAACAAGGGAGGAAGGTCGTAGACAGGGGTTCCTTTCCGGCGGAGGAGGAGAGGTCCATCGAGCTGAACCCCGGGCGGTCCAAGGCCACGCGTGGGGGCATGGAAAAGCACCCGCCCGTCCCCATCTAGGATGGCAGTAGTCTTCAGGAGGTCACCTCCCATGTTCAGCAAGGATCTCGAGTTCAGCATCGGCCAGTGTTACAAGCGCGCCCGCGAGGCGCGCCACGAATACATGACCGTGGAACACCTGCTGCTGGCGCTGCTCGACAACCCCTCGGCGGAAGTCGTGCTCAAGGCCTGCGGCGCGGATTTCCACCGCCTCCGCTCCGACCTGGAGCAGGCCATCGCCACGTCCGTGTCGGTGCTTCCGGAGGATGTGGACCGCGACACCCAGCCGACGCTGGGCTTCCAGCGCGTCCTGCAGCGGGCCGTCTACCACGTGCAGTCCTCCGGCAAGAAGGAAGTGACCGGCGCCAACGTGCTGGTCGCCATCTTCGGCGAGAAGGACTCCCACGCCGTCTATTACCTGGGCCAGCAGGACATCGCCCGGCTGGACGTCGTCAATTACATCTCCCACGGCATCGCCCGGCATGGCGCGGACGAGGAGGGCGCCTCGCAGGGTGGCGAGGAGATCACCCCCGCCGAGGGCACCGAAGGCGAGGGGCGCAACGAACCGCTGGACGAGTTCGCCGTCAACCTCAACAAGATGGCCACCGAAGGCCGGATCGACACCCTGGTCGGTCGCGCCGACGAGATCGAGCGGACCATCCAGGTCCTGTGCCGGCGCCGCAAGAACAACCCGCTCTACGTCGGCGAGGCCGGCGTGGGCAAGACCGCGATCGCCGAGGGCCTGGCCCTGCGCATCGTCAACGGCGAGGTCCCGGACGTGCTCAAGGGCGCGACCGTGTATTCGCTCGACCTCGGCGCGCTGGTCGCCGGCACCAAGTACCGGGGCGACTTCGAGAAGCGGCTGAAGGCGGTCCTCAAGCAGATCCGCAACGAGGACGACGCGATCCTCTTCATCGATGAGATCCACACCATCATCGGTGCCGGCTCGGCCAGCGGCGGCACCATGGACGCGAGCAACCTGATCAAGCCGGCCCTGGCCTCCGGGGACCTGCGCTGCATCGGGTCGACCACGTTCCAGGAATACCGCGGGATCTTCGAGAAGGACCGCGCCCTGGCCCGCCGCTTCCAGAAGATCGACATCGTCGAGCCGACCGTGGCCGAGGCGGTGGAGATCCTCAAGGGCCTGCGCCCGCGCTACCAGGAGCACCACGACGTGCTCTATACCGACGACGCGCTGCAGGCCGCCGTGGACCTCTCGGTCAAGCACATCGGCGACCGCCTGTTGCCCGACAAGGCGATCGACGTGATCGACGAGGCCGGCGCCCGGCAGCAACTGCTCCCCGACCGCGAGCCGCAGGCGCTCATCGACGTGGACACGATCGAGCTGATCGTGGCGAAGATGGCGCGCATCCCCGCCAAGCAGGTCAGCGCCACCGACAAGGACGTGCTGCGCAACCTGGAGCGCAACCTGAAGATGGTGATCTTCGGGCAGGACCCGGCGATCGAGACGCTGACCTCGGCGATCAAGCTGGCGCGTTCCGGCCTGGCCAATCCCGACAAGCCGATCGGCAACTTCCTGTTCGCCGGCCCGACCGGCGTGGGCAAGACCGAGGTCACCAAGCAGCTCGCGCTGCAGTTGGGGATCGAGCTGGTCCGCTTCGACATGTCCGAGTACATGGAGTCGCATTCGGTCAGCCGCCTGATCGGCGCGCCCCCGGGTTACGTCGGCTTCGACCAGGGCGGCCTGCTGACCGAGAAGATCGTCAAGACCCCGCACTGCGTGCTGCTGCTCGACGAGATCGAGAAGGCCCATCCGGACATCTTCAACATCCTGCTGCAGGTCATGGACCGCGGCGTGCTGACCGACACCAACGGCCGCGAGGCGAATTTCCGCAACGTGATCGTGGTGATGACCACCAACGCCGGTGCCGCACAGGCCTCGCGGCGCTCGATCGGCTTCACCCGCCAGGACCACTCCACCGACGCCATGGAAGCGATCCGCAAGGGCTTCAGCCCGGAGTTCCGCAACCGCCTGGATGCGGTGGTGCAGTTCCAGCCGCTGGAGATGGCGCACATCCTGCGCGTCGTGGACAAGTTCCTGATCGAGCTCGAGAGCCAGCTGCACGAAAAGCAGGTCAGCCTGAGCGCCACGCCGAGCGCGCGCGACTGGCTGGCGCAGCATGGCTTCGACCCGCTGATGGGCGCCCGGCCGATGACCCGCGTCATCCAGGACCGGATCAAGCGCCCGCTCGCCGACGAACTCCTGTTCGGCAAGCTGGCCGGAGGCGGGCGCGTCACCATCGACGTGAAGGACGACACCCTGGTCATCGACGCCCAGCCCGAGCCGGAGAAACTGCTGCCGGCGACGGTCGAATAAGCAGCGGAAGACGCAACGAAAAAAGGCGGCCCCAGGGCCGCCTTTTTCATTTGTTGACCTGGAATATCTTTCCAGATCATAAGCTTGCGCGTATTACTTCATGCGATAGGTGATGCGGCCCTTGGTCAGGTCGTAGGGCGTCATTTCCACCTTCACGCGGTCGCCGGTCAGGATGCGGATGTAGTGCTTGCGCATGCGACCGGAGATGTGGGCAATGATCTCGTGCCCGTTTTCGAGGCGCACGCGGAACATGGTGTTCGGAAGGGTTTCCGATACCGTGCCCTCGAACTCGATCACGTCGTCTTTGGCCATGTGGTTCCTGGAATCTCGTGGTGGGACTGGGGGGCTGGCTGGATTTGCCGAGGCGGGCGAGCCGCAGGCAACCGCCAAGCCGGGCATTGTGCCACGCAAGTACCGGTCACGCAAAGAAAAGGTTGACAGTCGCGAGCCGAGGACCTAGACCGGCGCTGCGAACGCGTTCGCGGGCAGGACGCCGAAGTCGTCGCGCCAGGGCCCGGCGCGCCCGGGTCGCGTCGCCTCGCCATCGACGATCCTCAGGAACGCCTCGCGGGGCCGGGTCACCGCGCCCATCCGCAGCAGGTGGGGATTGGTGACCTGGGCGTCAAGCCACGGCCAGCCCCACTCGCCGAGGCGGCGCGCGAGCGCGGCAAGCGCGACTTTCGAGCCGCCCGGGCTCGCGCTGAACATGCTCTCGCCGAAGAACATCCGCCCGACCGCGATGCCATACAGGCCGCCAACCAACCGCTCGCCCTGCATGACCTCGATCGAATGCGCATGGCCCAGGCGATGCAGCTCGCCATACGCGCGGCGCATCTCACCGGTGATCCAGGTGCCGTCCTGGCCGGGGCGGGGCAAGCTCGCGCAGGCGCCGACCACCTCCTCGAAGCGGTGGTCGGCGCGCACCACCCAGTCCGAGGCCCGCAGGCTGCGACGGAAGCGCCGGGAGAGATGCACGCCGCCCGAGGCGGTGGAGAACATCACCCGCGGATCGGGCGACCACCACAAGATCGGCTGGCCGGCCGAGTACCAGGGAAAGATGCCATGGCGGTAGGCGTTGAGCAGGCGCGGCACGGACAGGTCGCCGCCGACCGCCAGCAGGCCGTTGGGTTCCTCGAGCGCCAATCCGGCCGGCGGGAAGGGCGCATGCGGATCGGCGTCGAGCAGGAAAGGCAGGCGGTTCATGCACATCCCCCGGCCGGCGATCGCGCGGTTCGCTCAGGCGGGCGCATCGTCGGTCTTGAAGGGCAGCCGTCGCGACAGCGCGGCGGCGTGTTGTTCCACGAGTTCGCTTTCCTCGCGGCACCAGCCCGCCAGCGCGTCGCGGAAGACCGGGTCGGCGATCCAGTGCCGGCTGTGGACCAGGCGCGGACGAAAGCCGCGTGCCAACTTGTGTTCGCCCTGTGCGCCCGGCTCGAACCGGCGCAACCCTTCGCGCAGGCAATATTCAATGCCCTGGTAATAGCAGGTTTCGAAATGCAGGCCGGGCAGGGTGGCGTGGCATCCCCAATATCGGCCGTACAGGGTATCGCCGCCACGAAGGCACAGGGCCCCGGCCAGGGTCTCGGCGCCGACGTCGGCCAGGACCAGCACCAGGTGCCGGGGCAGGGCCCGGGCCAGGTGCCTGAAGAACGCCAGGCTGAGCGCGGGGTGGTTGCCGTACTCGGCGAAGGTCTGCAGGTAGAGCGCGTGCATCGAGGCGAGGTCCGACTCGCTCGCCTCGTCGCCATGGACGACGCGGAACGCCACGCCCGAGGCGGCCAGGCGGGCGCGCTCGCGGCGAATGTTCTTGCGATGCTTGCTGTCCATCGCCGCCAGGAAGTCGTCGAAGTCTCGCCAGCCGTCGCGGTTTTCCCAGTGGTACTGGATGTCGTGGCGGGCCAGCCAGTCCGGGCCGAAGCTCCCGGCCTCGGACCCGGAGTGGAAATTGACGTGGGCCGAGGACAGCCCCTCCCGCTCGCACCAGGCCGTCATCGCCGCGAGAAGGGCGGGGCGATGCGCCGGGTCCGCAGCGAGCAGGCGCGGCCCTCCGACGGGCGAGTAGGGCACCGCGCACAGGTACTTCGGGAAATAGTCCAGCCCGGCTCGCGCGTGGGCATGGGCCCAGGCATGGTCGAAGACGAACTCCCCATGCGAGTTGTGCTTGAGGTAACCGGGCGCGGCGGCGACGAGCCTGCCGCGCTCCCACAGCGTCAGGTGCCGGGGCGTCCAACCCCAGTCGGCGCGTATGCAGCCGGTGGATTCCAGCCCCGAGAGGAAGGCATGGCCGACGAAGGGATTGCTGCCGTCATGCAGCGCATCCCAATGTTCCCCTTCGACCCCGGAAAGGGCGTCGAGCCAGCGGACTTCGAGCGTCATGCCGGCTTGCGGGTCCGTGCGGGCAGGACGTCGCCGACCAGGCGCGGCCGGCTCGCCGCGAGCACGGCCGCGCGGTCGGGCTCGAAGTCCATCGCCGCGAGCGCCCGCTGGCAGGCGGCGGACGCCTGCTCGCGGATCGGGTCCTCGAAATGGACGAAGCCCAGGTCGTCGAGCGCGGCGAATGCCTTCTGCAGCCGGATGCCGATCTCGCGCATGCCGGCACCGTCGCGCGCGATGGCCGGGAACACGTCCTCGAACATGTCGGACTCGCGCAGTGCGGGGACGAACACGCGCGACTGGCTCACCTCGACCTCGTCCTCCTTGCTGGCGCGCCCCCGTGCCCAGCCCGCGAACAGTCGGACCACCGTACCGATGACGTCGATCGCGGTGCCCGGGTCGTTCACGGCCGGCGACAGCGCCCGCACGGCAATCTCCGTCAACACGACCAGTCCATAGCGGGGATCGTTCTCGAACGTGCGCGAGTCGCCGACCACGAAGGCCTTGCGGAAGGCCTCGGTTGCGGGGTCGTCGAGGTCGGCCGAGAGCCGCGCGAGCGGGCGTCCGGGCACCGCGAAGGAGCCGGGCAGGACCTCGAGGTGGATGTCCACGTCGTGCTCGTCGCTGAACTGCCCCAGCTGCGCCATGTCGATGTATTCGATGTAGCCCACCTGGGTCGACTCCACCGCGATCGCGTCCTCGGGCGGCGCCCGCCAGGGCGCACCGCCCAGCCAGGGCTTGCGGGCGCGATGCTGCATGGCGCGACGGGTCGCGGTTTCGACCAGGTTGATGGTCTCCGCGACCCGGCCGAAGCGAGACAGCTGCTCGATCCATCGCAGCAGCGTCACCGTGATCAGGACGATCACCCCGATGGTCGCGGCCAGCAGCAGCACCCGGCCGCTGTCGCCATAGATGCCGGCGCTGAGGGCGATCAGGCCGACAATCGAGAACAGGAAGGCGCCAATGAAGGTGGCCAGCGCGCCCTGCGCCGTCGTGTCCTCGATCAGCAGCTTGGCCGCACGCGGCGTCGCCGTGCTGGAAGCGGCGCCATAGGCCGAGACCATCGTCGCCAGCGAGAAGGTGGTGACCGCGAGCATCGACGTGGCGAGGATGCCCAGGATGTTGCCGACCGAACCGGCACCGATCGAACCGGCCAGGCCCGGCGGGATGAGCGGTTTCGCGGCCACGCCAAGCAGGGCCGTCACGATGCCCAGCAGCCCGTACAGCGAGGCCCGGAACCACATCCGCCGCGAGTAGCGCGACAGCACGAACAGCCATTTGTCGGTCAGGGCCACGGCATGCCTCTCGGGGGTCGGACGCACAGTATGCGCATCGCGCGGTGATCGCGGTCTTCAGGTGGCCCCCCGATGCGCGCGCGACTCAGGGCTGGAGGTGCAGTACGTCGATCGTGGGCGGGTTGAACAGGCGCATCGGCAGGCCGACTTCGCCAACGCCGGCGGTGACGAATACGCGCACGGGGCCCTGCGGCGTGGGCAGCCAGCTCTCGCCCCGGTCGAAACCCATCGCGCTGGGAATCACCTTGCGGTAGAGCAGCGGGATGCGCATCTGCCCGCCATGGGTGTGCCCGGCCACCACGAGGCGCACCTGGGCTGGCGAGAGGTCGATCGCGCTGTCGGGGTTGTGGGCCAGCACGACGGTCGGGCGCGCCGGATCCGGGCTGTCGGCAAGGAAGCCCGGATCGTCCTTGCCGGCCCAGCGATCGCCGAGCCCGGCCCAGCGGATTCCCGGTTCATCGCCGGCGAAGCGTCCCTCGATCACCTGCACGCCCAGTCCGGCCAGTGCGTTCCTGAGCTCGACGTCGATGTCCGGTCCGGGCGCCTGCTGGTCGTGGTTGCCCAGTACCGCGTAGACGGGCACCCGGATCCGGGCTAGCGGCGCGAACATGGTCGCGAGCGGAGCATCGCCCGGCTCGTAGGTCAGGTCGCCGGCGATCAGCACGGCGTCGACCGGGAGGGCGTCAAGGCGATCGACCAGGCGCTCCAGGTAAGCGGTGCCCTTGTAGACGCCCAGGTGGATGTCGCTGACCAGCGCGATGGAGGTGCGGGCGCCGGTGTCGGCAAGCACCGTTTCCCGGACCCGGAGCATCTGCGGTTCCACGAAACGCGCCCATGCGAACAGCAGCAGCGCAGCGAGCACCAGCGCGGCCGGCACGCGCCGGCCCGGGCGGCGGAGGCGCCAGGCCAGCCACGCGATCAGTGGCAGGACCAGGTAGCTGCCGTGGAACAGCAGCTCCTTGGCGAGCAGTTTGTCCACGCGGCCGCGCGGCCGGCGCCCCTTACTTCTCCAGGAAGCGTTCGGCGTCCAGCGCGGCCATGCAGCCGAAGCCGGCCGAAGTGATCGCCTGGCGATAGACCTGGTCGGCCACGTCGCCGGCGGCGAAGACGCCTGGGACACTGGTCGCGGTGGCATCGCCGGCCAGGCCGGTCCTGATGGTGATGTAGCCGTTCCTCATGTCCAGCTGGCCCTCGAACAGACCCGTGTTCGGGGTATGACCGATGGCCACGAAGAAGCCGTGCACGTCGATGTCGCGGGTGGAATCGTCCAGCACCGAGCGCACGCGCATGCCGGTGACGCCGGCGTCGTTGCCCAGGACCTCGTCGACGACGTGGTGCCAGACCGGCTCGATCTTGCCGGCCTCGATCCGGGCGAACAGCTTGTCCTGCATGATCTTCTCGGCGCGCAGCGTGTCGCGGCGGTGCACCAGGTAGACCTTGCGGGCGATGTTGGACAGGTAGAGCGCCTCCTCGACGGCCGTGTTGCCGCCGCCGATCACCGCCACGTCCTGGTCCTTGTAGAAGAAGCCGTCGCAGGTCGCGCAAGCGGAGACACCGCGGCCCTTGAAGGCCTCTTCCGAGGGCAGGCCCAGGTACTTGGCGGTCGCGCCGGTGGAGATGATCAGTGCGTCGCAGGTGTACTCGCCGTTGTCGCCGACCAGCTTGAAAGGGCGCTGGGACAGGTCGGCGGTGTGGATGTGGTCGAACACGGTCTCGGTGTCGAAACGCTCCGCGTGGGCCTGCATTCGCGCCATCAGGTCCGGCCCCATCAGGCCATGGGCATCGCCCGGCCAGTTGTCGACCTCGGTGGTGGTCATGAGCTGGCCGCCCATCTGCAGGCCGGTGATGACGACCGGCTTGAGGTTGGCGCGCGCGGCATAGACGGCGGAGGTCCAGCCGGCCGGACCGGAACCGAGGATGACGAGGCGGGCATGCTTGGAAGGGCTCATGGGTATAATGAAGGCCTGTTGGGGCGCGCTCTGGCGCATGGGTCTCACTCACGGGGCCGGGCCACGCCGGACGGGCGGGACGACCGTGATCGAGCCCATAGCTTGGAGGCGGCGTCCGGGCAAAACAAGGCAGGTCCCGGGAAGCAGTGTTCCGGGCCCGCACGCCGGGCGCGTCCCGCGCGCCCATGCACCCGGCCGGATCGTCGCAGTCGCGGCTTTTTTTCTGGCCGCACAGGAGAATCCGCCATGCGCATCGGCATCCCCAGTGAAACCAAGACACTGGAAGGGCGCGTCGCCCTGGTGCCGGCGGCGGCGGGCGACCTCGTCCAGCGCGGCCACGAGGTGTGGGTCGAACGGGGCGCCGGTGCCGCCAGCGGCTTCAGCGACGCGCAATACGAAGCACTGGGCGTCCACGTCGCGGCCGATGCCTCGACCCTCTATTCGCGCGGCCAGTTGATCGTCAAGGTCAAGGAGCCCATCGAGGGCGACCTGGCGCACCTGCGCAGCGACCACCTGCTGTTCTGCTACCTGCACCTGGCCGCGGCGCCTGCCCTGACGCGGCGCCTTCTCGAGATCGGTCTCACCGCGATCGCCTTCGAAACCGTCGAGCTCGACGGCGGCGAGCTGCCCCTGCTGGCGCCGATGTCGGTCATCGCCGGTCGCATCGCGGTCCAGGTCGGCACGACCCTGCTGCACCAGCCCCAGGGCGGGAAGGGCAGGCTGCTGGGCGGCCTGGCATCGA
>NZ_VICE01000106.1 GCF_006546775.1 Marilutibacter aestuarii
GGCAGGCGCCGGACCCGCGAGCGCCGTGCCTGCCCTGGGCAGGCGTGCGGCCAGGCGAGGCCAACCATCGCCCGCGGGCGTTTCCAGCTCCAGCGCGAGGAAGGCGTCGCGCCAGCCTTCTTCGGCCGGGGAGCGCCGTGGCGAGGGCATGGACGGACCGGCAAGACCGGCGTCGGGGGTGTCAGGCATGTCGGCTCTCCGGAACCAGTGTCGCGTGCGTCGTGCTGGCGGGGGCGGCTTCCAGCAACTGGCGGAGCCGGCGCGTGCCGCGCGCGACCTGCGACTTGGAAAAACTCGCGCTGCGGTCCATCAGCACCGCGATCTCATCGTGCGTATAGCCTTCGGCGTGGTAGAGCCACAGCACGCTGCGCGTGACGGCGGGCAGCGCGGCCAGGGCGCGTTGCAGGCGGGCGGCATCGGCGGCGGCCGATGGCAGCGGACCTTCGTCCTGCAGCCAGTGGTCATCTTCCAGCGCGACGTCCTGCGCGAAGCGCCGCTGGTGTCGCAGGCGCATCAGCGCCTCGTTGACGGCGACCTGCCGCAGCCAGCCCCAGAACGGGCAGCCATCGCGGCGGCGGAACCCGCCCAGGTGGCCGAAGACCTTCAGCATCGTGTCCTGCAGGACGTCCGCCGCCGACTCGCGGTCCCCGCACATGCGCAGTGCCAGCGTGAACACCGGTCGCTCGAACCAGCGATACAGCTGTTCCAATGCCGCGTGCTCGCCGGCCCGCGCCCGCTCCAGCAGGGCGTCGGGGACGTCGATGGCGAAACTGGAGGGCGAGGCGGCGGGCATACATCCATCCTAGATGCGCACCGGCGCGAAAGCGTCGCAGTCCGTCGGGACTGCCCGGCGCGCGGCGCGCGCGACGGCTCCCGCGGTGTCTATACTCCATGCAGGACCAACGTCGGGGGTGGAGCATGGAACTGGGAACGCTGTTGTCGCTGGTGCTGCTGTTCGCCGGCGTGGTCATCCTGTTCAAGACGGTGCGCATGGTGCCGCAGGGCTTCGAGTGGACGGTCGAGCGCTTCGGCAAGTACACCCACACCATGACCCCGGGCCTGCACTTCCTGGTGCCGGTCGTCTACGGCGTCGGCCGCAAGGTCAACATGATGGAGCAGGTGCTCGACGTGCCCTCCCAGGACGTCATCACCAAGGACAACGCCGTGGTCAAGGTGGACGGCGTGGTCTTCTTCCAGGTGCTCGACGCGGCCAAGGCCGCGTATGAAGTGTCCAACCTCGAGGTGGCGATGATCGCCCTGGTGCAGACAAACATCCGCACCGTGATCGGTTCGATGGACCTGGACGAGTCGCTCAGCCAGCGCGAGACCATCAATGCGCAGCTGCTGACGGTGGTCGACCAGGCCACCAACCCGTGGGGGGTGAAGGTCACGCGCATCGAGATCCGCGACATCCAGCCGCCCAAGGACCTGGTCGATGCGATGGCGCGCCAGATGAAGGCCGAGCGCGAGAAGCGCGCCAACATCCTCGAGGCCGAGGGTTTCCGCCAGGCCGCCATCCTCAAGGCCGAGGGCGAGAAGCAGTCGGCGATCCTCGAGGCGGAGGGCGAGCGCGAGGCCGCGTTCCGCGAGGCCGAAGCGCGCGAGCGCCTGGCCGAGGCCGAGGCCAAGGCCACGCAGCTGGTGTCCGACGCCATCGCACAGGGTGACGTGCAGGCAATCAACTACTTCGTCGCGCAGAAGTACGTCGAAGCCTTCAAGTCCCTGGCCGAGGGGCCGAACCAGAAGTTCGTGCTGATGCCGATGGAGGCCTCGGGCATGATCGGCTCGCTGGGCGGCATCGCCGAACTCGCGCGCCAGGCGATGGGCGACAAGCCGGCGCCGCAGCCGCCGCGCATCGGGGGTTGAGCCGATGGACTGGAACTGGCAGACCACCGGCTGGGCGGCGATCGCGTTGCTCCTGTTCGCCGCAGAGGCCATGGCGCCCGGCGCGTTCATGCTCTGGCTCGGCTTCGCCGCAGTGGCGGTCTTCGTGCTGGTGCTGGCATTCCCGGACGTATCGCTGCTGGTCCAGGTCGCGGCCTTCGTCGTGCTCAGCTTCGTCTCCATCCAGGTCTACCGCACCTGGTTCCGCGGACGTGAGCGGCAAAGCGACCGGCCGACGCTGAACCGCCGCGCCGAGTCCCTGGTGGGCCGCGTCGTGCCGCTCGACCGTGCGATCGTGAACGGGCGCGGGCGCGTACAGATCGCCGATGCCTACTGGGACGTCGCCGGTGCCGACCTGCCGGCCGGGACGATGGTGCGGGTGGAACGCGCCGAAGGCATGACCCTGCAGGTCGTCGCCGCGGACTGATCGAGGGGCTCGACTCCGCTGCTCCGTGCGCCAGCGTGTGGTCGCATGTTCGCCCGGTCGTCGGGAATTCCCGCGCGGTGGCCGGGCCCGGCTGGCGACAATCTGTGATAATCGCCGCTCCCCACGAACCTCCCCCCACACGATGCAGAAGACGATCCTCAACGAGACCCATCGCGCGCTCGGCGCCAAGATGGTCGATTTCGGCGGCTGGGACATGCCGATCCATTACGGCTCCCAGATCGACGAGCACCACCAGGTGCGCCAGGACGCCGGCATGTTCGACGTCAGCCACATGACCGTCGTCGACCTGCGCGGCGCGCGCGTGCGCGACTTCCTGCGCCACCTGCTCGCCAACTCGGTCGACAAGCTGAAGAAGCCCGGCAAGGCGCTTTATACGTGCATGCTGAACCCGCGCGGCGGGGTCATCGATGACCTGATCGTCTACTACCTGTCGGAAGCCTTCTTCCGCCTCGTCGTCAATGCCGCCACGCGCGAGAAGGACCTGGCCTGGATCCGCGAGCAGGCGGAGGCCTTCGAGGTCGAAGTGGTCGAACGCGAGGACTACGCGATGGTTGCGGTGCAGGGCCCCAACGCCCGCGCGAAGGTGATCGGCCTGTTGCGCGACGAGGATCAGGCCGCGATCGGCAAGCTGGGCCGGTTCGCCGCGGCCAGCGCCGAACTTGCCGACGGTGGCGTCGAGCTCTTCATCGCCCGCACCGGTTACACCGGCGAGGACGGATTCGAGGTGGTCGTTCCGCAGGCCAATGCGGTCGCCCTGTGGAACGCGCTGCTGGAGGCGGGCGTGAAGCCGGCCGGGCTGGGCGCGCGCGACACCCTTCGCCTGGAGGCCGGGATGAACCTCTACGGTCAGGACATGGACGACGACGTCTCGCCCTACGAGGCCGCCCTGGCCTGGACGGTGGTGCTCGACGAGGGCCGCGACTTCGTCGGCCGCGAGGTGCTCGAGCAGCAGAAGGCCGGCGGCGCGCCGCGACAGATGATCGGCCTGGTAATGGACGACAAGGGCGTCCTGCGCCACGGCCAGAAGGTACTGACCGCGCATGGCGAGGGCGAGATCCTCTCGGGCACGTTCTCGCCGACGCTCGGCAAGGCGATCGCCTTCGCGCGCGTGCCGTCGGGCGACATCCCGCTGGGTGCCGGCGGCGACGTGCGCGTGGACATCCGCGGGCGCGAAGTGCCGGTGCGCGTGGTCCGCTTCCCGTTCGTGCGCGAAGGGCAGGTGCAGGAAGGCGTGCTGGCCTGACCGCTGACCGTGGCCCGCATCGACTACTTCTTCAGCACCATCTCGCCGTATGCCTACCTCGGGCATGCGGCACTGCTCGAGGTCGCGCGCGATACCGGCGCGCGCATCGAGTACCGGCCGGTGCGCATCTTCGAACTCTTCGACGCCAACGGCGCGGTGCCGCTGAAGAAGCGCGCCCCCGCGCGCCAGCGCTACCGGGTGGTCGAGCTGCAGCGCTGGCGCGACATCCGCGGCGTGCCGCTCAACATCCAGGCGCGCCACTTCCCCACGGACCCCGGCCTGGCCGACCGCTGCGCGATCGCCCTGGTCTCGGCCGGTCTGGATCCCGCGGCTTATGTCGGCGCCGCGTTCCGTGCCCTGTGGGCGGATGACCGCGACATCGCCGAGCGCGACGTGGTGGCCGACCTGCTCGACGCCAGCGGCTTCGACGCCGGTGCGATCCTGGAAGCCGCGGGCCAGCATGCCGCGCATGCGACCTACGGCAGCAACACCGCCGCGGCGATCGCAGCCGACCTGCCGGGCCTGCCCGGCTACGTACTGAACGATGAACCCTTCTGGGGGCAGGACCGCATCGAGGCGTTGCACGACGCCCTCAAGAGCGGCCGGCCACCTTACGGACGGGATTGAGGCCGCCGCCGGCCCCACCCCGTTCCCTTGCTCCACCCGTGTTGGTTCGTGCCCCGTGCGTGCGCGGGGTCCCGCCATTAAACTAGGCGTCGTTCCCGCCGCCACCGCCCACACATTAGAGGCCAGTCATGAGTGATATCCCCGGCGATCTGAAGTTCCTCAAGTCCCACGAATGGGTCCGCGTCGAAGGTGACGGCAAGGTCACCGTCGGCATCTCCGACCACGCACAGGGCCTGCTGGGCGACCTGGTCTACGTCGAGCTGCCCAATCCGGGCGACCAGGTCGAGGCCGGCACCGCGTGCGCGGTCGTCGAGTCCGTCAAGGCCGCCTCGGACGTCTACGCCCCCCTGAGCGGCACCGTGCTCGAGGTGAACACCGCGCTGGCCGACAAACCCGAGATCATCAACGAGGACGCCTACGGCGAGGGCTGGCTCTATACCCTGCAGGCCGACGCGCCGGAGCAGGCCGACGAGCTCCTCGGTCCGCAGGAGTACGCGGACCTGCTCGAGAGCGACGAACACTGACGCCGCCGGCCGGCACCCGTCGTCGACGGGTGCCGGCAACGAAGACGCGACGACCGGGCCGGGCGCCCGGTTTTTTTTCGTCCTTCGCCCACGTGCGCCACGGGGGCGGGCACGCGCGCACCTGCCGGACGCACTCGAGGGCGCCGGCCACGCACCTGGTGGCATCGGGCGACGCCGCCGATCGGGAGGTTCGCGATACACGTCGCGCGTGCTTCGGCCCCGTGGACGTCGCGCGCGTGTCGGACGGGCCACGTCTGTCGCGCGGGGCGGCCCGGGAAAATCTCCTGGCGCGACGCTCGTTGTTCGAGTCGCGAGGCGCACGTCCTCGATCGAGACTGTCACCGTGTCGCGGGCCGGGAAGCACACCCGACCTTCACCGGGCGGGACGCATGGCCCATTCTTTTTTTTGCGCAAATGATCTTGTGCGACGCCAAAAAGCAGCACCCTCCGGCGTTTTTTTTTCGCGTCCGCCGACCGCCCGTCCGAGGCGTGGCCTATGGGTGCGTGGCCTCGTTTGGATACGCTTCGAAGACGTGGACAAAAATTAGCCACTCGCAGAAAACACCTTGTTTTCAAGTGTTTTAATGAATCGATTGCAGTCCGTCAGCACGCGCAAGGTTCGCCACGGGTGGCATGGGCGGAGAGCCGATCGCCGGCAAGCGCACCCCAGCGCCGCTTCTGGCGGGCTTTCCAGGCGCCGGGGGTTGTTGACACTTGCAAAAACCGTGATTACGTTTCGCCAAGCAGAAGACATCTGCATATACGAGTGAGCAAAGCGATCGCGACAACGAGCTGCACGAAACCGGACTCCACCATGGCTCTCGAAAAGGTGGGTATCGGGCCTCTGTCCCTTGAAGGATTTCGAAACTTCAACATCGCCACTTACCGAACAACTCGTACGAGTGACCAAACTCCCCCCGACAATTTCTTCCGGACCGTCCTTCCCGCCCCGCGCGTGGATGGGAGTCCGGCATGCACCCGTTCCGGTTCGCGCTGTCGCGTGCCGGCGGTTTCCCGTCGGCATGTTGCCGGCGGGCCTGGTTTGTACTGGGCAACACCCCGATCCGTCCCGGGTCGGTCAATGCTGGACCACTGACGAGGAGCCATCCCATGGCCACTAAGAAAGCTGCGAAGAAGAAACCCGCCGCCAAGAAGGCGGCGAAGAAGGTCGCCAGGAAACCGGCAGCCAAGAAGGCCGCCAAGAAGGTCGCACGCAAGTCCGCGGCCAAGAAGGCGGTCCGCAAGGCTGCTGCGAAGAAGACGGTGAAGAAGGCCGCCAAGAAGGCCGCCGCCAAGAAGACTGTGAAGAAGGCCGCCAAGAAGGCCGCCGCCAAGAAGACGGTGAAGAAGGCCGCCAAGAAGGCCGCTGCCAAGAAGACGGTGAAGAAGGCTGCCAAGAAGGCCGCCGCCAAGAAGACGGTGAAGAAGGCCGCCAAGAAGGCCGCCGCCAAGAAGACGGTGAAGAAGGCCGCCAAGAAGGCCGCCGC
>NZ_VICE01000107.1 GCF_006546775.1 Marilutibacter aestuarii
CCCGCGACCTGGACACCGCCGCGGCGCGCTACCGCGAAGCGGCGGCGCTGGGGCATCCGGGCGCGCAGCTGGAACTGGCGCGCATGCGCCTGCACGGCATCGACGGCCCGGCCGACGCGGCGGAGGCCGTGAACTGGCTGCAGCAGGCCGAAGCGGCCGGACACCCGGGCGCGGCGTACCTGCTGGCCCTGGTCGCACTGGGCGGCACCGCGCTGCCCCGCGACGCGCGGATCAACACGCGCATGATGCTGGCCGTCCAGCACCGCCTGCCGCCCGCGCTGCGTGCGGTGGCGATCCATTTCGGCCGCAAGCCCGATCCCGCCGACCAGACGCGTTGCCTGCAATTGTTGCAGGCCGCGGCCGACGGCGGCGACGTGGTCGCCGCGCAGCTGCTCGCCGAGCGCCTCGCCAGGGGCGAGGGTTGCCCGGTGCAGCTCGAATCGGCCGAGGCGCTGTGGGCGCAGCTCGACCCGCTGGGGGTGCCGCGCCTGCCGTCGATCGAGGCCGCCATCCCGGCACAACCGGAGGCCGCGCCCGGCACGCTGACCCTGGAAGACGCGCTGTCGCCGCCGCCGACCGTGGCGCTGGCGACGACGCCGCGCGTGGGACGCGTGGAGGCGCTGCTGTCGGCCGACGAATGCCGCCTGCTGGTCGCCAGCGCGCATCCGCAGTTGCGCCGTTCGATGACGGTCGACCCGGTCACCGGCGCGGCGGTCGACCACCCCATCCGCAGCAGCAGTGACGCCAGCTTCGACCCGCTCAACGAGGATTTCGCGCTGCGCCTGGTGCAGTTGCGCATCGCCCGCGCCGCGGGCATGGAACTGATCAACGCCGAGCAGCTGATCGTGCTGCGCTATGCGCCGGGCCAGGAATACCGCCCGCATCGCGATTACCTGCCGCCGTCGACGCTCGCGGCCGACCACCCGGCGGCCGGCAATCGGCGGCGGACGATCTGCGTGTACCTCAACGCCGTGGAGGAAGGCGGCGCCACGGCTTTCCCGCGCGCCGGGCTCAGCGTGTCGCCGGTGCCCGGCCAGGCGGTGGTGTTCGACAACCTCGACGCGAGCGGCAAGGCCGATCCGGAGTCGCTGCACGCCGGCGAGCCGGTCGTCGCCGGCGAGAAGTGGTTGGCGACCTTGTGGCTGCGGGAACGGCCGTATCGCGCGTTCTGAGGGGGTGGCCGTCGCTTGGGTGGCGATGGACGTGGGACGTCTTGAGGGCGGAAGCCTGAAAGGCTGGATCCCAGCGTTCGCTGGGATGACGGGTGTGTGGAGCGCGGGGCGGGATGGGGGGCAAAGATGGGTTGCGCTTCGCTTTACCCATCCTACGGGCTGGATCCCAGCGTTCGCTGGGA
>NZ_VICE01000108.1 GCF_006546775.1 Marilutibacter aestuarii
CCGCAACCGCGGCGGCGGCGGCCGTGGCGAGTCCGGCCTGGGTGGCGTCCGCGCCCTGCGGCGTGGCCGCAACGACTTGCGAAGGGGGAGGCACGGACGTCGGGGTGCCATCGCGGTCGGCGACCTGCGGCGAGGCGTCCAGGCCGGCTGGGGCCTCCGACTGACCCAGCGGACGGGCCACGAACAGGGCTGCAACCGCCACGGAAGCGGCCAGGGCCGCCCCCGGGATCCAGCCCCGACGCCAGCGCGAACGCGCATCGCCCAGGTCGCTGCCCGCCGCGCGTGGCAGTACCGCGAACGCGTGGTCTGTCTCCAGCGCACGCGCGACGCGGGCGGCGAAGTCGGACGGTGCCAGGCCGCCGGACTGGCGGCGCATCACGTCACCGGCCAGCTGCCAGCGCCCGAAGGCCGCACGCCACTCGGCGTCGTGGCCCAGGCGCCGGTGCGCGAAGCGCGCTGCGTCGCCCTGCAACTCGCCATCGAACAGCGCGCACAGGGTTTCGCGATCGGCTTCGATCGAAGAGGCGTTGGGATTGGACGGGGAAGACATCATCGGGGGGCGCGCTCCGGGGTTCCGGGGGTATCGAGCAGGGGTCGAAGGCGGTCATCGATCGCCTCGCGGGCGCGGAATATCCGCGACCGCACGGTACCGATGGGGCAGTCCATCTGCCGGGCGATCTCCTCGTAGCTCAGGCCCTCGACCTCGCGCAGGGTGATGGCGACGCGCAGCTCCTCGGGGAGCGATTCGACGGTGTCCATCACGCTGCGCTCGACCTGCTGGCGCATGAGCTCGTGTTCGGGCGTATCGGTGTCGCGCAGCCGGATCCCGCCGTCGAACTGCTCGGCGTCGGCCGCGTCGACGTCGTCCGTCGGCGGCCTGCGGTTCTGCGCTACGAGGTGGTTCTTGGCAGTATTCACGGCGATCCGGTGCAACCAGGTATAGAACTGGGCGTCGCCACGGAAATTTCCCAACGCGCGATAGGCGCGCATGAACGTTTCCTGGGCCACGTCCTGGCACTCGCTCCAGTCGGACACATAGCGTCCCACCAGCCCGACGATCCGATGCTGGTACTTGCGCACCAGGGCATCGAAGGCCGTGCTGTCGCCCTGCTGCACGCGCCTGACCAGTTCCTGGTCGAGCGCGTGGTTCAGCCCCTGGGCCTTGTCTTGGGCAAGTTCGTTATCGGCCATGCCGTGCCGGCACTCCTGTCAGCTCGGCCATCAGCCGAACACTGGGACACCCCTCGCGGGGAAAAGTTCAATCCACAACATTAATGGGGACGGCGGCATCCACCTCAAGCGCTCGCCTGCCGGCTCGACCGGCGCTTGCACGGTGCATTGACGCACGCATGCCCACAATCGGGACCCACGGCACCCTTGGGCCCCCTGGCATTTGACGGCGGGGAAACATCCTCGGGATGATACCGGCCTCCCATACGTTAACGGATGGTGCAGCATGATCGCTGGCCTCGACGGTCTTCGCTTCCAGCACTGGCAAACCTCGCTCCGCGAGGACGGTGTGTTCGTACTCGCATTCGACCGGGCCGGCACCTCGGTCAACACCTTCGCCCAGGACGTGCTGATCGAGCTCGACAGCCTCATCGAGCGCCTTGCGATGGACCCGCCCAAGGCGGTCGTGGTCGCCTCGGCCAAGGCCAGTGGCTTCATCGCCGGTGCCGACATCAAGGAGTTCCAGAGCTTCGACGAGAAAGGCACGGTGGGCGATGCGATCAATCGCGGCCAGCAGGTCTTCCAACGCCTGGCCGAGCTGCCCTGCCCCACCGTCGCGGCCATCCATGGCTTCTGCATGGGCGGGGGCACCGAGATCGCGCTGGCCTGCGACTACCGCGTTGCCAGCCGCTCGCCCTCGACGCGGATCGGCCTGCCCGAAGTGAAGCTCGGCATCTACCCGGGCTGGGGCGGCAGCGTGCGCCTGCCGCGCCTGGTCGGCGCGCCCGCCGCGTTCGACATGATGCTGACCGGTCGCACCCTGTCGTCTTCGGCGGCGCGGGCGATCGGTCTGGTCGACAAACTCGTCGACGAGCCCCTGCTCCTCGACGAGGCCGCCAAGCTCGCCCTGCGCGGTACCACGCGACCGTTCAAGCAACGCTTCATGGCCTGGCTGACCAACACCTGGCCGGCGCGCCAGGCGCTGGCGCCGGTGCTGGCCAAGCAGGTGGCGCGCAAGGCCCGCAAGGACCACTACCCCGCCCCCTATGCTCTGATCGGCTCCTGGCAGCGCAGTGGCGGCGACATCCAGTCCCTGCTCGCCGCCGAGCGCCGCTCGGTGGTCAAGCTGTCGGCCACGCCCACGGCGCGCAACCTCATCCGCGTCTTCTTCCTGCAGGAGCGGTTGAAGAGCCAGGGCGGCAAGGACCACGGCATCGCCCGCGTCCACGTGGTCGGCGCCGGCGTCATGGGCGGCGACATCGCTGCCTGGTCGGCGTACAAGGGCTTCGAGGTGAGCCTGCAGGACCGCGAGCAGCGCTTCATCGACGGCGCCCTGTCGCGCGGCCGCGCGCTGTTCGACAAGAAGGTCAAGGACGAGGCGCGGCGCGAGCAGGTCAACGCGCGCCTGCGCGGCGACCTCGCCGGCGATGGCGTCGCCGATGCCGACCTGGTGATCGAGGCGATCATCGAGAACCCGGAAGCCAAGCGCGAGCTGTATACGACGCTGGAGCCGCGGATGAAGGCCGACGCGCTGTTGACCACCAACACCTCCTCGATCCCGCTGACCGAGCTGCGCGAGCACATCCAGCGCCCGGCGCAGTTCGCCGGCCTGCACTACTTCAACCCGGTGGCCCTGATGCCGCTGGTGGAGATCATCCACCACGACACCGTCTCCGAGTCCACCCAGTCGCGGCTCGCCTCCTTCTGCCGGGCGATCGACAAGCTGCCGGTGCCGGTCGCGGGCACGCCGGGCTTCCTGGTCAACCGCGTGCTGTTCCCGTACATGCTCGAGGCCGCCCATGCTTTCGCCGAGGGCATCCCCGGACCGGTGATCGACAAGGCGGCGGTGAAGTTCGGCATGCCGATGGGCCCGATCGAACTGATCGACACCGTGGGCCTGGACGTGGCCGCCGGCGTCGGCGCGGAACTCGCGCCCTTCCTGGGCCTCGAGGTCCCCGCCGCGCTGGGCAACGTCGAGCCGGGCAAGCGCGGCAAGAAGGACGGACAGGGCCTCTACAAGTGGGTCGACGGCAAGCCGGTCAAGCCGGAAGTGCCCAAGGACTACCGCGCACCCGCGGACCTGGAGGACCGCCTGGTCCTGCCCCTGCTCAACGAAGCGGTCGCCTGCCTGCACGATGGCGTCGTGGCAGACGCCGACCTGCTCGATGCCGGCGTGATCTTCGGCACCGGTTTCGCCCCATTCCGCGGCGGTCCCATCCAGTACGTGCGCGAGACCGGCGTCGAGGCGCTGCTGGCACGCCTCAAGGCATTGCAGGCAAGCCACGGCGAACGCTTTGCGCCACGCCCGGGCTGGGACGCGCTGGGATGAAGTGGCTCGCCCTCGGTGCCTGCTTGGCGGCAGGCCCGCTGGCCGCCGCACCGCCCACGCCCGTTCCGGCACCACCCGAGGCGCCGGAATGGTTCGAACACGTCGAGACGCCTACTCGCCTGACGGTCCTGGTCGCGGACTGCGACACCGGACCCGACGACCCCACGCAGGTCGGGGCGTTCAAGGCCTGGCGACTTGATGACGGCACGCTCCGCGTCGAGGGCTGGGTCGAGCACAGCGGCTCGCTGCGGGTCGACGCTCACTGGGCCCGGGCCTGGACGGTGGGGCCCTCACTCGAACTCGCCTATCGCTACCAGCCCGAGCCCCACCCCGGGATGCCGGTGATGGCGTGCCCTGCCTTCAGCCGGCTCCGCTTCGACGTGCCCGGGACCGGGACCGGGACGATGCCGCACGACGTGTCCATCCACGCCGGCCGCTTCGAATACGACCAGAAGGCATCCGCGGAGATCACGGAGCGCCAGGAGCCCGGCGCGCGGCCCTGATGGCCGCCCCGACGGCGCCACCCTACATGGTGTAGGTGGCGCGCTCCGACTGCAGCTGGCCGGCCAGCAGCGCTTCGATCTTGCCACGGACGCTCTCGTTCTCCGCGGTCTCGTTGAACTGCACGCCAACGCCGGACGGCCGATTGCCCTGTGCGCCCACAGGGGTGACCCAGACGACCTTGCCGGCCACCGGCATGCGCTCGCCGGATTCGGGCAGGGTGAGCATGAGGAAGACCTCGTCGCCGATGAAATAGCGCTTGGGGGTCTGCACGAAGATGCCGCCGCCCCGCAGGAACGGCATGTAGGCGCTGTACAGCGCGGCCTTGTCCTTGATCGCCAGGGTCAGAATGCCTTGACGCGCACCACCACCACTCATGTCCAGTCCCCTGTTCGCACGCATCCCGGCGTGAACGTCCCGTCCAAGATCCGAGGCCCTAGCGACCGCGCTGCGCGCCGCGCCAGGCCATCAAAAGTTCGACCACCGCGAGGTCGGCGCGCACCGTGGTGCGCATCAGGTCGCGGGTGCGATTCGCCTTGTCGAACCACTCCGCCAGACTGCGCGTCCGCGCCGGGTCGGTCAAGTGCGAGGCTTCCATTACGACGATGTCGGCGGCATGTCGCAGCCTGAGGACCACGTCCTCGTCGGCGGTCCACTGCTTCGCGACCTCCACTGGCGAGGCCCGTCCCGCGGCCAGCGCCGCGAGGTCGCCGGCCACCTGGCGCCGCAGTTTCAGGCCGTCGCCTTCCAGCCATTCGTGGGCCAGCCCGGGATGACCCCGGGCGGCCTCGAGTGCCTCGGCGATGTCGTCGGCGTCGTGTCCCCGCGCCTGCAGCCAGGCCTCGGCCTCGTCGTGCGGCGGCAGTCGGAACTCGACGTGCTGGCAGCGGCTGCGGATCGTCGCCGGCAGGCGCCCCGGCTGCGCACTCACCAGCCACAAGTAGCGGCCTGGAACGGGTTCCTCGAGGGTCTTGAGCAGCGCGTTGGCCGCGGCCGTGTTGATTGCGTCCGCCGGATCTATGATCGCCACCTGGGCGATCCCGTATTGCGGGGTGAGCGCCATCTGCGCGGACAGTTCGCGCATCTGCTCGATCACGATCTCGGTGCGCAGGCGGGTGCCGTCGCGCGTGGGGATGAAGGAAATGTCGCGCAAGTCCGGATGCGAGCCGGCGGCGATCAACTGGCAACTCCGGCATTGCCCGCAGGGCTCGCCGCCCGGCGCGCGGGCCATGCAAAGCACGCGCCGCGCGAGGTAAGCAGCCACGGCGTGCTTGCCCAGCAGCGCCGGTCCGCTGAACAGCAGGCCATGACCCAGGCGGCCAGCGTCCAGGGCCGCCGCCACGCGATCGCATACGCGCGCCTGCCAGGGGGCGAACCCGCTGCGCTGCTCGCCGGCGACGCTCACGCCGGCACCGTGGCGAGGTAGTCCTCGAGCACCGCGAGCGCGGCGCTCGCGACCTCGGCCTGCGGGCGACTCGCGTCGACGGTGCGGATCCGGTCCGGCGCCGCCGCGGCCCGCGCCCGGTAGCCCTCGCGGACGCGCTCGAAGAACGCTTCCTGCTCGGACTCGATGCGATCGGCCTCGCCCCGGCGGCGCGCGCGCGCCAGGCCCATTGAGACCGGCACGTCGAGCAGCAGGGTCAGGCCCGGCTCGATGCCCACGACCTCGCGCTCCAGCGTGGCGATGAGCGCCGCGTCGCCGCCGCGCGCGGCGCCCTGGTAGGCATGGCTGGCATCGGTGAAGCGGTCGCTCAGCACCCAGGCGCCGCGCTCGAGTGCGGGCAGCACGGTTTCGCGCACGTGCTGGGCGCGCGCCGCGAACATGAGCAGGAGTTCGGTCTCCGGCGCGGGGGCCTCGTGCGCCGGGTCCAGCAGGAGCGCACGGATCTGCTCGGCCAGCGGCGTGCCACCGGGTTCGCGGGTGGCCACCACTTCGCGGCCGGTCGCGCGCAGGCGCTCTGCCAGCACGTCGCGCACGGTCGACTTGCCGGCGCCCTCGCCGCCCTCCAGGCTGATCAAGCGCGGGCAACGTTGCAGCGTCATGGCGACCTCGGGCCGGTTCCGGTGTCCGGCGCCACGACCGGCCCCTGTTCGGCATCGCGGGCCTGCCGGTAACGTCGCAGATAACGCGCGACGGCGGCGTTGTGCTCGGCCAGGGTCGCCGAGAACGCATGCCGACCGCTGCCGTCGCCAATGGCCACGAAATAGAGGGCATCGCCTTCGGCGGGTCGCGCGACGGCCTGCAGGGCCTCGACGCCGGGCATCGCGATCGGCGTCGGCGGCAGGCCGGCGCGCGTATAGGTGTTGTAGGGCGTGTCGGTCTCCAGGTCGCGCCGACGGATGTTACCGTCGTAGGCGCTGCCCAGCCCATAGATGACGGTGGGGTCGGTCTGCAGCTTCATGCCGATGGACAGCCGGCGCTCGAAGACGCCGGCGATGCGCGGACGCTCTTCGGCGATGCCGGTTTCCTTCTCGACGATCGACGCCAGCACCAGCATTTCTTCCGGGGACGCCAGCACGCTGCCGGGGTCGCGCGAGGCCCAGGCCTCTTCCAGCGCCCGCGCCATGGCCCGGTGCGCCCGGGCCAGGACATCGAGGTCGCTGTCGCCCAGGGTGTAGTGGTAGGTCTCGGGCAGGAAGCGGCCTTCGGGGTGCTGCCCGGGGTGGCCGAGCGCCTCCATCAGGGCGGCGTCGTCCATCTCGGCCGTTTCGTGGCGCAGGGGCCCGGCCGCGGCCAGCGACGCCCTCAGCTCTCGGATGTTGCGCCCCGGCAGCACGGTGAAGGCGTAGCGCACCACCTTGCCATCGCGCATCGCCAGCAGGATCGCGCGCGGCGTCATGCCAGGCTCCAGGGCGTACTCGCCGACCTGCAGGCGTCCGGCGGCCCCGAGCTCCCGCGCCAGTACCCGCCATTCGGCCTCGTGGCCATCACGTACGCCGGCCTCGCGCAGCTTGCGCACCACGACCGGCAGCGAGTCGCCGCGCTCGACCACCAGGCGTTCGCCGGCCTCGATGCCGGACACCGGTGCATCGGCGAATCCCGAATAACGTTGCCAACCCCAGAACGCGACCGCGACGGCGAGCAGGGCCAGCAGGAAAACGAACACGCCCAGGCGGCGCAGGACTTTGCGACTCACGACATCTCCATCTCGAAAGCGGGGTGTTCGGCGGCCAGGCGCGCACGCAGGTCGACCACCCGCCGCTGCGACGGCGTGCCGGGCGCCCAGCTTCGCGCCTCCAGCCGTGCAACGGGCAGGATACCCCGCACCGCGTTGCACAGGAAAACCGATTCCGCAGTTTCGACGTCGGCGACCTGCAGGCGCGCGACCCGCGCGTCGAGCGCCCGTATCGCCCAGGCGCGGCAAGTGCCGGCGACGCCGTTTCGCTCGACCCCCGGCGTCAGCCATTGGCCGTCGCGGCATACGAACAGGTTCGCCGCCGTGGCGCAGACGACCTCGCCGTCGATGCCCTGCATCAGCCCCTCCTGGACGAGGATGGGGTCGATCCCGTCCTCGTCCCACTCCGCGCGCGCGAGGACCTGTTCAAGGCGGTTGCAGTGCTTGAGGCCGGCCAGCAGGGGTTGCGCCGCCAGCCGGGTGCGGCACCAGCGCAGCACCAGGCCGGCGGGAGGCGCGGGCGGCGGGAGCGCATGCACGGACACTTGCCACGCCGGGACGGCCGGGACGGGAGGCGCGTAACCGCGCCCGCCCCGCCCCCGGCTCACCAGCAGCTTGAGCACGCCGCCCTCGCCGCCCAGCAGATCCTGTGCGGCCTGGCGCACGCAATGCGGGTCCGGCAGGGGCAGCCGCAGCCGCTCGGCGCCGCGCGCCAACCGCGCCCAGTGGGCCCTCCACCAGGGCAGGTCGCCGCGATGCGCGCGCATGGTCTCGAAAAGACCGTCGCCATAGGCCAGTCCACGATCGTCGGCGGGCCAGGCATCGACCGGCGCGTCCCCGATGAAGCAACGACGCGCGATCGCGCCGCTCATGGCACGAGCCCCAGTGCCCGCATCATGCCGCGGGCCTTCGCGCGGGTTTCCTCCAGCTCGCGCGTGGGATCGGAGTCGGCGACGATGCCCGCGCCGGTACGGAATCGCAGGCGGTCGTCGAGCGCCTCCGCGCTGCGGATGAGGATGTTGAGGTCGAGGTCGCCGTCGCGGTTCAACCAGCCCATGGCGCCGGTGTAGGCGCCCCGACCCACGCCTTCGAGCTCGGCGATGATCTGCATGCAGCGCACCTTCGGGCAACCGGTGATGGTGCCGCCGGGGAAGGTAGCGCGGATCACTTCGCCGGGGGTGGCGGACTCGCGCAGGCGACCGCGCACGTTGCTGACGATATGGTGGACGTGGGCGTAGCTCTCGACCGTCATCAGCTCGTCGACCTCGACCGACCCCGGCGTGCAGACCCGGCCGAGGTCATTGCGCTCCAGGTCGATGAGCATGACGTGTTCGGCACGTTCCTTGGGGTGGCCGACCAGCTCGCGGATGCGCTCCACGTCGTCGTCGCCGTCGAGGCGTGGACGCGTGCCGGCGATCGGGCGGGTCTCGACCGTCTCGCCCCGGACCGACACCAGGCGTTCGGGCGAGGCACTGACCACCGCGCCGCGTCCGGTCGAGAAGATCCCGGCGAACGGCGCCGGATTGTGTTCGCGCAGCCGCTGGAACAAAGCCGCCGGGTCGAGCCTGTCCTCGAAGCGGGCGTGCCAGCCGCGGGAGAGGTTCACCTGGAAGACGTCGCCGGCATGCAGGTAGTCCAGCACGCGCGCCACACCCTCGAGGTATCGCGCCGGCGCCTCTTCCTCCATTTCCAGCGGTGCCTGCCACGGCGGCAGCGGGGCCATCCTCGCTGCCTGCAGGCAATCGACATGCAGGCTCTCCAGGAGGTCTTCGTGGCCGGGCTCGGCGACGATCACGCACTCGCCGCTGAGATGGTCGCGCAGTACCGCCGCCGGACAGCGCAGCGCCATCGCGACAGGCAGCGCGTCGACCGCGGGCGGCAGCGCGAGCACCGGCTCGACCTGCCCGGCCAGTTCATAGGCGAGCAGCAGCGCCCAGCCGCCCCGGAAAGGCCAGCGCGGCTCGTCGCGCGGGGTGCGCTGCAGGGCCCATACGCGGTCGAGCGCCCTCAGGAAGTCGCCGCCGAGGTCGCGCCCGGCGTGGTCGCGCACGCGACCCGTTGCATCGACGCGGATACCCTCCCCGCGCGTCGCCAGCAGCATGTCCCAGCGGCCTTGCGCGGTACCGTGCGCGCTGGACTCCAGCAGCATCGGATAGCGGTCGGGGTCGATGCGGTGCAGCGACAGCAGGTCCAGGGGGGTGGCGAGCGGGCGGGTCAGCAGCATGCCGCCATTGTCCGTCATCCCGGGCCGCTTGCGCGCAACCGGATGCGAGGCCCGGAAACGACGATCCCCGCCGTGGCGGGGATCGCATGACACGTGGGGACCGGACGCGGTCAGGTCCGCTTGAACACCAGCGTGCCGTTGGTGCCGCCGAATCCGAAGCCGTTGGACACCGCGACGTCGATCTTCTTCTCCCGCGCCACGTGGGGCACGTAGTCCAGGTCGCAACCCTCGCCCGGAACGTCCAGGTTGATGGTCGGCGGGATGATCCCGTGGTGCAGCGCAAGCACCGAGAAGATCGCCTCGGCGCCACCGGCCGCGCCCAGCAGGTGGCCGGTCATCGACTTGGTCGAACTGACCATCGTGCGGTAGGCGTGCTCGCCCAGCGCGCGCTTGATCGCGAGCGTCTCGGCCAGGTCGCCCAGCGGCGTGGACGTGCCGTGCGCGTTGAGGTAGTCGACCTGGTCGGGGTTGATCCCGGCGTCGGCGAACGCGGCGGCCATGCAGCGCGCCGGACCCTCGCCGTCCTCGCTCGGCGCCGTCATGTGGAAGGCATCGGAACTGGCGCCGAAACCGGCCAGCTCGCAGTAGATGCGCGCGCCGCGCGCCTTGGCGCGTTCGTACTCTTCCAGGATCAGCACGCCCGCGCCGTCGCCCAGCACGAAGCCGTCGCGGTCCTTGTCCCAGGGACGCGAGGCATGGGTCGGGTCGTCGTTGCGGGTGGACATGGCCTTCATGGCGCAGAACCCGCCGACCGAGGTCGGCGAGGAGCCGCGCTCAGCGCCGCCGGCGATCATCACGTCGGCGTCGCCGTACTGGATCATGCGCATCGCCATGCCGATGGAGTGGTTCGAGGTCGCGCAGGCGGACACGGCCGAGAAATTCGGCCCCTTGGCGCCGGTGATCAGCGACACCTGCCCGGGCAGCATGTTGATGATGGTGCTGGGTACGTAGAACGGCGAGATCTTCCGCGGGCCGCCCTCGTGGTACTTGATGGTCTGCTCCTCGATGCCGAGCAGGCCGCCGATGCCGGAGCCGATCATCGCGCCGATGCGCTCGGCGTTGGAATCATCGATGATGATGCCCGCATCCTCGAGGGCCATCAGCGACGCCGCGACGCCGTACTGGATGAAGGGCTCCATCTTGCGCGCGTCCTTCGGGCTCACCCAGCGGGTGGGATCGAAGTCGCGCACTTCGCCGGCGATGCGGGTGGTGAAGGCGGACGCATCGAAATGGGTGATCGGACCGATGCCCGAACGGCCGTTGACGATGCCGTCCCAGCTGGTGGCGACGTCGTTGCCCAGCGGCGACACGATGCCAAGACCGGTGACGACTACGCGGCGATGTTTCGACATGGAGGACTCCAGGAGCGGTGCGCGCGGGCCGGCAGGCCATCGGCGCAACCGCGAAACTGTTCGTGGGTGATGCTGTTGCGGCGCGGTCGGCGCGCCATCGACCGGGTGCGGGCCATGCACCGGGCCCATCGGGACCTCCGTGCGCCTGGCACCGCCCGGCATTCGACCCCGGGCCGCGTCGGCCCCGGGTGGACACGGGGCGCCATCGGCGACCCCGGTCGCGTCGCCGGGCCGGTCCGGGCAGGGCCCGTCCCGACGCCTGGCGGTGGGTGCCGGTCCGGGGACGGGCACCCGACGTCGATCAGGCCTTGACGTGCGCCTTGACGTAATCGATGGCCTGCTGCACCGAGGTGATCTTCTCGGCCTCTTCGTCCGGGATCTCGCACTCGAACTCTTCTTCCAGCGCCATCACCAGTTCGACGGTGTCGAGGGAGTCCGCGCCGAGGTCGTCGACAAACGAAGCGTTGTTGGTGACTTCCTCTTCCTTGACGCCGAGTTGTTCGACGACGATTTTCTTGACGCGCTCTTCGATGCTGCTCATGGGTTCTCACTCCTCCCGGACGGGATATTCGACGGAATAGTCTAAAGGAATCGGGGCCGTGGCGCGCCCCTCGAAAAAGGTTTCTGAATCAGCCGCTTATGAATCGGCCACGCCTCCATGCGCCGCAAGCGTCAGGGCATGTACATGCCGCCGTTCACATGCAGGGTTTCCCCGGTGATGTAGCTCGCCGAAGGACCGGCGAGGAACGCCACCGCACGCGCGATGTCGGCCGGCTGGCCGAACTGGCCCAGCGCGATCTGCGCCAGCATCGCGTTCTTCGCGTCCTCGGGCAGGGACCGGGTCATGTCGGTATCGATGAAGCCCGGCGCCACCACGTTGACGGTCACGCCGCGCGAGCCGATCTCCTTGGCCAGCGACTTGCTGAAGGCGATGATCCCGGCCTTCGCCGCGGCGTAGTTGGCCTGCCCGGCGTTGCCGGTCACGCCGACGACCGAGGCGATGTTGATGATGCGACCCTTGCGTGCCTTCATCATCGCGCGCATCACCGCCTTGCTGGTCCGGTAGACACTGGTCAGGTTGGTGTCGAGGATGGCTTGCCAGTCCTCGTCCTTCATGCGCATCAGCAGGTTGTCGCGGGTGATGCCGGCGTTGTTGACCAGGATCGAGATCGCGCCGACCTCCCTGGAGATGCCGTCGATCAGCGCGTCGATCGCGGCCGGATCGGCGACGTCGACCACGCGGCCCTGGCCTCCGCGGGCGGCCAGGCGCTCGCCGATCGCGGCGGCGCCGGACTCGCTGGTGGCGGTGCCGATCACGGTCGCGCCCTGCGCGGCCAGTTCGTCGGCGATGGCGGCACCAATGCCGCGGCTGGCGCCGGTGACGAGGGCGATCTCGCCGGAAAGCGGGGCAGTGCTCATGTCAGTCCTCTGGAGATGCTTGCGGACGCGGACCGATCATACCGTCCGCGGGTCGCCGCGTACGGGTCCGCATGGAAAAGGGGATCAACGCCAGTCGCCCAGTGCTTTGTCGAAGTCGCCGGCGGTGCCGATCGCACGCGCGTCCAGCGACTTGTCGATGCGCTTGGCCAGGCCGGCCAGGACCTTGCCCGGCCCGCATTCGACCAGGCGCTCGACGCCCTGCCCCGCCAGCGCCTGCACGCAACCGGTCCACTGCACCGGCAGGTAGAGCTGGCGGACCAGCGCCTGGCGGATGTCGGCGACCTCGGCGTGCACGCGCGCATCGACGTTCTGCACGACCGGCAGGCGCGGCGCCTGCCACGCGATGTCATCCATCGCCACGGCGAGCTTGTCGGCGGCCTCGCGCATCAGCGGCGTGTGCGAGGGCACGCTCACCGCCAGCTTGACCGCCTTGCGCACGCCCTGCTCCGCCAGGCGGACCAGCGCGGCATCCACGGCGGCGGCATGCCCGCCGATCACGATCTGGCCGGGCGAGTTGAAATTGGCCGGCACGACGACCTCACCCGGCGAGGACACCGCCTCGCATGCTTCGATCACCAGCGCGTCCTCGGCGCCCAGCACCGCGGCCATGCCACCGGACCCCGCCGGTGCGGCGTCCTGCATCAACTGGCCACGCAGGCGGACCAGGCGCGCGGCATCGACCAGCGACAACGCGCCCGCCGCCACCAGCGCGGTGTACTCGCCCAGGCTGTGGCCGGCCAGGGCGCCCGGCATCGCGCCACCGCGCGCATGCCACAGGCGCCACGCGGCCACGCCCGCGGCGAGCAGGGCCGGCTGGGTGAACTCGGTGGTGTTGAGGCGTTCTTCCGGCCCCTGCTGGGCCAACGTCCACAGGTCGGCGTCCGCGCCCTCGCCGGCTTCCTCGAAGCAGGCCTGGACCAGGGGATCGAGCGCAGCCAGCTCGGAGAGCATGCCGACCGATTGCGAGCCCTGGCCCGGGAACACGAACGCAAGGGTGGAATCGACGGCCTGGGGGGTGGATGCGGCTTGGGTCACGCGAACACTCAACGGAAACGAAGCGCGCATGATACGAGCGAATTCGCGGTGGCGTCTGTACCCGGGCGTACAGTACGACGGAACTGCATCACACTCCGCTCCCATCGCCCCATGCGACAACGCCCTGCACGTTGGCAGGGCGTTGCATGCGGTGCGAAGGCCCGGCGGCTCCCGACAGGCCGCCGGGTCGCGCGGGAGCCGATATCAGTAGCGCAGCAGCGCCGAGCCCCAGGTGAAGCCACCACCGAAGGCTTCCAGCAGCACCAGCTGGCCGCGCTGGACGCGCCCGGAGCGCACCGCTTCGTCCAGCGCCAGCGGCACCGAACCCGACGAGGTGTTGCCATGGCGATCGACGGTCACGATGACGCGCTCCATCGGCATGTCCAGGCGCTTGGCCGTGGCCTCGATGATCCGCAGGTTGGCCTGGTGCGGGATCAGCCAGTCGATGTCGTGGCGATCCAAGCCGTTGTGCTCGAGGGTTTCCTCGACCACCGAGTCCAGCGCCTTGACCGCGTGCTTGAAGACTTCGTTGCCGGTCATCAGCACCTTGACGCCCGCGTTGTGTTCCTCGGGCTTGAAACCGACCGACACGCCGACCGGGTTCCACAGCAGCTCCTTCTTGCCGCCGTCGGCATGCATGTGGGTGCTGAGGATGCCGGTCTCGGCATCGGCCTTGAGCACCACGGCGCCGGCGCCATCGCCAAACAGCACGCAGGTGGAGCGATCGCTCCAGTCGAGCATGCGCGTCAGCGTCTCGGCACCGACCACGAGCACGGTGCGGGCGGCACCGGAACGGATGAACTTGTCGGCCACCGTCAGCGCATAGACGAAGCCCGAGCAGGCGGCATTGACGTCGAATGCGGGACAGCCGTTGGCACCCAGGCGGTGCTGCAGCAGGCAGGCGGTCGAGGGGAAGATCAGGTCGGGGGTGGTGGTGCCGACGACGATCAGGTCCAGGTCGGCGGCCTCGACACCGGCCGCTTCCATCGCGCGGGTGGCGGCGTGGAAGGCCAGGTCGCAGGTGGTTTCGCCCTCGGCGGCGATGTGGCGTTCGCGGATGCCGGTGCGCGCGGCGATCCATTCGTCGCTGGTGTCGACGATCTTCGACAGGTCTTCGTTGGTGAGGACCTTCTCGGGCAGGTAGCTGCCCGTTCCCGCGATTCGCGAGAACACGGTTCCGGCCGTCCCCGCGGTCCCGGCGCTCGTCGCGCCTGCATGCTCAGTCATTGCGACTCCGTGCCGGCGTCATGTCCGGCGATTGCAATCATCCGCCAGTCTGTCTGGCCCGGGGAGGCTTCGCAACCGACGGTCGGGCACGCCTGCACGGCGGCCGGCCGCGGCCGGCTGGAAGCGGGTCCGCCACGCGGGCGGCTGCGCCGCGCACGGATCACCGGCGCGGCGCGGATCGAGGGCTTACTCCTCGTCGACGACGCGGCCCTTGGGCTCGATCACCTTCTTGCCGCGGTAATAGCCGTCGGCGGTGACGTGGTGGCGCAGGTGGGTCTCGCCGGTGGTCGGGTCGGTGGCCAGCTGCTTGGCGGTCAGCGAATCGTGACCACGGCGCATGCCACGCTTGGAGGGGGAAACTCGGGACTTCTGGACTGCCATGGTCTTGCTCCGGATGTAGCGGTTATGACGCGTTGAATGTGGAAGACGTCGGGTCGGAACCCAGGGTTCCAGCCCTCAGTCGGACTTGTTCTTCAATGCCGACAACGCAGCGAATGGATTGGCGCGTTCCAGCTCGGCCTCTTCGGCAGGCCAGTCGCGCTCCATTGCTTCCGTGCCGGGCATCGTCGGCACGACCGGAACGGCCAGGATGAGCTCATCCTCGACCAGGCCGGCGCCCTGCAGCATGCCGTCGTCGGGCACCAGCAGCGGTTCGTAGTCCTCTGGCAGCGCGGCTTCGTCCGATTCGTTACGGATCAGGCCGAGCCGCTGCACGATCTTCACCGGGAACAGGAAGCGTTGCAGGCTGCGCTGGCACAGCAGCGGCAGCTGGGCGTCGACGCGCAGTTCGACATAAGGCACCTGCAATGCGTCCCTGTCGAAATCGAGCGAATAGACAACGTCTTCGCCGTCGGTATCGACCAGGCTGTCGGCCAGACGGCGCAGCGAGGACAACGGCAATCGACCAGCGACGCCGCGCCGCGCGGTCACCATCCGCCAGGCATCCAGCATTTCGGGCACCTGAGCGTGTGGCACATCAGCGGACATAAGCCGCTGAATATTAAGGATGCCCCGCCCCCCTGTCAAACCCGTCCGACGCCGGGATTCAGGCCACTTGCGCCGGACCGCGCGACCGCGCCGCGATTTGCCCGCCGCCGGCCGCCACGGCAGACTGTGGCGCATGCCCGAACCCGGTCCGACATTGAACGCGATCCTCCTGTCCTGCCTGCTTGCGGCCATCGTCGTCGCCGCCTACGTCCTGCTGGCGCGGCGCGGCCGGCGGCAACGCGCCATGCGCGACATCCTCGACGCCGCCGACGCGCTCGAGGCTCGTCTCAGGACGGCGCGCGACGAAATCGAGGCGGTCGCCGGCCCCCAGGGCGGGGACCCGGTGCAGGATGCCATGAAGGAAATGCTGCGCCAGCGCCTGTGGCTTCGCGACCATGGCGAGGCGGCCAGCCTGGCGCAACTGCAGGATGTCCACGACGGCATCGAGAAGGCCCGCCAGCGCATCGATCGCCAGCTGGACCGGATCGAGGAAGCCCGCGCCCCGACGGTCTGAACGCCCCCGCTCGCCTCCGATGCTCGTCCTTGCGTCCACCTCGGTCTATCGCCGCGAACTCCTCGCGCGGCTCCGCCTGCCCTTCGACACCGCCCGCCCCGACCTGGACGAGACGCCCCTGGCCGGCGAGGCGCCCGAAGCGATGGTGCGGCGCCTTTCGCGCGAAAAGGCGCGCGCGGTCGCCGGCCAGCGGCCGGGCGCATGGGTGATCGGTTCCGACCAGACGGCCGAGCTCGATGGCCGCCCGTTGGGGAAGCCCGGCCACCGCGAAGCCGCGGTCGCGCAACTCATGGCAATGTCCGGTCGCGAGGTGCGCTTCCTGACCGGGGTTTGCCTGCTCCGCCAGGACAACGGTGGCGATACCCTGCACGAGGCAATGGACATCACCACCGTCCGCTTCCGGCCCCTGCATCGCGACGAAGTCGAGCGTTACGTGGACGCGGAGACGCCTTACGACTGCGCGGGCTCCTTCAAATGCGAAGGCCTGGGAATCGCCCTGTTCGAGGCGATCGAAACACGCGACCCCACCGCGCTCGTGGGCCTGCCGCTGATCGCGACCGCGGGCCTGCTGCGCGCCGCGGGACACGCCGTGCCCTGAACCCGCCGCTGGCGCGGGGCGTCAACGCTCGACGACCAGCGGCTGTTCGGACCAGTCCTCGACGCTGCCGTCGGCGCCATGCAGGCGCAGGCCGAGCCAGTGGCGGCCTGGCTCGACCCCGGTCAGGTCCACCCGCCCGCGGAAGCCGACCATGGGATGGCGCGGATCGTTGGAGATGCCCCAGTAGGCGGCCACGCCGGTGTTGCGCAAGCCATAGTCGACCTCGCCGACCGGACGGCCGTCGAGCAGGAGCTCGACCCGCTGCAGCCCGACCCCGTCCTTGAAGGCCCAGCCGGAGACTTCCAGCGTGCCGGAGGCCACCGCGCCACTCGCCGGCCGTTCGACCCAGGCCATCGCGGGCGCCGTGCACGTCGCGTCCGGAGCAGGACGGCCTTCCAATGCGAACAACATGAAGCGCTGGCGACCGTGGTCGATGTTGAGCACCCGCGGTGGCGGCAAGGGTCCGACCTTCTCGCACAGCGCATGGAAGTGCGCGAGCAGTTCGCGGTAACGCACCTCGCTGGCACCGACCACGAGCAGGACGGGCGCGTCGCCCCAGTCCGTGCGCCCGGCGGTCTCCAGGTTCCACAAACGCAGCTGCGGTGCGCGGCCGTGGCGATGGTTCAGCGGATGGTCCAGCACCGGAATGGCCGAGTCGCCCATTGCGAATCCCAGTTCGGCGCCGACCTTGAAGTTGTCGGCCACCACGCGCGTGCCCGCGGGCATCCCCGCGCGCACCTCTTCCACCGCCGCCGAGAGGTCGCGCCAGCCGGCGAAATTGGACGGATACCACTTCTCCGCCGCCGCGTGGGCGCGCAGGCCGGGCACGGAGACCGCGATGTAATAGCCCAGCACGAGCGCTAGCCCTGCCCCGCTCGTCGTCCACAGGAGCACCCTCCCCAGCCGCGACCATCGTGACATGATCATGGGTACAAGCGGCAGCAAGGCCAGGTAGCCGGGCAGCGGCCAGTGGAAGCTGACACGTTCGGTGTCGGCGAAGAAGCCCAGGACGAAGAAGCCCAGCACCACCAGCGCGCCCAGCCAGGCGAAATAGCGCCGTGGCGATTCGTTTTCGGCAAGGCCCCGCTTCGCGGCGAGGATCATCGCCACGAAGAGCACCGGCGTGACCAGCAGCGCCTGTATGGCGACGAAGAGGATGCCGTCCACGTGGAACGACCACGGGTGGCGGTCGACGAGCTGGAAGCGCAGGCCGGCATCGGCGTTGTCGAAGTTCCAGGCCACCAGCGGCGCCCATGCGGCGGCGCCGAAGGCGATCGCGGTCCATACGCGCACGTCCCGCAGGGCCCGGCGTCCATCGGCCAGCAACAGCAGCGCCACGAAGCCGACACCGATGACGGCGATGAAGCGGTAGTGGCTCAAGGCGCCCATCGCGAGTCCCAGCGCCAGCTCCAGCGCGGAGGCCGCATCGATGCGCCGCAGGAGCTTGGCGCCGGCGTCCACGCACAGCAGCGTGGCCACGGCCATCGCGGCATCCGGGAGCGCCAGCAGGCCCAGGGAACCCGCGAGCGGCAACACCAGGGCCAAGGTGCCGGCGATCCAGCCGTCGCGCTCGCCGAATTCGCGCGTGGTGATGCGTACCACCAGCCACGGCACCCACATCGACAACAGCAGGAAAGGCAGCCGCAGCGCCAACTTGCTTTGTCCGCCCACCTCCACGCCGAGGCGGGCCAGCCAGGCCGTCAGGCCAGGCAGGTCGGAGTACGCCGGCGCGAGATGCTGGCCCTCCAGCCAATAGAATGCTTCGTCCACGAACAGCGGCAGGCGCCAGGCAACCAGCATCTTTGCCAGTGCGACCACGGCGAAGAGCACCAGGAAGACCTGGCGGGCATGCCGGGCCCGGGGTGAAGGCGGCATCGTCGGCGTCGTACGCACATGGACCGCATCACGCATGCACAGGTGACCTCGCTACACTCGGGGATGTCGAACGCTTCGACGGGAACCCACAGGAGACTTGAATGACGCCATCCCCCGCACGGGCCGTCATGCTAACCGAAGACCTGCGCAGCGCCCTTGACCGCGCGGTGAACCAGGTCAACACGCTCGTCCTGGGCAAGCCACGCGAGGTGCGGCTGGCCTTCGTCGCCCTGCTGTCGGACGGCCACCTGCTGATCGAGGACCTGCCCGGACTGGGCAAGACGACCCTGGCGCACGCGCTGGCCGCCACGCTCGGGCTGGACTTCCAGCGCGTGCAATTCACCTCCGACCTGCTGCCGGCCGACGTGGTCGGTGTCTCGGTGTTCGACCCGCAGGCCCGCAACTTCGAGTTCCACCCCGGGCCGGTGTTCACCCAGGTCCTGCTGGCCGACGAGATCAACCGCGCGCCGCCGCGCACGCAGAGCGCCCTGCTGGAGGCCATGGCCGAGCACCAGGTCACGGTGGACGGCACCACCCATCGCCTGCCGTCGCCGTTCTTCGTGATCGCGACCCAGAACCCGGTCGACCTGTCCGGCACCTATCCGCTGCCGGACTCGCAGTTGGACCGCTTCCTGCTGCGGCTCAGCCTCGGCTATCCGGGCGACGTCGCCGAGCGCGACCTGCTCGCCGGCGTCGACCGCCGGCAACTGATCGCGCGCACCCGTGCCGAGCTCGACCAGGCGCAGGTGCTGGCGCTGCGCGAATCGGCCGCGTCGGTGCACGCCAGCGACACGCTCATCCAGTACGTGCAGGCGCTGCTCGCCCGCAGCCGCAAGCACCCCGGCGTCCGTGTCGGCCTGTCGCCCCGCGCCGGCCTGGCGCTGCTGAGGGCAGCGCGCGCGCACGCCCTGCTGCTGGGCCGCCAGCATGTGTTGCCCGAGGACGTGCAGGCGCTGTTCGCGTCGGTCGCCGCGCACCGCCTGGTCGCCGACGCGGACGGCGGCAGCGACGAAGCCCTCGCGAAGTCGATCCTGCACGCGGTGCCGGTGGACTGAACGCGGTGACGGGCCTTGCCGCCATCGGCGCGCCCCGCCAGCGGGTGCGCGCACTGCTCGACCGCCTCGCGCTCCTGGCCCGACCGCGGGCGCCCGAGGCACTGCCCGTGCGGTTCGACCGTCGGCGCATCTATGTGCTGCCGACGGGCTTCGGCCTGTTCTACAGCGCGCTGCTGGGCACCATGGTGCTGGGCGGGCTGAACTACAACAACAACCCTGCCCTGCTGCTCGCCCTGCTGATGGTGGGCACCGGCCTGGCCAGCCTGATCGCGGCGCAGTTGCAGCTCAGTGGGTTGCGCGTGGTCGCGATCGACGCCGAGCCGGTCGTCGCGGGCCGGCCGATTCGCGTTCGCGTGCACGCCCAGGCCGCGCTGGACCGCCAGAGGCGCGGGCTGCAGGTGGACGTGGCGGGGGCACCCCTGGCGTCGGCCGTCCTCGACCTCGACGAGGGCCGTGGCGAAGCCGACATCGTCCTGCCCACCCATCGACGAGGCTGGTTCGAGGTGCCCCGCCTTAGGCTCTCGACCACGCGCCCGCTCGGACTGGCGCGTGCCTGGTCCCATGTGTGGCCCGAGCTCCCCCTGCTCGTCCATGCGACGCCGGAGGCACAGGGACCGGCATTGCCGCAGGGCCAAGGCGACACCGCACAGTCGCGGATGAAGCCTTCCGGCGAAGACGTCCACCACCTGCGCAACTACCGGGCCGGCGATGCCCGCCGTGCCATCGCGTGGAAGGCATCGGCCCGCCGCGACGCCCTGCTCGTCCGCGAATACGAACAGCCGCTCGGCGCCGACGTAGTGCTCGACTGGCACACGACCGCCGGGCTGCCCCATGAAGCCCGGATATCCAGGCTTGCCCATTGGGTGGACCTCGCCGAACGCGAGGGACGGCGGTACCGGCTCGCACTCCCGGGCCAACCGATCCTCGGGCCCGACCAGGGCCCCCAGCACCGGCACGCGTGCCAGCGCGCCCTGGCCCTCCTGCCCCATGGCTGAGGCCCCCGCGCAGATGCCGATGGACGTCGCCTCCCGCCGCTGGGTGCTGGCGAGCGCGGCCCTGTGCCTGCTGCCGCTGCTGCTGCAGTTGCCCCTGCGCATCGGCGTCCTGGTCGGAGCCACGGGCCTGGTCGTGTCGCTGTCCTCGTGGCGACGCCCCCTCCCGGGCCTGTTGCGACTGCTGGTCGTTGTGGGCGTCATTGGCGCGGTGTTCCTGATGGCAGGGTTCAACGTCGGGCGCGATACCGGCTGCGCACTGCTCGCGGCGATGATCGCGGCCAAACCTTCGGAAACATTCAGCCTGCGGGACGGACGCAGCCTGGTTGGCTTCGCCCTGTTCGCACCTTTCGCCACCTTCCTGCTCGACCAGGGTCCGCTGAGCCTGTCCCTGGGTCTGGCGGCCGCCTGCCTGGCCCTGCTGTGTCTGCAACGCCTGTCCGACCTGGAGTCGGGGGTGCTCGATGCCCCCGGCGGCATGCGGGCACAGTGGACGGGGGTTGGTCGCCTCCTGCTCCTTGGCCTGCCGCTCGCGCTCGCGGCCTTCTGGCTCTTCCCCCGGCTCGGCACACCGTTGTGGGGCATTCCCGATCGCGCCCTCGCGCGGCCGGGACTCTCGGACAGCATGAAGCCAGGCGAATGGATCGACCTGATGGGCGACGATACGCCCGCGCTCCGGGTGAAGTTCTTCGGCAGCACCCCTGCCAGGTCCCAGATGTACTGGCGGGGCCCCGTGCTGTGGGACTTCGATGGCCGGGAATGGCGCCAGCCCGACTGGGCCCGCCGCCTGCCTCCCGCGGCATTCTCGCCGGGCCAGGCGCGCTGGGAGTACGAAATCGCGATTGAGCCGACCGATCGCACGCTGATGGTCTCGCTGGACCTGCCCCTGGAAGCCCCGGTGGGAAGCCAGCTCGCCCTCGACCATTCTCTCTTCAGCGCGCGCCCGCTGCATTCGGTGAGCCGCTGGCGCATGCAGTCTGCGCCGCCGGCACGTTACCAGGCCAGGCTTCCGCCTGCCTTGCGCGAGCGCGCACTGGCGTTGCCGGATGGCTTCAACCCACGCACCCTCGCATTGGCCCGGCAATGGCGTCGCGAAGCCGGCCGCGACGACGCGGCGCTTGTCCAGCGCTCACTTGAGTGGGTCCGCCGCGAGTTCGCCTACACGCTGACCACACCCCTGCCGGGCAGGCATGCCGTGGATGAATTCCTGTTCGACCAGAAGGCCGGGTTCTGCGAGCACTTCAGCAGCGCCTTCGTGGTCCTGATGCGCGGTGCGGGCATTCCGGCACGGGTGGTCACCGGCTACACGGGCGGCTACTACAATCGCCTGGGCGACTACTGGCTCGTGCGTCGCAACGACGCTCATGCCTGGGCGGAAGTCTGGCTCGCGGGACGGGGTTGGGTACGCGTCGACCCCACCGCGGCAGTCGCGCCCGAACGCATCTACGACACGCTCGACGACCGCACTCCGGGCCCGGACGGGTTCCTTGGAGGAATCGGCGGCATCGGTTCGGCCTCCGAGGTCACCGACTGGCTCCGACGCGGCTGGAACGATTTCGTACTGGGCTTCGACGCCGACCGACAGAGCCGCCTGTTGCGTCCCTTGGGCATCCGGCAACTGCAGGCCGGACAGATGATCGGCCTGTTCGGCGTCGCCGCCTGCCTGGCCTTGGCCTGGATGACCTGGCTCAGCTTGCGCGGCGAACGCCAGCGCGACCCCGTCCTGCGCGCCTGGCATCGCCTCGGCCGGCGCTACGCCCGCATCGGCCTCGCGCGCGAGCCCTACGAGCCGGCCGGGGCATGGGCCGGGCGCGTGGCCGGCGAACGTCCGGATCTGGGACCGGCTTTGCAGGAACTCAGCCAACGTTTCGCCGAATGGCGGTACGCTTGGGGTGCCGGCGGAACGGAGCGCGATCGGGACCGCAAGGCGGCGCGGACGCAACTGGTCCGTGCGCTGCGCTCGCACCGCCCCCAACGCCGTCGTGACCCGGGAGAACACCGATGAACACCATATCGCGCGGATGGATGGCCGCCATGGCCGCGACCACCCTCCTCCTCGCAGGCTGTGCGACCCAACCTGAGCCCCTGCAGGGCGAGTACTCGGCGGTGACGCCGCGGCAGGCGGTCGAAGTCGACCAGACCGGCGCCAACGTCCGCTGGGGCGGCCGCGTGATCCAGGTCGAGCCCAAGGAAAACCGCACCTGCTTCGAGATGCTCTCGACCCAGCTCAACGGCAGCGCCCGACCCTACTGGGCGACCGACGACACCGGCGGCCGCTTCATCGCCTGCCGTGCCGGCTTCTACGACCCGGCCATCTTCCAGGAGGGTCGCGAGGTGACGTTCACCGGCCGCATCAGCGGATACGAAAACCGCCAGATCGGCGGCTACGACTACCGGTTCCCGACGCTCGAGGCCGACGTGATCTACCTGTGGCCCATCCGGGAACAGGTCGACGTGATCAACAACTATCCCGCGCCCTGGCCCTGGTGGGGGTGGTGGTAAGCTCCCCTCGCCCCGTCCGCACGGGGCGACGCCGGACCGGCTAGTCCTCGACCTCGACCGATCGCTCCACGGAAGGAGAACCCAATGATTCCCGCCTCGACGCCACGGGGAATGCGCGTAGCCGCCGCGGTGCTGACCCTGCTCGGCACCGGCGCGATACTCGCCCACGGCTATCGCCTGGCCTCGGGCCTGACGGAGCCCGGCATCCTCAGCCTCGTCGCGATGTTCGCCGGCCTGTACCTGTGCGCCTGGCTGGGCCACTACGGCCTGTTCGGCTGCGGCCCCGGCCACATCCAGCGCTGATCGCGCGCGGGGCTGGCATGGACCTCGCACTGTTCGATTTCGACCACACGATCACCGACCGCGACAGCTTCTCGGCCTTCCTCAAGGCGCACGTGCCCGCGCGCCGACGCTGCTGGGGCGGCCTGCTCGTCGCGCCGCTGCTGCTGGGCTACTACCGGCTGCACCTCGTATCCGGCACGACCTTGCGCCGAGCCGTCGCCCGGGTGGGACTGAAGGGCCTGCCGCGCGAAGCGCTCGCCGCGGCGGCCCTGGCCTGGTCCCGCGATGTGCTGCCCGGCTTCGTCCGCCCGGTCGCCCTGGAACGGATCCGATGGCACCAGGCCCGCGGCGACACCGTCGTGGTGGTGTCGGCCTCGCTCGACCTGTACCTGCGCGACTGGTGCCGGCGGGAGGGACTGGAGCTGCTGTGCTCGCAACTGGGGCATCGCGACGGTCGGCTCACGGGGTATTACCGGGGCGTCGACTGCGGCGGGGCGCACAAGGTGCGCCGCATCCTCAAGCGCTACCGGCTCACGGACTATCGCGCCATCCACGCCTATGGCGACAGCGAGGAAGACGAGGCCATGCTTTCCCTCGCCGACCACCGCGTCTACCGCTGGCAAGGCTTCGAGGCGGCTTCGCCGGCGGCGCGCACGGCGCGCAACGGTTTCTCGTCGCGCTGAGGTCCGGGGCCGGCTCAGGCCGTGCCGAAGTGGCCCAGCGGCGCGCCCGCGAGCAGGTGCAGGTGGATCTGGAAGACCGTCTGGCCACCGTGTGCGTTGCAGTTCATGACGATCCGGTAGCCGTCCTCCGCGAACCCCTCCGACTTGGCATAGCGGGCTGCCGCCACGGCCAGACGCCCGACCACCTCCGCCTGCGACGACGGTACGTCGTTGAGCGTCGCGAAGCTTTCCTTGGGCACGAACAGCACGTGCACGGGTGCCTGCGGGGAAATGTCGCGCACCGCGATGAGGTGTTCGTCCTCGTAGACGATGTCGGCCGGGATCTCGCGCCGGATGATCTTGTGGAAGATGGTGTCGTCGGCCATGTGCAACTCCTGGTTTCCCGGCGGCCGGCAGCCGCCGATGGGGCGTCCCGCGCCTCCGGCGGGACCTACTGGGGTATCTCGCTGCGACTGCCGAACGCATGCGACAGCGTCCCGCGGTCGACGTATTCAAGCTCGCCACCCAGCGGCAGGCCATGGGCGAGCCGGCTGGGCTTGACCCCATGCCCGCGCGCGAGCTGCGACAGGTAGTGCGCCGTCGCCTCGCCCTCGACCGTGGGGTTGGTGGCGATGATCATTTCCTCGACCTCGCCCTCGCCCAGGCGATCGCCCAGGCGATCGAGGCCGAGCTCGCGCGGGCCGATGCCATCGAGCGGCGACAGGCGTCCCTGCAGGACGAAGTACAGGCCCCGGAAGCCGGTCGCTTGCTCGATCGCGAGGCGGTCGGCCGGCGACTCCACGATGCACAGCATCCGGGCGTCGCGCGATGGGCTGGCGCAGGTCGCGCAGACCCCGGTCTCGCTGAAGTCGCGGCAGCGCGTGCAGTGGCCGACCTTCTCCACCGCTTCGGCCAGCGCCTGCGACAGCCGGCGGCCGCCATCGCGCTCGCGCTCGAGCACGTGGTAGGCCATCCGCTGCGCCGATTTCTGGCCGACACCGGGCAGGACCCGGAACGCTTCGATCAACTGTTCGAGCAAGGGGGACGTCATGGGCGCCGCGTCGAAGGTTTCATGGAGGAGCGCACCGCATCGTGCCTGCTCAGAACGGCAGCTTCATGCCGGGCGGCATCGGCATGCCGGCGGTGGCCGAGCCCATCTTTTCCTGCGATGCCTGGTTGACCTTGTTGACCGCGTCGTTGATGGCCGCGGCGATCAGGTCCTCGGCCATTTCCGGGTCCGAGACGACGCTGGGGTCGATGCGGACCTTGCGGCACTCCATCCGGCCGGTGAGTGTCACGCTGACCATGCCGCCGCCGGCGTTGCCGGTGACCTCGACATTGGCCAGTTCTTCCTGCGCCTTCTGGATGTTTTCCTGCATCTTCTGCGCTTGCTGCATGAGTTGGGCAATGTTTCCGCGCATGGTGTTCGCTCGCTTTCGTCTGGTGTGGAGGGAATGTCGCGTGGGCGACGACCCGCCGGGGCGGGAGGTGGAAGGTTCAACCATCGAAGGGGCGGATGGAATCGGGCACCACGGTCGCCCCGTGCTGCTGGATCAACCGCTGTACCTCCGGATCGTTCATGAAGATCGCCTCGGCGGCCGACTGGCGCTCGTCGCGCGCCCGCGCCTTGCGCGCATGCAGCGAATCATCGAGCGCGCGGGCCGCCTCGAAGCGCACCTGTGGTGCCACGCCCAGGCGCGTTTCCAACGCGGCCGACAACTGCTCGACGGTCATCGGCATGCGCAGGTGTTCGTCGTTGTCAGCCAGGGCGAGCACGAGCACGCCATCGGCGTGGGAGACGAACACCGCATGCTCGGCCAGCAGTTTCGCCGGCCCCTTCAATCCGGACAGGCTCTCGACCAGCCCATGCCAGTCGTCGGCATCCTCGATCGCGCCGCCACTCGGCGCGGAGACGGCCGGGGGGCGGCCACGCACAGGCGGCGGGAGCGTCTCGGTCGCCGGCGAGGACACCGGCACGCGCTCGGTGTCGACCGGGGTCGAGGCGACCTGCGTCGCCGGCACCTCGACGGGGCCGGTCGCGGCGGGCAATCCAGGTTCCACGCCCGGCCGCGAACGCCGGGTTTCCAGCATCGGCGCGGGGCCGGGCGCGGGGTCGGTATGTGCGTGGCGTGGCTCGGGTTCGGGATCGGCGGCCTCGGTACTGGCCGCGACCCGGCCGGCGCGCGAAGATCCGTCGCGCGGCTGGGGGGCGGCATGCGTGTCCGCGTCGCCGGCGGGGCGGAAGGCGAGCATCCGCAGCAGGCTCATCTCGAAGCCGGCCCGCGGACTCGGCGCATAGCCCAGGTCGCGCCGCCCGCCCAGGGCCATCTGGTACCAGAGCTGGACGACCTCCGGGCGCAAGCGCCCGGCCAGGGCGTCGATGTCCAGGCCGTCGGTCTCGATCTCCGCCGAAGGGACCAGCTGCCGCACCTGGACGCGGTGAAGGGCTTCGGAGAAGGCGTCCAGGACGCCTGCCCAGTCCGGGGAGAACTCCGACAGTGTCGCCACTTCCGCCAGCATGCGTTCGCCGTCCCCGTCGGCCAGCGCGGCCAGCAGTTCGCCCACGCGGGTACGGTCGACCGTACCCAACATCGTCGCCACCGCGGCGTCCTGGAGGACGGCGCCCTCGCTGCCCGCGCCGGTGTAGGCGATCGCCTGGTCGAGCAGCGAAAGGCCATCGCGCAGGCTGCCATCGGCGCCCCGCGCGATCTGGCGGACGGCGCCCGCTTCGGCCGGGATGCCCTCGGCCTCGAGGATCCTGTTGATCTGGCCGGTGATCTGCGCCTCGTCCAGGCGCTTGAGGTTGAACTGCAGGCAGCGCGACAGCACCGTCACCGGCAGCTTCTGCGGGTCGGTGGTGGCGAGCAGGAACTTCACGTGGCCCGGCGGTTCCTCGAGCGTCTTCAAAAGCGCGTTGAACGCACTCTTGGAGAGCATGTGGACTTCGTCGATCAGGTAGACCTTCACCCGGCCCCGGCTGGGCATGTACTGCGCGTTGTCGATCACCTCGCGGACGTCGTCGACGCCGGTGTTGGACGCGGCGTCGATCTCCAGCAGGTCGATGAACCGGCCGGCGTCGATGTCCTTGCAAGACGCGCACTCGCCGCAGGGATCGGCCGACGTGCCCTGCTCGCAGTTCAGCGACTTGGCGAAGATCCGCGCGATCGTGGTCTTGCCGACGCCGCGGGTGCCGGTGAACAGGAAGGCATGGTGGATGCGGCCGGAATCGAGGGCGTTGGTGAGCGCCTTGACCACGTGTTCCTGGCCGACCAGTTCGGCGAATCGCCGGGGGCGCCACTTTCGAGCAAGGACCAGGTAGGACATGGGCTGGAGACGAACCTCGGATTACGCCGGGAGGGGGCGACCGGCATGGCCGCCGCCCGGGCAGACCTCCATAGTGTGCCATGCCCGTCCAGCCCCGCCGCGGCTGAACGCCGCCGCTTGTGGCAGGACCCTGCCAGGGTTAGACTTTGCGCCCCCCGCGGGCCGGTTTGCGCCGGTGCGGGGGCCAGCGGAGAGGTGTCCGAGTGGTTGAAGGAGCACGCCTGGAAAGTGTGTAAGCGTCTAAACCGCGCTTCGGGGGTTCGAATCCCCCTCTCTCCGCCATATTTCCCGGTCCATGCCCCAGGGCGCCCTTGTGGTGGCCGGTTCATGGACGCATGTAGTCAGAGTCGAAAGGCAGGTGCGACGCACCTGTCCCATGGTGGCCCCGTCGGCCCCTCGCGACGCTAGGTCGAAAACCCCGCCAGGGCCGGAAGGCAGCAACGGTATCGATCGACGCGGGTGCCGAGGATCGTTGGCGGGGCCGCCGCCTTTTCAGCCGTTGCACACGCTGCGCATGTGCATCCCACGATCCGCTCCGCGAATCGTGGGCCCCGGCGGTTCGCTTATCCGATCCCCCGCGCCGTTGCACATGCTGCGCATTTGCATCCCACGATACGCTCCGCGAATCGTGGGCCCCGGCTGACCGCTCCTCCAATCCCCGCGCCCCCCGGCGCGCCCCCTTACCAAGGGGGCTGGGTGTGGAGCCGACTGGGGCCTAGGGTGTGGAGCCTGGGGTCTGGGCCTGCCCGGGACGCGGTCGCGGTGGCTCAGTGGGTGAGGGCCAGGGCGTCGGGTTCGCGGCCGGTGGGCCAGTGGTCGATCACCCGCCAGGTGGCGGTATCGATCACGGCGATCTCGTCGGCGCCGCTGATCGCCACGTAGGCCCGTGGGCGGTCGGGGTCGGCGATCACGCCGATCGGCAGGGCGTCGCGACCCAGCAGGGTCTCCCGATAGCGGGCGCCATCGCGCAGCAGCTTGACGGTCGCGATGCGCGTCTTGCTGGTCGCATCAAACACGGCCAGTTCGGCGGCGCGCGCGTTGGTGACCAGCGCGCGGCCGCCGTCCGCGGTGAACACCACGCGGATCGGGAAGCCCGGGCTCTCCAGCGTGTGCAGCACGTCCAGGCTGTCCGGGTCGTGCACGGTGACCGTGCCGGCGGCGCGATTGCTTACCCAGACCTCCCCGCTGCCGGGCCGGACCGCGATGCCTTCGGCGCCTTCGCCGCTTGGCCGTTCCAGCGTCTTCTCTTGGGTGCCGAGATCGACCCGGCTCACCGTGCCCGCCGCGATCTTGCTCACGTAAGCGGTGTCGCCCGCCTCGTCGATCGCGACCATGTGCCCGGTGCCGTCGCCGACCTCGATCCGCGCGACCACCTCGCCCGCGTCCACGTCGACCAGCAACAGGGCACCACTGGCCTCGGTGGTGACCGTCGCGTGCTTGCCATCGGGCAGGAAGCGCACGCCATGCGGCTTGCGGTCGTCGCCCAGGTCGATCGCGCGCGGCGACTCTCCGCCCACCAGGTCGATCACGGTCAGGCTGTTCCCGGGCACATCGCCCCCATAGTTGGTGACCAGCGCGCGACGGCCGTCGGGACTGACCGAGATCTCGTGGGGAGCGATGCCGGTGGCGACCATGCCCACGCGACGTCCGTCCTCGGTCGACAAGCGCCAGACGGTGTCGGCGGACTTGTTGCCGACCAGCAGGTCGCCTGCCACTGCAGCCAGTGGCAAGGCCAGCAGGCAGGCCGCGACACCCACGCGGCGCATCAGGCCGGGCTGGCGCGGAAGCGGCTTCGTTCGACGTGTCTGCATGTCGTGTTCTCCTTCGAGGCCCGGAACGTGCGGGGCCGCTCGTCTACAGGGGCATCAGGGAGCCGCAACCGGTCCGGGGTGCAGCCAGCCGGCATCGCCGTCGGCGTAACGCTCGCGTTTCCAGATCGGCACCCGCGACTTGACCTCGTCGATGATGTAACGGCAGGCATCGAAAGCGGCGTCGCGATGGGCGGCGCTGACTCCGACCCAGACCGCCAGTTCGCCGATGGCCAGCTCGCCGTGGCGATGCACGCAGCACGCGTCGACGATCGCGAAGCGCGACCGGGCTTCGGCCAGGACGGCATTGCCCTCGCGTTCGGCCAATGCCGGATAGGCTTCGTAATACAGGCCGTGGACCGCACGACCGTCGTGGTGGTTGCGGACCCAGCCCTCGAAGCTGGCGAAGGCGCCCGCGCGCGGATCCAGCAGGGCCTCGCGCAATGGCGCGATGTCGAAAGCCGCGGCGGCAAGTCGGAATCCCTGCATCGGCGTCAGCCTCCCGACACCGGCGGGATGAAGGCGACCTCGCTGCCCGCGCGCGGCGCGTCCGCCCATCGCGCGAATTCGCCATCGACGGCCACCCGCAGCCGATCGACCGGCATCGTGAAGCCATGGCGCGCCTGCAGTTCGAGGTACAGGCCGCGCAGGTCGGCGGCATCGCACAGCACGGTCTCTTCGGCACGACCCGCCGCGTCGCGGAGGCTGGCGAAGTACAGCACGCTCAACTGCACGCTCATGCCAGCGTCCCCACGTCACGCCTGCCGCCCCGCTTGGCCAACAGCTTCGCCGGGCCGAGCACGATGCGATGCGACAGTGCCTTGCACATGTCGTAGACGGTCAACGCGGCCACCGTGGCGCCGGTCAGCGCCTCCATCTCCACGCCGGTGCGATGCGTGGTGCGCACGCTGCATTCGATGCGCAGGCGGTTGTCGCCATCCCATTCGACGGCGATCCGGCAGCCGTCGATCGGCAGCGGATGGCAGAACGGAATCAGCTCATGGGTACGCTTGACCGCCATCGTGCCGGCGATCACCGCGGTGTCGACGATGCCCCCCTTGGCGCTGCGCAGGCCGCTCTCGCGCAATTGCGCGGCGACCTCGGCCGGGAAGCGGACCTGGCATTCGGCACGGGCTTCGCGCGGCGTGACCGCCTTGTCGGACACGTCGACCATGGCCGGGCGACCTTGGGCGTCGAGGTGGGTCAGGCCTGCGCGGGCTTTTTTCGCGGGGCGGGGGGACGCGGCGTTCTTCATGGCGTCATTGTGACCCCGATGGCGACGGACTGCAGCTTCGGGCAGCCGATGGACTCAACCGCCCACCAGGAACATCTCCACGTGCCGGCGCGAGCCGCCCGCCTCACCGCGGATCTCGCTGTAGCGGTCGGCGCGCGTGCTCCAGATCGCGGCCAGACGTTCGACCAGCGCATCCTCGCCGCCCGCCAGGGCCGCGCGCAGGTCGTGGCCGTCGCCGGCGAACAGGCAGGTGTACACATGGCCGTCCGCCGACACCCGCGCGCGATGGCAGTCGCCACAGAACGGCGCGCTGACGGAACTGACGAACCCGATTTCGCCCCGCCCGTCCAGGAAGCCGTAACGGTCGGCGACCTCGCCGCGGTAGTGCGGATCCAGCGCCTGGAGCGGCCAGCGCGCGTGGATGGCGTCGCGCAGTTCGGCCGAAGGCACCACGCCTTCGCGACGCCAGTGGTTGCAGGTGCCCACGTCCATGTATTCGATGAAACGCAACACCATGCCGCTGTCGCGAAAGCGCTCGACCAGCGGCAGGACCTGGTGCTCGTTCACGCCACGCTGGACCACGCAGTTCAACTTGATCACCGGGAATCCTGCGGCGCGCGCGGCCTCGATGCCGGCCAGGGCCTGGGCGACCTCGCCCCGACCGCCCGACAGGGTACGGAACAGCTCCGGATCCAGCGCGTCGAGGCTGATCGTCACCCGGTCCAGCCCGGCGGCGCGCAGGGCGGCGGCGTGGCGCGGCAGCAGCACGCCATTGGTCGTCAGGGCAATGTCCTCGACGCCGTCGATGCGCGCCAGCCGTTCGACCAGCGCGGGCAGGTCGCGGCGCAGCAGGGGCTCGCCGCCGGTGAGGCGCAGCTTGCGCATGCCCAGGCGGACGAAGGCGCGTACCAGGGTCTCGATCTGGTCGAAGGACAGGCGCGTGGCGGCATCGAAGCCGTAATCGGCCGGCACGTCATCGGCGGGCATGCAGTACGGACAACGGAAGTTGCAGGCCTCGATCACCGACAGCCGCAGGTCGCGGAGCGGTCTATCCAGGCGGTCGCGCACGAGGCCCTCCTGCCCCTGCCCGGCCGCGGGCGTGGCGGTGACGCTTATGCTCATGCATGCGCCACCGGCAGTGCCACCGGCGGGCGCAACGGCACCAGCTCGCCCGGGTCGAGCACGCGATAACCGCGGTCGCGCAGGGCGCGTGCGTCCTCCAGGCTGGCGTAGTGGTAGAGCGCGCAGCGCGCCAGCAGCGCGGCAGGGTACTCGCGCTCGAGGTCGTCGATGCCGCTGTGCGACGGGTTGCCGACCAGCGCGCAATCATGCGCGACGAGCTCTTCGGCATCGGCCCAGCGCGCCAACTGTTCCGGGATCGGGCGGGTGTCGCCGGTCCACACCAGGCTGCCGCGCAGGCGCAAGCCGAACGCACTTTCGGGCCAGTGGTGCCGGGTGGCGAAGACTTCCAGCCGCTCGCCTTCGTGCCAGAAGTGGTCGCCGACCGGGATCATCTGGAACGCGTCCCAGAAATTCACGCCCCCTTCGGCCAATGCATTCGGGTAGCTGCCCACGCGCTGGTGCAGCAGGGGTACCAGCGGCGCCGGCACGTACAGCCGCACCCGGCCGCGCCACTGCGCGTCGAACAGGCTGTCGATGAACAGGCGCTCGAAGCCGGCGACGTGATCCATGTGCGTGTGGGTCATGAACAGCGCGCGCGGCGGATGGCCGTAGTGCGCCATGAACGCGGTCAGGCCCTCCGCGCCGCAGTCGATGCTCAGCCAGGGCCTGCGGTCGCGCTCGATGGTCGCCATCGCGGAGCCCAGCTCGACCGCTGCCGCGTTGCCCACGCCCTGCAGCCGCAGGCTCCAGTCCATCCCGGCCTCGGCTGGCCCCGCGTTGTTCTCCTGCACGGTCACCTCAGTATCCGCGCGCCCAGACCGCATCGTAAGCCGAGCGCAGGCGCGCATAATCGCGTTTGACGTCCTCGACGGGGCGCTCGCCTCGCAGCTTGAGCAGCGACCGCTGCAGCCGCGACAGGTTGCGCTCGCGCCAGCCCGTCGCCGGGATCCGCAGCTCGCCGCGATCCAGGTCGATGACCCAGCCGGCGCCCGCCGAGTTGAACAGCAGATTGTGCGCGTTGAGATCGGCGTGGTCGAGGCCGATCCGGTGGCTGCGCGCCACCAGCCGTCCCGCGGCCTCCCACGGCGCCCCATCGGCGGCCACCGCGGCGCGGTCGGCCAGCGAGCGCACGTCCTCGATGCGATCAAGCAGGATCGCGGCCTGGTAGCGGAGGCCTTCGCGGCGGTAATAGGCCGCGATCGGGCGCGGCACCTGCAGGCCGCGACGGATCACGCTGCGGGTCAAGCGGAACTCGGCGAAGCTGCGGGTGCGATTGGATCCATGCCACCAGTAGCGATCGCGGCTGAAGTGGGCCGCCACGCCGCCGCGCAGGTAGCGTCGCAGCACCGCCGGGCCGACGGGCGTGTCGACGAACCAGGCCCCGCCACGGCCGCCGCTCTCGACGGCGCGCGCCTTGTCCCCCCAGTACGCGGGCGAAAACCATTCCGGCGCGACTTGTCGCACGCGCTCCAGGTCGAACAGAATCGCGCCGTAGCCGGTATCGTCCCGGAATGGCGTCAATCCCTCGGTGGCGTCGTAGCCGGTCATTGTCTTGGAGTCTAACAATTACAACGCCCCATTCACCTAGCGCCCGCGAGCCGGGTTCGATCTGCCTGCTGCGCCTGTCGGCGCTGGGCGACGTGACCCACGTACTGCCGCTGGTCCACACCCTGCAGTCGGCCTGGCCCGGCGTCCGCCTGGCCTGGGTGATCGGTCGTGGCGAGCGCCGCCTGCTCGATGGCCTGCCGGGCGTGGACTTCATCGAGTACGACAAGAAGAGCGGGCTGGCCGGCATGCGCGCGGTCGGACGGGACCTGCGCCACTGGCTGGGCGATGCACCGCGCTTCGACGCCCTGCTGCAGATGCAGCTGGCCGCCCGGGCCAACCTGCTCTCGGCCTTCATCCCGGCACGCCGGCGGATTGGCTACGACCGGCGGCGCGCCAAGGAACTGCACGGCCTGTTCGTCAACGAGCGCATTCCGGACCGGCCGGGGCCGCACGTGCTCGACGTGCTGGGCAGCTTCTGCGAGCCGCTGGGACTGCGACGCGAGGCGGTGCGCTGGGACATGCCGGTGCCCATGGACGCCTTCGAGTGGGCGGCGGCGCAGTGGCCGGCCGACGGGCGCCCGACGCTCATGGTCTCGCCCTGCTCGAGCCACGCGCTGCGCAACTGGCGAGCCGACCGCTACGCAGCCCTGGCCGACCATGCCGCCGGGCTGGGCTGGCGGGTGGTGCTGTGTGGCGGGCGCAGCGAACTCGAGCGCAGCACCGCCGATGCGATCGTCGCCGCCATGCGCCATCCGGTGCTCGACCTCGTGGGCCGGGACACGCTCAAGCAGTTGCCCGCCCTGCTCGCCCGCGCCGACCTGCTGGTGTCGCCCGACTCCGGACCGATGCACATCGCCAATGCAATGGGCACGCGTGTCCTGGGCCTGCACGCGGCGACCGATCCCGCGCGCAGCGGTCCCTACAGCGACCGCCGCTACTGCGTCGACCGCTACGACGACGCCGCGCGCCGCTTCCTGGGCAAGTCCGCCGCCGCGCTTCGCTGGGGCACGAAGGTCGAGTACCCCGGCGTGATGGACCTGATCGGCGTCGACGACGCGATCGCCGCCTTCGAGCGTTATCGCGCCGACCACCCGACCCCTTCGACACTGGAGCAGACCTGATGGCTTCCTGGTTCACCGTCATGGCGCCGCTGCTGCCGGAACTGGTCCGCGCCGCGCGGCCGATGTTCACCCGCAACGCCGAGCCCTCGCAGGTACCCAAGCAGATCGCCGAACTCCAGGACGCGGTCCTGCACAACGACCAGGCGATCAAGACCGTCGCCGCCGAGATGGAACAGACACTGGCGACGCTGACACGCGCCTCGCAGGAACTGGAGAACACCCTGCTCGGCCTGCGCCACGCGCTCGCCGCGCAGGAAAGAAGCCTGCGCCGGGCCCAGGCCATCGCCGTGGTCGCGGCGACGGCGGCCGTGCTGGCGTTCGCGGTCGCGGCCTACGCCCTGGCCAACTGAAACGGGAGGACACGCCGCTTCGACGTCCGGAAACGGCGAGAAGGCGCGCTCGTGCCGCGCGAGGATGGCGCTCCTTCACATGGAGCCCCACGATGGCCACGACGCCCCACTTCCGCATCACCGCCCTGCCCGCCGACGCGTTCGAGGCCCTGTTCGAGCTCGACGACACCGCACTCGCCGCACGTGGCGCACGGCGCCTCGTGGCGGTCCATCCGCGGAACTTTCCCTGCCGGGTCAGCCTGGTCGATGCGGCCGTGGGCGAGGAGGTGCTGCTGGTGACCCACCCGTACCACGACAGCACTTCACCCTACCGCGCTTCGGGCGCCGTCTTCGTGCGCAGGCATGCGCGCCAGGCCCGCCCCGGCATCGACGAAGTGCCGCCGCGCTTCCGCAGCAAGCTGCTGTCGGTCCGGGCCTACGGCGCGAACGGCGACCTGCTCGACGCGGACGTGGTCGCGGGCGATGTGCTGGAGCCCTGCATCAGCGCCATGCTCGGGCGCGGGGAGGTCGACTTCCTGCACCTGCACCATGCCCGGCACGGCTGTTACCTGTGTCGCGTGGACCGCGTCGCGGCGACCTGACCGCCCTCGCGGCCGGGCTTGCGTTCAGCCCGCGCCCTGGCCTGCGCCGTAGTCCTGGTAGGACTTTTCCTCGACATAGGACGAGCCCAGGGCAAGGTTGATGTCCTTCTTGATGCGGGCGCGCTCGTCGTTCTCGAAGTACACGCTGCGGGCGAGCTTGACGAACTCCTCGTCGAAGGCCTGCGCCTTCTCCTTGATGCGGATGTCGTCCTCGATCACCCACAGGCGCTCGTTGACCGCCTTGAGGTCGGCGCGCAGGCGGACGATGTCCTTGCCTGCCGCCGGATGCGCCATCCAGGTCTGCTCGAGGGCCGACAGCTCCTTGCGCACGTTGGCCAGCTTGGCCTCGTCGCTCATGCGCTCGGACTTGATCTGCAGGATCGCGATCTTGTCGAGCAGTTCGCCAAAGGAGACGGGGACGAGGATTTCGGACATCGGGGAACCACCTGATGGAATGAGGGCCCAGTGTAACGCGGGCCCCGGGCGCCCTGCCCCGCGCCAGGGCGCGGTGCGGGCCCTGCGAAGAGGCTTGCCGGGCGCCGCCTCCAACCGTATGATGACGCCCCCGCGCCCGGCGAGATCAACCGCCGGCCAGGCACCGGAGAGGTGGCAGAGCGGTTGAATGTACCTGATTCGAAATCAGGCAGGCGTTAATAGCGCCTCGGGGGTTCGAATCCCCCCCTCTCCGCCAGTTTTAGCGATAAGCCCCTGATCCAAGGGGCTTTTTCGTTTCTCTCGCCGGATCGTCCCTACTATGGCCCCTACCATTGCCGGATGCTGGGGTCGGGTTCGGGGTAGGCACAATCGCCCGGTTTGGGCCAAAATCCTCCTGCGCCGCCGAATCGCAGTTGGATGGCGACTTTAGGCCGGCGGCTACGACTGGGTGAGCTTCGCCACGATCTCCTCGGCATGCTTGTCGATCATGCCCCCAGTGGTCCCCCACGCCGTCGCGTTCGTGCTTTCGACCTCGAAGGCCCCGATCTGCTTCCCCTCACCATCGAATACCCGAATGCGGCTGCGCAGGCTGTCGCGGCCGGCCATGATCCCCACCATGAAGCGCGCTCCGCCGTGGCGCATATAGTAGTTCGTGATGGTGATCTCGACCGGGACAGCCGGGCTCTCCGGCGTAGCCGCAAGCTTGCCAGCCGCCTGCAGGCGCTCGTCCAAGGCCTCTCGCAACATCGCCAGTCCCTCGACGCTGGCCTCCTCTGTGTTGAGGATGGTGTAGCGGAACGGCAGATCAACCGGCGCGGTGATGGCTTGGTGCGTAACGCTGTTCGTGGCGCAGGCTGAAAGCAGCGCCAGAGAGCCCAGCAGAATGGCGTTTCGAAGCATGGTGGGTCCCCCTGTGGAATCGAGCTTGAAGCGTACACCGGCGCCGGCTCGGGTGGGATCGGTCGGTTGCTGGGCCCTGGATCGGAAAAGTCCTACACTCCGACGCGGCGGCCTCCGATGGTCGCAGCCGACATAGCGAGGTATGCTCCTCCCCGGCGAACAGGGCGGGCCTCACGCCATCCGCCGCTCTGGGTCCCGGCAGGGATGGCGGTCTCACCATCCCTTCCAGTGAGGCGGCCGGGCGGAGAATCTTCCAAATGAAGAGGGGGAACGTGATGGACCGACGGCCGCGCATCGGGACGGTCGCGCATCGGCTTTCTCGACCGGGTGCGCCTGCACCCGTGGATTGGCACAGCTTCTTTCGGCGGCGCGTTCTTGGAGTGGTCTTCTGCTTACCACTCTTCCCCTACAGACTGCCAGAGAGCCACGCCTCTCTTATCGGCGCGGCTACGAAGAGCCCGCTGGATCATCATCCTTTTCGGCTCTCTTGGACGCGATTCCATAGCCGGCTGCTGCACCTGCCGCAATGTAAACAATAGCCTTCACCAGCTCCATTGCTACATCTTCCTTATCGAGATAGAGCGCTGCTCCGATCAGCAGTGCGATTACTGTAGCGATCCAAAGAAGAAACCGATGTGCATCCCTTCGCTGTTGCCGCTTGCAGTCGCGTTCATCTTTTCTGTCTCGCTCCTGGGCTGCCAAGGCCTCTTTGCTGTATGCAAAAGAGTGGCTGTCCTTCTGCTTCTCAAACTCCAGAGATTGGGCCTTCAGAGCAATCTCTTGCTTCTGCGTTTCGATGTACTGAGCGATGAGTTCGTCACGTTCCGGTCTCGGCGATTCCTCACCGAGTGCAGGTGAATTCCCACTCATGGGCCGACTCGATACTGAGGTAACTTGTAACGAACCAGTATCCCTCCAAAGCCACTTGCACCGAGTCTTGGCGGCACAATCTGGCTCTCCTTCACTCGCTGTTTCTCCTCGACACTCAACTTAAGAAACCGCGTGACCGTGAGCACCTCTTCGACGATCGGTTTAGCCTCAAACGCCTCGCTAATCTTGCTGTTCATGAACCCCTCCGTGAGGCCCAATCTTAGCAGGCGGCACGCCTGCAATGGAGCCATGACTTGCTTCTCGTGGTGTATACCATACGACCATAGGAGAGAACGAGAGTTCCCGCATATGGTGACGACCTTTCCTGTGGATAAGTAGTGAGTCGGGCGCTGGCACTCTTGCAAAGATCGCGACCCGACTGCTCACCCAAGGAGCACTGTTTCCTGAAGTTGAGCGAGCCGCCTTCATCCAAGAAATCACGCTGGAACGCCGTGTGTAGAGGCTCCCCACTGCCAACGTCACCGGGCAACGATCTGTATCCCTTCACACGCCGTGCCCACCCGCCATTGTCTTCCTCTAGTAAATTCTTCAAAGCACTCGCCTGCGATCGCCGACAATAGGGGGCGGTGGTCGTCCGACATCCTCTACTTGGCTCTACTTTTGACGCTAATACGCGCCGGCAGCGATGGCCGCGAGCTTGCTACCCTTAGGGTCGTTCCGCTCTTTGCGGGCATGTCCAGCCGCAGAAGCAGGAGCCAGCAAGTTTGCGAGCCTACCCGCCCCTTCTCCAGTAGCGGGCTTTGCCAGAAGCTTGGCTAGGCCTTGGCTGTTAGCCGCCCGCCCTAGGGTTGCGCCACCCATCGCCGCTTTCGCGATGACAGGGATCAGGGCCGGATTGGCGATGCTGCCTCCGCCCATCAACAAGTTGTAGATGAGTGAACGCTGTGCGGTGCCGCTATCGGCAATGGGGTCTTTGAGAATTGTTTGCCCCATCCTCGCCAGCTCCCGCATTTCGCCTGTACTGCCCTGACGGATCAGCGGCCACAGGGATGCCGGGCGGATGTCTCCCGACGCGCCAGCGGCCTGCTGCAGCGACTTTTGGGCGACTCTCATGTTGGCCCACTGCTTGTTTGCCTGGCGCAACAAACTGGCATCGTCCTCGCCGACTGAGCGGTACGCAGCGTCATCAAGGACTTTGCGCAGCTTTTTGATTGCCACCCCCATCCGACCGTTGTCCGCAGCGCCCCTCAGTGACTCCCGTAGCGCCTGGTACTTCGGGCCCGACACGGCACCGTCGGCGAAGTCATCCAGGATCTTCTGGAACTGGTTACGTACCACCTCCGCTTGATCCGCCGTCATGTCGCGCAGAGCGTCCCTCTCCACAGTCGCCATCGCTCGCAGGTCGTCAGAATTCAATGTGACCGCGTTGCGATCGAACACGTCGTCGTAGACCTGGCCGATATGCTTTCGGGCGCCCGCCATCACGTCATCCGACAGCGCAGCTTCGTCTACACCAAACGTGCGTCCCACCGCTCGATTGAAGCCCTCCTGCTGCCGAGTCGCCGCCTTGCCATAGCCGCTGAATGGCAGGTACTTGCCAGCCGAGGCGATCACCTTTACCGGGAGAGACTGTGACACCTGCGATGCGTGCAGCGGGATTCCCAGTTCGTCCGCGCGCTGTGCGAGCTGGCGGGTCTCCTCGGGGATACTCCTTGAGAAACGCCGCGCTAGCGCTCCCATGCGATCTCCCACAACGTGCCCTCCCGCCCCAAAAACCGCGCCAGTGGCCGTGTTCGCCGCCCTACTCTCGCCCTCGACGACCGGCTGCAAGCCTGCGTAACCCGCGCTAAGGCCGACGTTAGCCGCGAGGGCCGCTTTCCCTGTCGTTCCCAGCGTACGCGCCACAGCGCCCCCAGGGGCCGCCATAAGTCCCACGTCACCCGCGAACTTACCCACGCTGGCCGCCGTGTCCCCGTCCATGTACGCATCGTCCAGCCGGGCCTGTGCTTCGCGCGCCATGGATTGCTCATAGCGAGTAGCGGGAGCGCCCGTCACCAACGCCGCCAGACCTGACCGTCGAGGGGCGACCATATCAGCCGCTTTAGCGTAGAGCTGATCCACCCCACGAACTGCAGCCCCAACTCTTGACCCTACGCCGATCATTGCGCGGGCGGGCATGGGGAGTTCCCGGAACATCTCTGCCTTGGCTTCCTCTGCCGTCATCAAAGAACCTGCCGCGGCCAATGTTTCTGCCGACCGCCGCGCTGCCTCCTCGGGAGCAATCGGTTGAAGGGTCGAGGCACTTGGCGCGAGAGATGGACCATCATAGGTTGCCGTGCCGCCTGGCACGATCTGGACCTGCTCTGGAAGCTCAGGGGACAGCACACCTGATCCAAACTGAGTACGCGCCTGTACGTTCGAGAAGTCTGGCTCGGCCGCGTATTCGACCCATGGGCCGGACTCCTCCTGATATTTCTCCCAAGGGCCCGCCATCACAGTCTCTCCCAGTTGTTCTTGTCTGCAGGGTTGCCGCCTTTGAACCTGTACCCATCCTGCACGGATCCCGCTTGAGGCGCTTTACTTGCGTTGCCGCCCGCACCCTCCTCCCGAAGCGCGTCCCGAACAGCCTCAGACCACTTGGAGTAATGGTCAGCAATCCGGTCGAGGTTGCGCTGTAGCTGCTCCGCGCTTTGGTTGGGATCGAGATTAGCCACCGTGGACTGCAGCGCCGTCAACTCTTGAATTGCCACCTGGCCCAGCGCGCCACCAGTCGGCGAGTTGTCGCGCATCTGTTGCAGTCGGTCGAAGCCCAAGTTGGCCTTGATCGTCTCGATCTCAGCCGCGAGGTTGTACGCGGGCGAGCCCTCGATTCCCCGCGAACGAGCACCGATGAAGCCCGTGGACATGCCACCGATCATGTTGCGGGCCTTCTGGATGGACGACTGCACGTTCTGAGCCGTATCCAAGGCCTGCTGATATCGGGCAACTCGCTTAGGCGCCTGTTCGTTTCGCTCGGCCTCCAGCTCTGCATCCTTCTGCGCCGCCGTCTTGAGCCGCTGGGCTTCAGCCTCTGCCCTTGCGCGCGCATCAGCCGTGGAGAGGTCCACGTTGGTCTCCGCAAGGCGCTTCTGCGCCGCCTCCTCCGCCGCGGAAAGCGGACGGGCACCGCCCATGTAGCCGCCATTGACCGGGTCGAGCCGGGGGCCGGTGATCGGCGAACCTGCGGCTGGCATCGGCTGCGCGCCCATCCGCTGCATTGGCGGCTGAGTATCGATGCCTCCAGCGTTCAACCGGCTCCGAATGAATGCCTCGATCTGTGCATCAGAAATGCCCGCCTGGGCCATCTGCGTGGCAAGAGTGGTGGTTTCATCCACCATCGCCTGACCGGCGCCAGGGGCCATCCCACCACCGCCAGAGCCGCCCGTCTGGAACGGCGCGAGACGGTTCTCGCCGAGACGGCCGCGCTGAAGCACCATCGGGCCATTGCTGGTCTGCACGACCTCAGAGCTGAACGACTCCTGGAGCGGCCTTGAACCAAGGCCCGCGAAATACTTCAGGGCCTCGGGCCTATCTTCCTCGGAGAGCTGGGAAAGCAGCCATTGCTGATGGCGCTGCGTCGCCGGGACATCCGAACCGCCGCCCGCCTGCGCCAGCTTCTCCATCATCGGGTACAGGAAGGGCGTGTACTCGCCCTGGACGCCCAACGACTTTCCGAGTGGAGCCAGCTTCTCCCGGTAAATCTGCGGGCGCAGCTGCTCAGGGGCAGCGACGAGCATCCGGGCCCCTTGGCTGATCGCCGCCATATCGAGCCCCTGAAGCTTCTCCTGCACGGCAAGCGAGGTCGGGGCGTCGATCATCGCGGCTTGGCCCAGCGCCTGGCGCCGGGCGTTCGGGTCGGCCACGGCCTGGCCCAGTAGACTCTGCAGCTTGGACTTCTGCCCAGCGACCTTGCCCGCCTCGGCCATCTGCACGCCCTGCATCATTCGGTCGTAAAGGCCCATTAGTGTCGAGCCTCCTGTTGCATCCTGTTCTCAGCTCCGCATTCCATTGCTTCAATCTCCTTAATGGCCCGTCGCCGCATCCTTGCGACCCTTTAGGGCATGACAAAACGAAAAAAGCTGCCCGGAGGCAGCTTTCGGAAGTAAGGTGCCACCCATGTCGCGGGGCGGCGCGCGAGGACTGGCGGGGTCGGCAGGATCCTAGCGCTAATTATGCCTAGATGCGGTTGGATGCAGTTCCCGGCACTGAGGGTGGTACAAAGACGGCGGGGTTGGCCAAGCCGTGCGCATTGACCTCGGTGAATTAAGGCCAAGAAGCTCAACCATTCCGGCCCTGCTTGCTCGCTCGGCCAAGCTTAGGTGTCAGCCTATGAAGAACAACCCGGCGTCCCGAATGCATCGCGTCCTGATGACGTGGAAGTCAGTCAAACCTACGGATTCTGCGGTTGCGGGTTGGCTACGAGTCTTTGAGTTAGAGAGTGTCCAAAGGAATCGAGACTTTGTTCGAGTTGGCTACCGACTTCAGTTGATGCTAGATGAGCTGGACCTGCTCCGGGAAAAGCTCGAGGGCCAATCTGTTTCGCCGGCCTCCTACCAATCGACCCTCGCAGGGCTCGATAACGCACTGTCCCCCTCCATCCTCCATGCAAAGGCTGAGAGTGTTCGTCAGTACCTAACTGATGGCGTCTACGTTGGGCTGGGCTTGTGCGGCGAACTCCTACCGGATGAGGAAGAGGAAATCACCAAGGATGATTTCCGAGAGTTCGTCGGGCTCATTAACGAGTTGGAGCTGATGCTGCAAGATAGCTCGCTTCCTTCTAGCCTGGTGGCTTTGATCCGAAGGCACATCCGGCAGGCCGAACTGGCAGTGGCTCAGTACCCTATTCGTGGCGCGGTAGCCCTAAAAGATGCGCTCAAGTATGCAGTCGGGGACCTCGCGGTTGAAGCTGATGCAATCCGCTCTGCGGATTCGGAGAGTGCAAATAAGGTTACGCGACTCTGGAAGAAGGCCAATGATATGGCGGATGGTGCAATCAAGACGGACAATATTATGCAGCTAGGGAGTCGAGTTGTGAAGTTCCTCACCGATGTTGCTGGGGGATAGGCCGGTTGGCTGCGTGAGTTGATGCGATAGTTGTGGCCCGGTCGAAAGTGCTCTGAAGCGACTGTCACCATGTCAAGCAATTGACCATCCCATCTAGTGCGAGAAGCCTCATGTTCAATCGCCGCTATTTCGTGACCTACAAGCGCTGGAACGGGAGTGAGACAGAGACGGCCACATCCATGATTGGTCGCTTCAGGGATCAAGAGTTTGCTGAGCGAAGGGCGCGAGAGCGCTACGGCGCTCCTGGCAGTGAGATACTCAACATTCGGCCTGAGACCGACTTTGAGGCGAATTGCTACAAAGGCTTGCGCTTTGTGGTTCGCGCCCTCCGAATCTCCGTCGCCGCCGTGATCGCGCTGCTCGCATTTGCTTGGCTTTGGGACTTTGACTCAGATGTTGGGCATATCCCGCTTGGCGAGTTGACGCTCAACATGATCTTCTCTCGATTGTTCGATGTGGCTCTATTGCTTGGGGCGGGCTGGCTCTGCTGGGTGATTGCATTTGGTGATGGGCCGGAAATCGATCGGTAGGGCGCCTGAAGGCTGCTAGCAAGAGTTCCCCTGCTCGTACCGCCATATTGCGTCCAATATTCCAGCCCGGAGCCACGCACCCGCCCGGGCTCGGTAGTCCAGAAAGTGGCCTTTCCGCATCCCCGCATCTTGGGCCCCGAGCCGCGCTGATGCGGACCGGCTGCGAACATGCTCCATTGCCGATTCGATGACGACTACTGCCTGTCGCGCGCTGCATTTCCAGTCCGAGGCGATGGCTCGCCGCGCAAGGTAGAGCTGCACCGCCAGCCTACGCTCTCGGCCATGGGATCGGTACCAGACCAAGAGGTCGTCTGCGTCGCGGGTCGTGAAGTCGGCCATCCCTCGGGCGCCAGCATTCAGCCCGAGATAGGCAGGGGGCGTCGATTGCGGCGGTCCTGGCCGTTGCGCTGCTCTTAGCGTCGCCAGTCGCGTCACGTTGCGGCGCCTTTTGGGGTCGTCCCCTCTCCCCTCCCCTCAATCCCTATAGCCTGTAAAGCTTCAGGTAGGGCGGTTAAGGGGGGTATTGGAGAGGTAGAATAGGGGGCGCTTTTGGGGGGTATTGCAAGCCGGTAGAAGGTCGGCCGAGGCCCGCGGCCCTTTCGGGGCATGGCAACTTGCGCCGGCTCAGCGACCGTCAACAGGCCGGATTGGACCAAGCGCCGACGGACCGCGATGAAAGTCTTTTCCCGAGAGAACCATTCTCGAAGTTCACTCCAGACAAGCGGGAACGGTTTGAAGCCATCTGCCTTCCGGTAGGCAAGCAGCAGCAGCGTCCGTGAGGCGTCGTCCAGCGCTTTGTACGGCTCGCCATCGAGGGCGGCTAGGGGGATGGCTACCGAGCCGTCTGAGGCCGCCTTATAGCCGCTGGAGACGATCTGGCGCAGCTCCGCGTCCGAGAGGGGCTGCTCGCACCTAGTGGCGTTGACCTCACGCAGCTTTGTGAGTTGAACGCCCTTGGGGATACCCTTCGCTGCTCCGGAGCGGGCAAGCCGAAACAGGGTCTCGTTTCGGGCGCCTCTTTGGATCTGTTGGGGAAGGTTGAGGTTTCGGGACAGCCCGAATGCTTCCGCCATCTCTGTCCAGGTCAGGGGGTGATCGTCGCACTCAATCAACCGGGAGAGGCAGGGCGCCGCCTTCCAGTGCAGAAAGCCCGGGAGCCGCATGACACGGCTTCTGTCGAATACCTTGGCGTCGCCGCCGAACTTGGCCGCAAGGGCTTTTTGCGCCGCTGAGAACGGTTCCAAGGGCATGTCAGCAACGGGCCAGTAGGCGTGCCACTTGCCGGGGGAAGATTCGACAACGATGCGCGGCGGGATCGGTGCCGCCATGACAGGCGCAAGCGGGGCGCCATCGAGGTCAACAAACAGGGCGCGCGCAGCGACGACATTCGCGGCACGCCGGCCCGAGCCATCTCCACGGTTGACCATGCAGAACACACCGCCGCCTCGCTCATTGATGCCGACAAGTCGTGACGCAAGGCGCCTTAGCGGCCCATGGAGGACGCGCGTCAACCCCCTCTGGCCGCTCTTGGCGTCATCGAAGGTCTGGAATGTGTGCACTGAATCGCCGGACAGAGCGCCCAAGAAGCGCTCCGCCATCTCAATCTTGATTGTGTCCATGCCGACCCCTCGGCCCCTAAGCTCTGCCCATCAGCCCTTCCCCTTAGGAGGGGGACGCCGGTCGGCCTTTTGAGAAGGACGCGAGTTGCGTCGGGTGGAAGTGGGTTGGCTTGGACGGCTGCGTCCGCGCAGTGGCACATGGCGCCAGGTCGTACCATCGCGGGCCGCGCGAATTGTGCTTCGATCCATGCCTAGTTCGCGGGCCCACTCTGCTTCCGACTTGAAGCCCGCGGTAGCGCGAATCTCGCTCACCAGGGCGTCCGTCAATTTGGATTGCGAGCGCTGTTCGCCGACTGGCGCGAGACCATTGGCCAGTGCCCTCTTGGCGTTTTCAGAGCGCGTGACAGCCTCAAGGTTTGAGATGCGGTTGTCCGCTTTGATCCCGTTGAGATGATCAATCTCTAGACCCTGCGGAATGGCCCCATGCACGGCCTCATAGACGACTCGGTGCGCATACTGGCACCCGCGACTGAGCCAACCGATCCGGACATACCCGTCCGCGCACAAGCTGCCGATTGGCGTGCCACGAACGCCGTAGATGACTCCATCTTGCGGGTCAACAAGGAAGCCCGTGGCCTCATGGCGAACGACACCAAAGATGAGGGGGCGGGGCATCTCCGCGACTCGGTGCCCGATCATCGAGCTGCGACCTCTGTCCGGGCCAGACGCTCCGGCAGGGTGCGGAGGCTGTCCAGGTAGACGTATCGGCGGGTTCCGATGGTGAAGGTGTCTAGCTGCCCATTGCGCGCCAGCTCAAAAGCGACGGACCGGCTGATTCCATGGTCTGCGCAGGCCGGGACCAGCGGCCGGTAGGTCGGTGAATCAATCGAGTGCATAGCCGTCTCCTACATGCCGCCCACATGCGCGTGGACGGCTTCGGATAGCTACGGTATGAAACAGGCGGACGTGCGCCCCTGAAAGAACCCCTTACAAAATATCCCTGGAAGTTTCAGGCTCTGGCGGGAGCGGGAATGCCTGTTTCACACGTGCCGCCATCTGCGAGACCTCGTTCTCATCTATGCCTTGTGAGTAGAACATGCAAACCAAGTCGCGCACGATTGCCGGTGATACGTCGCCCCAGCCTTGCCAGAAGTACTTGCACAGGGCGCGGGTGAAGAAGTTGCGCTCCGCATTTGCGAGTCTTGGGCGCTGGATCGGAGCGCTCTGCCCATCCTCGCAAAACTTTGCCGCAATACGTCTCAGCAGATTGGGAAGCGTTGGGACGCCTCCGTAGTCAGAGGCGTCTTGTCCGTAAGCATGATGATCACGATATGAATCGCCCCGGGTTCACTAGACATCTCCAAGCCGTACATTATGGCAATCACGGAGGTGTGTATGAGTGGCAAGCGGTATACGGAAGAGTTCAA
>NZ_VICE01000109.1 GCF_006546775.1 Marilutibacter aestuarii
AGATCGTCTCTTGCCGGAGTGATCCCCTTCAGTCTGCCAGCTCACCGTCCTTTTCCCGGGCGTCGCGGGTGTTGCACTTACTTTGTGAACCTGCGACGCCTAACAATTCGTCCAAGCCGACGCCACTTCGTGGCGCCGCCTAACTCAGGTGTTAGGCACTGTATGACGCAGATCGCCCTCCTAGCCGCAGTCCTAGCCGCCGGCTGCTCTCCGGAGTCTGAACCATCGCTCCCAATTGCGTCCGGCCACTACGTCTTCCAGCACCCCTTCGCCGAACAGCCATCCATCCCTAGCATCCGCCTCAACGTGACCATCAGCGGTACGCATATCGTTGTGGTCAACCCGAGGGCTTCAGACCCATTTCCTGCCGGGATTCTGGCTGAGGGCGAACTTATGTGGCACGCCGGCTCCGGCCAATGGATCATTGGCGACAAGAGCGCTGATAGGTCAGCCCGGGAGGTCGGCGGTTGCAGCGACGGCCCGGAGGTCATTGACCTGGCGGACAAGGTTTACTGGACCTGCTAGCGTGCCTACAGTGACTAGCAATTCATTCAAGCCCAAGCCGCTTCGCGGCTCGGCTTAATTCTGGTGTTGGATGCGCATGACAGATCCTGACAAACTGAATCGAATGCAAGAGCACCTTAGGGCACTTGGTGTGTCGCCATACACTGCTGCCCCTCCTCTTTGGAGGCTCCTGTGGCGCTTGGGCATTGATCTCCCACCACCACTTTTCATGGGGTTCTGGCCCGTCGCTTTGCTCATGGGCAGCTTCTTTGGCGTGCTCTGGGGCATCTTGATGTGGCTTTTCATGTGGTTGCGCCAAGGCATGCCGCTGTGGATCATGCTCAGCTCGGCCGTTCTGGCTGGCTTGCTGTTTGGCTTATTCATGGCGGTCTACTTCCGCCATCTTGCCCGCAAGCACCGCCTTCCTTCATGGAGCGCGTACATGAGTCCACAGCCGTGAGCGCATCCAACAAATCATTCAAGCCGAAGCCGCTTCGCGGCTCGGCTTAATTCCGGTGTTAGGCGCTTCAATGACCCTTTCTTCTGCGCTTGCAATCGTTGTCTTAGCCAGCGCTTCGGCCAGCCCGGAATTGTGTCGGGGTCTCGAAAGCCAGATCGAGCCGGACATGCGCATTCTGGAATCTGACCTCAGCCAGTCGGCTGCGATTGAGGCCGCCCAAAAGCTAAAGGACATGATTGCGCGCGACGACCTGGCGGGTGAGTTCCAGTTCGGGGCGCTCAACCAATCAAAGATCATCCACGGACACATCCTGCTCCGTCAGGCCACAACCGACCGGGAGGAATTTGGTCCCAACTCGGCAGAGTCGAGAGAATCGGCAAGTTCATTCTGCACTTGGCTCAGCACTGTAGGCTTCTGGTATGACTAGCTCGTCGCAACCAGCGCCTCACAATTCGTTCAAGCTGAAGTCGCTTCTCGGCTCGGCTTAACTTAGGTGTTAGACATATGAGAGTAAGCGCGCTGCTACTGACACTTCTAGTCGCTGGCTGCGTGCTCATTCCAGCCCAGACCTCATCTGTCACGTCACGCGCAAGCTCCACTGCTGAGAGCTGCGGGCTCTTTGGCCAGGACCATTCCGTTCTGCTCAAAGTCCGCAACTCCGGGCCGGGAACGCTACGTATCAAGGCGCAGAGCGAGCCGGGTCCACCGTTCCGGATGGGTTGGCCGTACTACTCAATCCTGAGCGGCACATCTGATCCTACGCAAACCTACAAGAGCCCTGCCGGACACGGCCCCCTGCCTCTGGCAACTGTCTCTGTCGGTCCCGGCGACGAGACGGAGTTCTTGCTCTATCTCCCGGAGGGCACCCCGATCTCTGGCGCGCTGCGCTACCGCGTGCAATTTGAGGATCTGGCAGGTCAGGTGCATTACTCTGCACCCTTCAGTTTGTGCACCACGGGTTCAATGCCCAACAATTCATTCAAGCCGACGCCGCTTCGCGACTCGGCTTAATTCTGGTATCAGGTACCGTATGATCCTTTCTGCACTTCTTGCAATTGCATCAGCAGGCTCGGTGGCGCAAGCGCCCGCGGATGGTTACGTCACTTGCATTGAAGCCACGCTCAACAGGCGCGGTCGCTTTACAGACACGGCTATCGTTTCAAGTTCCGGTAGCAACACCTTTGACCGTAACGCCATTCAGCTCGTGAAAGACACTGATCTGTCACGCATCTTTCCGAGCGCCGTTCAACCTCACTCTGGGTACGTCGTTGTTACTTCAGGTCCTTCTGGGTCAATGACCCTCGGCTTTACGGGCAAGCTCTTACCGTCATGCCCAAGCGACACCGCTGTCTCCGAGCAGGTCACGGCTATGGCACCCAACAAATCATTCAAGCCGACGCCGCTTCGATTCGCGGTTTAACTCAGGGTGCCAGGCCTCATGAGGAGATCACGTGAGCTTTTCAAAGAACACCAGCGATCGACCTGAATGGGTAAAGCTCGGACTTTGGCAAGTGGGCACTCGCAGAGCTGCAACCAGCTTCTTGTGGTTCAGCATGGCAGTCGTACCAGGAAGTCTATTCCTAGGTCTCCAGCGAGATCCCAAGTACCTAATTGTCGGCGTAGCTTTCGTCGGAGCTGCTGCCTGGTACTGGCATTGTATCCGTTGGGTAGATAGGCACGGCTCGTGGCAGTAATGCAGCCCAACGATTCCCTAGGGAGCTTCCCGTCAACCCGGGGCGCATGACATCCTTGTCTTGAGCTTGCGGCTTGGCTGTTTCCTCGTTGTGAAAACATGGAAAGCAGGGGTCAGAGTGGGCTTTCTCTACGAGAGGTGATAAACGGTACTCTGACCCCCGTTTCGGCCAACAATTCGTCCAAGCCGACGCCGCTTCGCGGCGCGGCTTAACTCAGGTGTTAGAGCTCATGACCAAGCAACTTCTAGCCTTTTTCATTGCTGCTTTATGCCTCCAAGCTGCCAATCTCCGTGCAGAGAGCGAAGGATGGTACGTCGGATACTCTGGCTATGGCCCAGCCAAAATTGGTATGAAGCAAGACGAGCTAGAGCAAGTGCTTGGCTCAAGTCTAGTGCTAGATCTTGATGTTGGCGGATGCCAGTACCTTTCAGCAAAGAGCGGCCACGAAGGCGTTTCATTCATGATCATTGATGGCCATCTGGCCAGGGTTGATATCACCAACAGCGCTATCAAAACCTTTTCTGGCATAGAAGTTGGCTCAACTCAAGAAAGCACTGTTGCAACATATCCCCGCATCCAAGTTTCACAGCACCACTACGCCGGGCCACAAGGCTCGTATCTGACTCAGTATTCTCAAGATAATAGATTTGGCATTCGCTTCGAGACAGACAACAATAGAGTAGAGATTTACTACGCCGGGACAGCAGAAGCTGTGCAGTATGTCGAGGGCTGCTTATGAGCGGTGAATTCAACCACCAATTGCGACAACGCTGATCAGTCGAACAGGCGTTTTTGTGGAGTGTCGTAGTAGCCGAGGCACTTCCTCGGTCGTGTGTTGAGTTTGTGGGCGATAGCATCGCACTGCAAAACAGGGGTCAGAGTAGGCTTTCTCTACGAGAGGTGAGAAACGGTACTCTGACCCCTGTTTCGCCTGTTTCGGTTTCGTTTTCGTAGCAACGCCCCGCCGCTTCGCGGGTCGGTCCAACTCAAGCGACAGGCCCTTGGATGACCTCCCTGCAGACTGAACGTCTCGAATTGAGGCCTTTCACGCTGGATGATGCGTCTGCGTACTGGCCTTTGGTGTCGGACCCGGAGGTGCTGCGTTTCACCGGGGAGTCACCGCTGCAGTCGCTTGCCGAGGTGCGGGGGCTGCTCGCCGCACGCCCGCTGAGGGACTACGCCATCCATGGATATGGTCGGCTGGCCTGTATCGAGAAGTCGACTGGGGAACTCGTTGGCTTCTGCGGCCTCAAGTACCTGGAAGACCTGTGCGAAACGGATATTGGCTATCGTTTCCTCCCGCGCTACTGGGGGCTGGGCTACGCGACGGAGAGCGCGACGGCGGTCATGCGGCATGGGACGGATATCCTTGGCCTCAAGCGGATCATCGGCTTGGTGGAGCCCGGGAATGCCGGCTCCATCCGGGTTCTGGAGAAGCTGGGCCTTGGGCTCGAGTCACGCATAACGCTTGCGGACCACCCTGCGGAGCTACTCTCGTACTCACCCCCCGGATCGGGGAGGACAGTTGGTCCAGGCCGACCTTGCCTCTCGACGCTGCTTGATCAAGGCGGATGATCCAGCGGGCCGGCCTGACTTTTCGACTCCAACAGGAGCGCCGCCATGGCTGATCTGGATTCGACGTTCTCTGGACTTTCAAAGATCCTGCGAAAGCACGCTTCAGGCATGTCGATCAGGACGGACACGCCGGGGAATCTCTACATCGAGATTCCGCCCGCTACGCCCGGATCCAAGCCGGGCTTTTTCGGGGCGGTGCAGACGAAGAAGTCCTACGTCAGCTATCACCTGATGCCTGTGTACGAGGACCCAAGCCGTAAGCTTCCCTGATAGGTAGACACCCAAGAAGTAGAACTTTCTGGCATGTTTCTCAGCCAGGAGATTCCATGAAGAAGTCGCGATTCACCGAG